>NZ_JABWDV010000268.1 GCF_013362995.1 Streptomyces sp. TRM64462 | reverse complement strand
GTGGGCGCGATGCCCGTGGGGAGGGTGGCCGATGACCGCGATCCAGTTGCTGATCGGTCTGCTGACCCTCGTCCTCAACGCGTTCTTCGTCGGCGCCGAGTTCGCCCTGATCTCGGTGCGCCGCAGCCAGATCGAGCCGCAGGCGGAGGCGGGGAACCGGCGGGCCCGCAGTGTCCTGTGGGGCCTGGAGCACGTGTCGGCGCTGATGGCGGCGGCCCAGCTCGGCATCACGCTGAACACGCTGGTGCTCGGTATCGTCGCCGAGCCGGCCATCGCGCATCTGCTGGAGCCGCTGTTCGACGCGCTGGGCGTGCCGCACGGCCTGGTGCACCCGATCTCGTTCGTGATCGCGCTGACGGTCGCGACGTATCTGCACATGCTGCTGGGCGAGATGGTGCCGAAGAACATCGCCCTGGCCGAGCCGGTCCGTACGGCGCTGCTGCTGGGCCCGCCGCTGGTGGGGCTGGCGCGCGCGGCCCGGCCGGTGATCTTCACGATCAACGCGTTCGCCAACGGGCTGCTGAAGCTGCTGCGCGTGGAGGTCAGGGGCGAGGTCGCCGCGACGTTCTCGGACGACGAACTGGCCCGGATGGTCACCGACGCCGGTGACGCGGGCCTCCTGGACGACCGCGCCGCCGAGCGGCTGCACGACGCGCTCGAACTGGGCCGCCGTCCGGTGCGGGACGTCGTCATGCCCCTGGAGCGGGTCGTGTACGCGCAGGTGGGCACGACGCCGGAGGAGCTGGAGCGGCTGGCCGCGGAGTCCGGGTTCTCCCGGTTCCCGGTGGTGGACCCGGCCCGCCGCATCCTGGGCTACCTGCACGTGAAGGACGCGCTGGACGTGGTGCCGCGCGACCTCCCGTTCCCGGTGTCGGCGATGCGGCCGATCGCCCAGGTGCGGGACGCGACGCCGCTGGACGACGTCCTGACGGCGCTGCGCCGCAGCCGTACGCATCTGGCCGCCGTCCTGGACGACGACGGGCGGCTGGCCGGCCTGGTCACGATGGAGGACGTACTGCGGGAACTGGTGGGCGGCCCGACGGCCTGAGAAACCGTGCGGCATACCGCACGGTATGATCGGCCCGCCATGAAGATCAATGCCACATACACGAGTCTTGTCGCGGTCGGTGACAGCTTCACCGAGGGCATGTCCGACCTGCTGCCCGACGGCTCCTACCGGGGCTGGGCCGATCTGCTGGCCGCACGGCTCGCCGCCCGGACGCCCGGCTTCCGGTACGCGAACCTGGCGGTGCGCGGCAAGCTCATCGCGCAGATCGTCGACGAGCAGGTGGGGCCGGCGGCCGAGATGAAGGCCGATGTGGTCACGCTCGTCGGCGGGCTCAACGACACCCTGCGCCCCAAGTGCGACCTGGGGCGTGTGCGCGCACATCTGGAGGAGGCGGTCGAGCGTCTCGCCCCCTCCTGCGGGCAGCTCGTTCTGATGCGCAGCCCCGGCCGCCGGGGCCCGGTGATGGAGCGGTTCCGGCCCCGGATGGAGGCGCTCTTCGCGTACGTGGACGAGCTCGCCGCACGGCACGGCGCGCTGGTCGTGGACCTGTACGGTTCCGAGGCGCTCGGTGACCGCCGGATGTGGGACGTGGACCGCCTGCACCTCACCGCCGAGGGCCACCGCCGGGTCGCCGAAGCGGTGTGGCAGACCCTCGGCCTGGCGCCCGAGGAGGACTGGCGGGCGGCGCTGCCTCCGGAGGTACGGGCCCCGTGGCTGGAGCGGCGGGCGGGCGACCTGCGGTTCGCCCGGCAGCATCTGGGACCCTGGATCGGGCGGCGCCTGACCGGACGCTCCTCGGGCGACGGCCGCCCGGCGAAGCGCCCCGAGCTCCTCCCCTTCGAGGCGCCGGTCTCCTGACCTGCCCCGACCGCCCCGACCACCCCGGCTGCCCCGAGGCCACCGCGTGGCGTGCGTCTCGTAGCAAGCCACAACCCGGACCGGGGCGCTGGCCTGCACAAATCGCCAGTAGAATCCGGTCACGTGACTGCCAAGCCTCGCATCCCCAATGTCCTCGCCGGCCGCTACGCCTCCGCCGACCTCGCCGTCCTGTGGTCCCCCGAACAGAAGGTGAGGCTGGAGCGGCGGCTGTGGCTCGCCGTGCTGCGCGCCCAGAAGGACCTCGGGGTCGAGGTTCCGGACGCCGCGCTCGCCGACTACGAACGCGTACTCGGCCAGGTCGACCTGGCCTCGATCGCCGAGCGTGAGAAGGTCACGCGGCACGACGTGAAGGCCCGGATCGAGGAGTTCAACGACCTCGCCGGCCACGAGCAGGTCCACAAGGGCATGACGTCCCGCGACCTGACCGAGAACGTGGAGCAGCTGCAGATCCGGCTGTCGCTGGAGCTGATGCGGGACCGGACGGTGGCGGTGCTGGCGCGGCTCGGCAAGCTGTCGGCCGAGTACGGCGAGCTGGTCATGGCGGGCCGGTCGCACAACGTGGCCGCGCAGGCCACGACGCTCGGCAAGCGGTTCGCGACGGCGGCGGACGAGCTGCTGGTGGCGTACGCGCGCCTTGAGGAGCTGCTGGGCCGCTACCCGCTGCGCGGTATCAAGGGCCCGGTCGGCACGGCGCAGGACATGCTGGACCTGCTGGGCGGCGACGCGTCGAAGCTGGCGGAGCTGGAGCAGCGGATCGCCGAGCACCTGGGCTTCGCGCACGCGTTCACGTCGGTCGGCCAGGTCTACCCGCGCTCGCTGGACTACGAGGTCGTCACGGCGCTGGTGCAGCTCGCCGCCGCGCCGTCGTCGCTGGCCAAGACGGTCCGTCTGATGGCGGGCCACGAGCTGGTCACCGAGGGCTTCAAGCCGGGCCAGGTCGGCTCGTCCGCGATGCCGCACAAGATGAACACCCGCTCCTGCGAGCGCGTCAACGGCCTCATGGTGATCCTGCGCGGTTACGCGTCGATGACGGGCGAGCTGGCGGGCGACCAGTGGAACGAGGGCGACGTCTCGTGCTCCGTGGTGCGCCGCGTCGCACTGCCCGACGCGTTCTTCGCGCTGGACGGTCTGCTGGAGACGTTCCTGACGGTCCTCGACGAGTTCGGCGCGTTCCCGGCGGTCGTCGCCCGGGAGCTGGACCGCTACCTGCCGTTCCTCGCCACCACGAAGGTCCTCATGGCGTCCGTGCGGGCCGGGGTGGGCCGCGAGGAGGCCCACGAGGCCATCAAGGAGAACGCGGTGGCGTCCGCCCTCGCCATGCGTGAGCAGGGCGCGGAGCGCAACGAGCTGCTGGACAAGCTCGCCGCCGACGCGCGGATCCCGCTGGACCGGGCCGGGCTCGACGCGCTGATGGCGGACAAGCTGTCGTTCACGGGCGCGGCCGCCGACCAGGTCGGCGCGCTGGTCTCCCGGATCGAGGAGATCGTCAAGCAGCACCCGGAGGCCGCCGCGTACACGCCGGGCGCCATCCTCTGACGTGGCCTCACGCATTCCCTCACGTACTCCTTCGGGGACGGCTTCACGCCGGCTCTCCGCCGAGGAACTCCAGGCCGCTCGCGACCGCGTCATTCCCGACGTGGCGGCGGGCGGCCTGTCCGTGCTGTTCTGCGGCATCAACCCGAGCCTGATGTCCGGTGCGACGGGCCACCACTTCGCACGGCCCGGCAACCGGTTCTGGCCGGTGCTGCACCTGTCCGGGTTCACGCCGCGGCTGCTGCGGCCGTCCGAGCAGGGTGAGCTGCTCTCGTACGGGCTGGGCATCACGAACGTGGTGGCGCGGGCGACGGCGCGGGCCGACGAGCTGAGCGACGAGGAGTTCCGTGAGGGCGGGCGGCTGCTGACCGCGAAGGTGGAGCGGCTGCGGCCGCGCTGGCTCGCGGTCGTCGGCGTCACCGCGTACCGCACGGCCTTCGGTGAGAAGAAGGCGCGGATCGGGCCGCAGGAGCGGACGATCGGCGACACGCGTGTCTGGGCGCTGCCCAATCCCAGCGGGCTGAACGCGCACTGGACGGCGGAGACGATGGCGCAGGAGTACGGCCGGCTGCGGGCCGCCGCGTTCGCTACGGAGGATCGACGTCCGTGACGACGGCGAGGAGCTGGAACGGCAGCTCGCTGTCCCACTGGGAGACACCGAGGGCGATCCAGCGGCCGTCGGCCCGCCACAGGTGCAGGTCGGGGACGTGGTTGCTGAGCGCGTCCCACGGCTCCGGGATCGGCTCGCCGTCGGACGCGCGCCGGAACACGGACCACAGGCTGAACACCCGAGGTGCGCCCCAGCGGGCGGTGAGCAGCGCGGACAGCGCGTCGCGGTCCGCCTCGTACTGCTCGGCGACGAGCTCCAGCCGGCTGCGGTCCTCCCAGAATTCCTCGCTGGTGGACAGCTCGGCTATGTGGTAGCCCGGGCCGCTGTCGCCCACGTCGGATCTGCCGCGCCGCCCCGGGAAGGGGTGGAAGCGCAGCCGATCGATGGTCGCCAGGTACCGAGCGGTGGTCATGGGATCCAGTAAAGCGGCCGCCACTGACAATTGGCGTCCCGTCAGGTGACCCGGGTCTCCGGACGGCACGGGTGGGCCGTCCGGTGCGGCGTCGGGCTCCGCGGCGGGTTCGGGGGGCACGGCGGCAGGTGCGGGCGCGGGGGCCGCGCGGGTTCGCGGCGCGCGCGGTCGCGGGCACGGCGGCGGGCGCGGTCGCCGCTGTCGGCGGCATTGAGTACGATCCGGCAGACACGCGGCACGAGCTGGGAGGACACACGGTGGGGCGGCTGACCGGCGGGGACCCGTCGCTGCTGCGGCGGATCAACTCCGCGGTGGTACTCCATGCGCTGCGGGGCGGTGAGGCACGCACGCTGACCGACCTCACACGTCTCACCGGCCTCTCACGACCCACGGTCGACGAGGTGACCGAGGGGCTCATCGGGGCGGGTCTCGTGGTCGAGGTGGCGCCTGAGGAGGGCGAGGTGCGTCGGCAGGGGCGGCCGGCGCGGAGGTTCCGGTTCCGCGCCGAGGCGGGTCATCTGCTGGGCATCGAGATCGGACCACACCGGGTGGCCGCGCTGCTGTCCGGGCTCGACGGGCGGATCATCGGCGCGGGCACGCGCGCGGTCGCGGAGACGGCGTCGGCGGACGAGCGACTGGAGCGGATGCGGGCGGCGGTGGCCGACGTGCTGCGGCGCACCGGGGTGGCGCGCGGCAGTCTGCGCGCGGTCGGTGTGGGCACGCCGGGGATCGTGGAGGCCGACGGCACAGTGCGGCTCGGCACGGCGCTGCCCGGGTGGACGGGGCTGGCGCTCGGGGACCGGCTGCGGCGGTCGTTCCGGTGTCCGGTGCTCGTGGAGAACGACGCGAACGCGGCGGCGGTCGCCGAGCACTGGAAGGGTGCGGCGACCGACTCGGACGACATCGTGTTCGTCCTGGCGGGGTTGAGCCCGGGGGCGGGGGCGCTGATCGGCGGGCGGCTGCACCGGGGGTTCGGCGGGGCGGCCGGCGAGATCGGCGCGCTGCATCTGCTGGGGCGCGGGGACACGCCGGAGGCACTGCTGTCGACGACGGACGAGCCGCTGCACCCGCTGGACGAGCAGGCGGTGGCCGAGGTGTTCGCGCGGGCGCGGCGGGGCGACGAGCGGGCCGCGGCGGCCGTGGAGCGGTTCACGCAGCGACTGGTGCACGACGTGGCCGCGCTGGCCCTGGCGCTGGACCCGGAGCTGGTGGTGGTCGGCGGCTGGGCGGCGGGCCTGGACGGCATCCTGCCGCCGCTGCGGGAAGAACTGGCGCGGTACTGCCTGCGGCCGCCGCGTGTGGAGCTGTCCCTGCTGGGCGAGGCGGCGGTCGCGACCGGCGCGCTGCGGCTCGCCCTGGACCACGTGGAGGAGCAGCTCTTCGCCGTGGAGGGCACGGTGACGGCCCGCCGCTGAACGCGGACGGGCCTCCGACGGCGGCGACCGGCATTGCTCCCGCCGGTGCCTCGTGCGGTCGGTGCCTCGTGCGGTCGGTGTCCTGGTGCCGTGTCCCGGGCGGCGGCTGCCGGCCGGCGGGGTCAGGAGGCGATCTGGAGGTCGCCCACGTCGCCGAAGGTGAGGCGGCAGGTGTCCGCGCGGTAGGTGGCGACGGAGACGGCGGCGGTGCGGCCCTCGGAGAGGTAGCGGGTGGTGACGACGAGGACCGGGGCGCCGGGCAGGCGGTCCAGTTCCTTGGCGTCGTCGGCGCGGGCCGAGCCCAGCTCCACGGCGCGGTCCTGGCCGTCGAGGGGCAGCAGCGCCAGTTCACGCAGGACGCCACGGGCGAGGACCGGGCCGGTGGTGTCGCCGGACGTCACGAGCCCGGGCACGGAGGAGGCGGGAACGTAGAGCTGCTCGGCGGCGACGGACTGGCCGCGCGTCGCCCGGAGCCTGCGCACCGTGTGAACGGAGCGGGCGGCTCCCCGGGAGCCGGCGGCGTCCGCGTCGGCATCGGCGTCCGCGTCCGTGTCGAGTTCGAGGAGGCGGGCCACGGCGGCGGGCGGCGCGGCGAAGGTGCAGTCGACGGCCTCCCAGTTCTCCTCGCCGGTCCCGGGCCAGCGGTGCTGGGCGGTGGAGACGTCCACGCCGACGCGGGGCGGGGCGACGGTCGTGCCGACGCCGCGGCGGCGCTGCAGTCGGCCCTCCAGTTCGAGCTGCTCGAGCGCCTGCCGGAGCGTGGCGCGGGCGACGCCGAAGCGGGCCGCGAGTTCGCGTTCGTTGGGCAGGATCTCGCCCACCTCGAACTCGGAGTCGAGCGCCTCGCTGATCACGGTCTTCAGGTGCCAGTACTTCGGTTCCGGCACCGATTCAAGCTGCGTGGTCCCCACCCTGATCCTCCGCGATCGCCGTGTCCGGGACGACTTTCCGCGCCCTTGTTTATTAAAGGTTCCTGCACTATCCCTGCGACCATAGGACGGGCCACCACCTTGGTCAAGACCAATCATCGACCGAGGGCTGAACGCGGTGACGGTACGGGGTGTGGTGTTCACAGAACGTTCGCACGGCCACGGAGGGGCGCAGGACGGGCCACCGACGGCCACCCGGCCTTGAACTCCCGCCTACCGGGCGGTAATTGTTGCTGACGCGCTGTCTGGATACGGCGCGGCCGAGCGGGAGACAGGGAGCAGCAGCATGGCCGCAGAGGTCTCGTTCACGGTGGAGTCCCCGCAGGGGCCGCGCACGGTGTCCGTACGGTACGAACGCGTCGGAGCCGGGGAACCGCTGCTGCTCCTGCACGGCATCGGCCACCACTGGCAGGCGTGGCAGCCGGTCCTGGACATCCTGGCGGCACGGCGTGACGTCGTCGCCGTGGACCTGCCGGGCTTCGGGACCTCGCCCGCGCTGCCGGACGGCCTGGCGTACGACCTGTCCACGGTCGTGCCGGTGCTGGAGGCGTTCTGTACGGCGCTGGGCATCGGGCGGCCGCACGTGGCGGGCAACTCGCTGGGCGGGCTGCTGGCGCTGGAGCTGGGGCGCGAGAAGCTCGTCCGCTCGGTGACGGCGCTGTCGCCCGCCGGGTTCTGGACGGAGGCCGAACGGCGCTATGCCGTCGGGACGCTGCGCGCGATGCGGCTGGGGGCGCGGTCGCTGCCCGTGTCGTTCATCGAGCGGCTCTCCCGGTCGGCCGCCGGGCGGGCGGCGCTGGCCGGCACGATCTACGCGCGGCCGGGCCGCCGGTCACCCGACGCGGTGGTCGCCGAGACGCTCGCACTGCGCGGAGCGACCGGTTTCGAGCCGACGCTGGCCACCCAGCGGGACGTCCTGTTCCTGGACGACATTCCCGACGTGCCCGTCACCATCGCCTGGGGCACCCGGGACCGGCTGCTGCTGCGCCGCCAGGGCGTCCGGGCCAAGCGTGCCGTGCCGGGCGCCCGGTTGGTGCGGCTGCCGGGCTGCGGCCATGTCCCGATGAACGACGACCCGGCCCTCGTCGCGCGCGTGATCCTCGACGGCAGCCGGGACGGCGGCCACTGAGGGGCGCACGGGCGAGGCGGCGCGCCTCCGATGCGGCACGCCGCGGGGCCACCCCGCCCGGCGCACGGCAGGGCGGGGTGGCGGGTCCGGCAGCGCCGCAGCCAGCAAGCGCGGATCGGATGCTTCGCAACGTAGCCGGTGCCACTGACAACGCCGTCGCGCGCCAGGGTCCGGCCACGGCGGAGCGCGGACCGGGCGGGGGCCGGGAACAGGGCGGGGGGGCCTGGGAGTTGCTGAGCCCCACGGTGGGCGCTCCGGCGAGGCGGCGGGGTCGGGCGCTTCAGGCGACGCGGTGCGCGCCCCTGCGACGCCGGGCGCGCAGGGCAGGGCGCCGCAGCCGCGCGGCCTGCGCGTGGAGCTGCGCACGGCTCTGGCGGCGTCGCGGGCACGGTGCTGGTCCTGGGGCGGATCGCGGCGGGAGTGCGCCTGCTCGCGGAGGCCGTTCAGTCCGCCGGCGCGTCGGACGCCGACGCGTCGGACGTCGGCGTGTTGGACGTCGGCGTGTTGGACGTCGGCGTGTTGGACCAGGAGCGCTCGCACAGTACGAGCCGGTAGCCGTCCGGGGCCTCCACCGTGACACCCCAGGTGTTCCAGTACGGGTTGGGCGAGGTGACGCGCCTGCCGCCGTGTGCCTCCAGGCGGGCCACCAGTTCGGCGGGGACGGGTTCTTCGAGGTAGACGACGAGCAGGTCCTCCTCCGTGGGGCGGGGCGTGACGGGGCGGGCGGCCTCGTGGACGAGTTCCAGGTGCCAGGCGGCGCCGGGCCGGCCGAGCATCAGCAGGGCGTGCGCGCCCGGTTCGCCGCCGCCGTCGTCGCGGTACACGACGCTGAGGCCGAGGCCCTTCGTCCAGAACCGTTCGGCGGCCCGCAGGTCGCGTGACGGGCGGGCGATGCGGATGTGCGTGTGGGCTTCCGGGACGTACATCGCCGTGTCCTCCGCTTCGTTGGGTGAGGGCGACGGTACGGCGGCGGGTGGCGGCCGGTCGATCGGCCGTTGGTCGTGGGCCCCGGGGCGTACGTCCGGAGATTGTCAGTGGCGGGTCCTACGGTTGACGACATGACGCGATCCGTACAGGCATTCGCCTACGCACGCCCGTCCGCCCTGGAGTCCTCGCAGGCCGGCCGGTTGCTCGGGCTGGAGACCGCTGGAGGGCTGACACCGGCGGGTGCCGCATCCCATCCCCGTTTCTTCTCCGGTTTTCTGACATCTCCTCAGATTGCGGCGCATGCCCTGCTCGCCGTGGCCGATGTGGCGGCGGCGCGCTACTACCAGCGGCTGCGCCCGGCGTCGCTCGACCCGGTCGTGACGGGGAACGGCGACCGGCTCCGCTTCGAGTCGTTCTCGGGGTGCAACGGCGTGTACGCGCGTCTCGACGTGCTGCGGGAGGGCCTCGACGGCGCGGACACGGGGCACGGTACGACGAACGTGGACGTCAACACCCCGCTGCGGGAGGCGCTTTCGCGGCTGACCGGGGACGATCCGCTGCATCTGCGGGTCGGCCCTGACGAGTTGGCGGTGACGACGGTCGGCGGGTCGGTGGTGGAGAAGAAGGTGCCGCTGCCGGACCGGTGGCTGCGGGGCTTCGCCGAGGCGCAGGTGGCCTGCGCGGGATTCGATCTGCGGGCCGAGCTGCCGGCGGCCGACGCGGTGCGGTTCCTGCGGTCGCTGCCGCGCGGGACGGGTGCCGGGGCGCGGGCGCCGATGTGGGTGGTGCCGGCGGGGCGGACGCTGCGGCCGACGACCCGGCCGGTTCCCGGCGCGGTGTGTCTGGCGGGTCCTGACCGGCTGGTGGCGCTCCAGCGGGTGCTGCGGCACGCGACCGCGCTGCGCGTTTACGGGCCGGTGGCGGCCGGCGGTACGGGCGGTACGGGTGGTGCGCGGGGTGCGGCGGCTGCCCGGGGCGGCGGGGGCCCGGTGGCGACGGCGAGCGCCTGGGAGGTGGTCCTGCCCGGGATGCGGCTGACGCTGACGCTGTCGCCCGATCCGTCGCGCGGCTTCTCGGGCGAGGGCGGTGTGCTGGAGGCACTGGCCACGGACGAGGCGGCGCAGGACGCGGAGCTGGTGTCGGTGCTGCTCGTGTGGGAGCCGCGGATCGACCCGGCCGACCTGGCCGCGCAGGCCGGGCTGAGCGTGGAGCGGGTGCGGGCCGCGCTCACGCGCCTGGGCACGGCGGGGCGCGTGGGGTACGACGTGGCGGAAGCCGCGTACTTCCACCGGGAGCTGCCGTACGACGCGGACCGGGCCGAGCGGCACAACCCGCGTCTGGTGGCGGCGCGTGAGCTGGTGGCGTCGGGCGCCGTGGAGGCGGCGGCCGGTGACCTGGCGGTGGTGGTGTCGGGCGAGCGGCGGTACCAGGTGCGGGAGTCGGACGGCCGGCTGAGCTGTACGTGCCGGTGGTGGGCGGACCACCGTGGCGGGCGCGGCCCGTGCAAGCACGCGCTGGCCGTCCGCATGGTGCGGCGCGGGGCGGCGGCGGAGCCGGAGGGGCTGACGCGGACGCGGGCGGAGACGCGGACAAGGACAGTGGCGGACATGCGGGCAGCCGGGACGATCGACGGGGGTGTGCGGTGAAGGAACTGCTGGATGTGGTGCTGAAGGGCCGGTCGGGGGACGTTCCGGAGCGGGTGAAGGGGCTGGACGCCGCCGGACGCAAGGCACTGCTGGCCGAGTTGAAGACGCTGCGGGCCACGGTGCGCGCGTGGGGCTGGGACCGGTGGGACGAGCGCCGGCGCGTGCATCACGCCCTGCTCGTCGCGGGGGCGGCCTGTCACGGCGGGGCGGCGGCGACGGCCGCGTGGATCGGCGCCCGTGACCTGCGGGACTGGCGGACGCCGCCGCACGAGCTGCTGTTCGAGGTCCTCCGCGACCGGGACCCGGCGTGGCTGGGCGATGTGGCGCACCGGCTCGCGGCCCGGGCGGCGACGGCGCGGGACGACTATCCGCTGATCCATGACCTGGTGCGGCGCTCCGGCGGTCCGGTGCCGCTGACGGACGGCTATGTGTACGGCTGGGTGGACGAGGTGGCGCGGTACCGGACACTGGCGCGTCTCGCGGAGGACCCGCAGACGCCGGTGCTGGTGCCACGGCTGTTCGAGACGGCGGAGCCGGCGGGACCGCTCGTCTGGTACGAGGGCTGGCCCGAGGCACTGGTGTCGCTGGCCGAGCGGGGCGTCGTGGAGCGGGCCGTGCTGGTGGACGGGTGCGTGGCGCGGCTGCTGCGCGGCGGCAAGCCGGCCGACCTGCGCTTCTTCGTCGGCCTGCTGCGCCGCCTCGATCTCACGGCGGAGGAGGAGGCCGCGCGTACGGCGGACTGGATGGCGCTGGCGGCGGACGCTCCGTCGACGGTGGCGGCGCACGGCCTTGAGGTGCTGGCCCGGCTGGCGGAGGCCGGCGTGCTGACGGCGCGGCAGTTGGCGGAGGTGTCCGCGTCGGTGCTGTTCCGTACGGAGAAGAAGCTGGTGCGGGCGCAGTTGGTGCTGCTGGGCAAGGTGCTGCGGAGGGACCGGAGCGCGGCCGCGGAGCTGCTGCCGGTGGTGGCCGAGGTGTTCGGGCACGAGGACACGGCCGTGCAGGAGCGGGCGCTGAAGCTGGTGGGGCGGTACGTGTCCGGGGTGGACGAGGAGGTGCGGCGCGGGCTCGCGGAGTCCGCGGCCGCGCTGCTGAGCCCCGTGCACCGGACGGCCGCGGCAGCGGTGTTCGGCACGTTGCCGGAGGCGGACGGTGCGAACGGGCCGTACGAGGAGCTGCTCCCGCCGGTGCCGGAGCCCCAGCGCGTGGCGCCCGCCGCCGGGACGCTGCCGGAGCTCGTCGAGGAGGTGGCAGCGCTGCTCCAGTCGCGGGACGACGACGTCGCCGCCTTCGAGCGGGCGCTGGACGGGCTGGTGCGGCACGCGTACACGGACCTGGGGGCGCTGCGCGAGGCCCTGCAGCCGCTGCTGCCGGGACTGCAGTGGTACGACAACGACTTCCTCAGCGCACAGCAGGTGGACGGGGTGCAGTTGGTGGTGTTGACCGTGTTCGGCCGGGTGGAGGCCGACGGACTGCGCCGGGCGCTGCGGTCCACGGCGGATCCGCGCTGCGTCCACGTGCGGCTCGCGCAGGTACCGGCCGCGCGAGGGTGTGAGGTCGCGCTGCGGATCCTGACGGATCCGGATCCGCTGCCGTTCCTGCTGGCCACGCCGACGTGGCACACGGGCGCGATCGACGCCGGCGAGCTGGTCGAGCGGCTGGCCGCGTACCGGCGGCTCGGTGCGCGGCCCGGCGAGTGCGACGTCGCGCAGGCGCTGCTGCGGGTGCGCAGGACCGGGCCGGGCGTGGAGGCGGCGGCGGAGGCGGCGGCCGGGCTGGGCACGCCCGAGGGGGCGCGGCTCGCGGCCTGGCTGACGGGCGGGGAGCCGTTCGGGCCGACGACGCGCGCGGTGGTCGACACGACCCGGCGGTACTGGCTGCCGACGCTCCGGAGGATCGTGGCCGGTACGGAGGAACAGCCGGTGATCCAGCGCGAGTTCCCGCCCGCGTTCCGCGCCCTGGGGCGCCCGTGGGCGGCCACGGACGAGAGCTGCTACCACTGGGGCGAGGTGTCGGCGGCCACAACGGCGGTCCTGCCCGAGGACCGGGAGGTCCTCGCCGCGTGGCTGCTGCCGATGGCGGCCGGGGCCGCCGACCTGGAGATGCGCAACGGCGCCTGGTTCCTGCCCGCGCTGGCGGAGGCGGGCGGCGCGGCGGGGCCCGCGCTGCATCTGGCGCTGGGCTGCGGGCTGGGCGCGCGGCACGCGGAGGACCGGCTGGCGGCCGTGGACGCGCTGCTGGTGCTCGCGGCGCGCGGGCAGCTCGACGCGGCCAGGCTGGGCGGGGATCTGGCGGCGCTGGTCGACGTCGGCACGGTCAAGCCGAACCGGATGGCGGACGCCTTGCGCACGGCGGCCGGGACGGGGGCGTACGGCACGGTGTGGGCGGTGCTCGCGGGCGCGCTGCCCGCGTTGCTCACCGGGGGCGAGCCGGTGCGCGGGCTCGGGGAGATACTGGCCCTGGCGGCGGAGTGCGCCGAGCGGTCCGGCGCGGGGCGCGACGCCCGACGCGGCGCCGAGATCGCCGTGCCGGGGCTGGCCGAGGTCGCGGCCCGCAAGGGCTCGTCGCGGCTCGTCGTCCAGGCGAAGCGACTGGCGGACGCGCTGCGGCCGGCTCCCGGGCAACCGGCGACACAAACCGCATGAATCGGCAACTAATTGCTCAGATCCATACTTAACCAGTCAGTCACAAAGCGTTCGTGATCACGCAACACCGTTGAGTCACAGTGCTGCCATGACCGACATGACTGAAGCGAACACCACGACGTACGCCAAGCCGGCCCGCCGTCACCACCACTGGCGGCGGGACCTGGTCGAACTCGCCGCGCTCTTCACGGCGGTCGCGGTGGCCGACGCGGTCGCGAACACCATCGCGCACGGCCCGGACGGCCCGTATCTGCTGGTCGTCTCGGCGGTGGTGCTCGTGGCCACGGCGACGTTCCACACCTGGTGGGCGCGCCGCCACAGTCACGCCCCTCCGGCATCCGCCCCGGCCCCGGCGCCGACACCGCCGCCGAGGCCGGGACCAGGGCCCGGAGTCGGGGACGGCGGCGAGCAGCGGACGGTGCTGTGGCGGATGCGGACCACCGTGCGCGACGAGCCGGGCAGCCTGGCCGCCCTGTGCGGCGCCCTCGCGGAGCTGCGCGTCGACATCCTGACCCTCCAGACGCACCCGCTGGCCGAGGGCACCGTCGACGAGTTCCTGCTGCGCGCACCCGAGCCGCTGCCGTCGGCCGAGCTGACCCGGCGGGTCGCGGTGGCGGGCGGCACCCGCACGTGGATCGAACGGGCCGACGCCCACGACCTGGTCGACACCCCGGCCCGGGTGCTCGGCCTGGCCACCCGCACCGCCCTGGACGCGGCGGAACTGCCCCTCGCGCTGCGCCAGTTGCTGGGCCGGTGCACCATCCACTCCGTACCGGCCGTCTCCGCGACCGGCCGCCCCAGCGGACGCACGGCGCCGGTGGAGGGTGCCCTGGAGCAGGGCGACACGGTGATGCTGCTGCGCGACCCGTACGGCGGTGTGATCACGGTGGAGCGCGCGTACCTGCCGTTCACGCCCACCGAGTTCGCCCGGGCCCGCGCCCTCGTGGAGCTGGACGCGCGCCTCGGGCCGAGGATCCCGCGCGGCCAGGACGTGCTGACCCTCCCGGAGGGCGAGGAGATCACCGTCCGCCGCGCCGACCCGGGCGACCTGAAGGCCGCCCGCGCCATGCACGACCGCTGCTCCGACCGCACGCTGGGCCTGCGCTACCACGGCCCTGTCGCCGACGCCGACCGCTACCTGAACCACCTGCTCAGCCCCCGCTTCGGCCGGACGCTCGCCGTCGAGACGGCGTCCGGCCGGCTCGTCGCCCTCGGCCACCTGCTGTGGGACGGCGACGAGACGGAGGTCGCCCTGCTCGTCGAGGACGACTGGCAGCGCCGTGGCATCGGCTCCGAGCTGCTGCGCCGGCTGGTCGGGCTCGCCGTCGACGCGGGGTGCGCGAGCGTGTACGCCGTGACGCAGGCGTCCAACTCCGGCATGGTCGCCGCGATGCGCGGCCTGAACCTCCCCCTCGACTACCAGATCGAGGAGGGCACCCTGGTGATCACGGCCCGGCTCCAGTCGCTCTCCGCCCACCGGCGCGACGCCGCCGGGACCACGGCTCCGGCAGTGCCCCACTCGGACCGCCACCGGCCATAGGAGCGAATCGATCCAGCCAAATTCGGCCGTGCCGGGCCATGGCTCGGCCACGGCCGGGCCATCGCCTCCCGCGCCCGGCGCACCGGTCGTATCCGGCGCCCGCGCGCACCCGCGCGGGTCGTAGGCGTGTCGCCGGATGCCCCGGTACCGGCACTCGTCCGGCGGGCGCCGCCGGGGCGCCCGGAGCCCGCGCGGCGCGCCGCCCCCCGTGCCCGGCGCCGCCTTCCGCAGCACGTCCCATACCAGTTCCACACCAGGTCCCGCCGCAGGTCCCGCCGCAGGTGCCGCCGCGCGTCCCGCCGCAGGTCGCGCCCACCGCCGCACCGGCACGCTCCCCGCCCCGGCCCGAGCCGTCCGACAACTGCCCGGCGCACATGGCCATGACACCGCCCCGCCCCGAACCGGCACCGGTCGGCCCATCTCCGCAGGCCGCCCTCCGGGCCCGCCCGGGCACCGGCCACGGAGGGGCCACGGAGGGGACACCGTCCCCTCGCTCATTTGTCAGCCGACTGTGATCGAATGAGGTGACGCGGGTAGTCGCCGCGTACCAGGATGGTGTCATGCCAGATACCCCCAGCAGCGCTCTTCCGCGCCAGGTCGCGGACGCCTTCGTCGACGCCCTCGTCGAGCTCGACCCGGTCACGGGCACGTACCTGGGCGTGAAGGAAAGCTCCGCACTCCTGCCCGACTTCTCCCCCGCCGGCCAGGAGGAACTGGCCGCACTGGCCCGCCGGACCCTCGCCCTCCTCGACGAGGCCGAGCGCCGCCCCGGCGCCGACAGTGACGCCGAGCGCCGCTGCGGCCGTCTCCTGCGGGAGCGCCTCACCGCCGAACTGGCCGTCCACGAGGCCGACGAGGGCCTGCGCACCGTCAGCAATCTGCGCTCCCCGGCGCACAGCGTCCGCATGGCGTTCACCGTGATGCCGGCCGAGACCGACGAGGACTGGGCGGCGGTCGCCGAGCGGCTGCGCGCCGTGCCCGCCGCGCTGGACGGGTACCGGGAGTCGCTCGCCCTTGGCCTGGAGCGAGGGCTGCCGGGCGGGCCGCGCGCCACCGCCACCTTCATCGACCAGCTCACCAAGTGGACGGGCGGCGAGGGGGGCCGGGGCGGCGGACGCGGCTGGTTCGAGGAGTTCGTCACCGCGGGCCCCGGCGGCCTGCGCGTCGAGCTGGACACGGCCGCCCGGGGAGCCACCGCCGCGCTCGGCAGGCTGCGGGACTGGATGCGCGACGTGTACGCGCCGGCCGTCAAGGACGCACCGGACACGGTGGGCCGTGAGCGCTACGCCCGCTGGTCCCGCTACCACAACGGCACCGACTTCGATCTGGACGAGGCCTACGCGTACGGCTGGGACGAGTACCACCGACTGCTCGGCGAGATGCGGAAGGAGGCCGACCGGATCCTCCCCGGCTCCGATCCGTGGGCGGCGCTCGCCCACCTCGACGAGCACGGCACGCACATCGAGGGCGTCGAGGAGACCCGCGGCTGGCTGCAGCGCCTCATGGACGAGGCGATCGACGCGCTCGACGGCACGCACTTCGACCTCGCCGAGCGGGTGCGGAAGGTGGAGTCGCGTATCGCTCCGCCGGGCAGCGCGGCCGCCCCGTACTACACGGGACCGTCGGAGGACTTCTCCCGCCCCGGCCGCACCTGGCTTCCCGTCAACGGGGAGACCCGCTTCCCCGTGTACGACCTGGTGTCGACCTGGTACCACGAGGGTGTGCCGGGCCACCACCTCCAGCTCGCGCAGTGGGCGCACGTCGCGGACCGGCTCTCCCGCTACCAGGCGACGGTCGGCATCGTGAGCGCCAACGCGGAGGGCTGGGCCCTGTACGCCGAGCGGCTCATGGACGAGCTCGGCTTCCTGCCCGACCCGGAGCGGCGGCTCGGCTACCTGGACGCGCAGATGATGCGTGCGTGCCGGGTGATCGTGGACATCGGCATGCATCTGGGCCTGGAGATCCCGGCGCACTCGCCGTACCGGCCGGGCGACCGGTGGACGCCGGAGCTGGCCCAGGAGTTCTTCCAGCGGCACAGCAGCCGCCCGCCGGCGTTCGTGGAGAGCGAGATGATCCGCTATCTGTCGATGCCGGCCCAGGCCATCGGCTACAAGCTGGGCGAGCGGGCGTGGCTGCTGGGCCGCGAGAACGCCCGCAAGGCGCGGGGCGCCGCGTTCGACGCGAAACAGTGGCACATGGCGGCGCTGTCGCAGGGACCCCTCGGCCTCGACGATCTGGTCGACGAACTGTCCAGGCTCTGAGACGGCCACGGCGGCCGGCCCGTCACCACCGGACGAGGCCGACCGCCGCCTCCGCCTCCGCCGCCTCCGCCGTCTCCGCCGCGGCTGACGCCTGTCGCGCGCGTGTTCAGCAGCCGCAGTCGGCGCCCTCGGCGGGTGCGGTGAGGGGGTCGGCGGTGCGGCGCTCGGGGCCCTCCCACGTCTCGTACGGGAAGCCTTCGCGTACCCAGTACTCGAAGCCGCCGAGCATCTCCTTGACCTGGTAGCCGAGTTCGGCGAGGGCGAGGGCGGCGCGCGTGGCGCCGTTGCAGCCGGGGCCCCAGCAGTACGTGACGACCGGGACGGCCTTGTCGAGAAGCTGCTCCGCCTGCTCGCGGATGAGGGCGGTCGGCAGGTGGACGGCGCCGGGGATGTGCCCCTGGTCCCAGGACTCCGTGGAACGGGAGTCGAGGACGACGAAGCCGGGGTCGCCGTCCCCGGCCAGCGCGGCGGCGACGTCGGAGACGTCCGCGTGGAACGCCAGGCTCGCCGCGAAGTAGGCGGCCGCGGTGGCGGGGGCGGCCGGGGGCACGCGCAGGACGGGGTGGGGCACGGAGGTTGTCTGTGTCATGGCCATGAATCTACGGAAGGCGATCATCTCGGTGAAGTGACGATCCCCGGCCCTTCTCTTGTTCGGCCGGGGATTCCCCTGCTATTCGTCGTCCATGACGGGATATTCACCGGACGCCACCGACTGGCGCATACTCGAAGCCCTGCAGCGGCAGGGGAGGGCGAGCTTCGCGGAGCTGGCCCGCGCCGTGTCCATGTCCGCGAGCGCCGTGACGGAGCGCGTGCGGAGGCTGGAGGAGGCGGGGGTGATCGCCGGGTACACGGCGGTCGTCGAACCGGAGCGGCTCGGCCTGCCGATCCTGGCCTTCGTCCGGCTCCGGTATCCCAACGGCAACTACAAGCCGTTCCACGATCTGCTGGACGCCGTGCCGGAGATCCTGGAGGCGCACCATGTCACGGGCGACGACTGCTTCGTGCTGAAGGTCGCCGCCCGTTCGATGGGGCACCTGGAGGAGGTGGCGGGAAAGATGGGCGCGCTCGGGTCGGTGACGACGAGCGTCGTGTACTCCTCTCCCCTGCCGCGCCGTCCGATCAGTCGCTGACGGCGGCCGCAGCGCCGGCTCTGAGCTGCACGGCCGAGCCGCGGCGGCCCTTGACGACCTCCAACTGGGTGGGGATACGGCGGCGCAGATCCGCGACATGGCTGACGATGCCGACGCTGCGGTCGCGTTCGCGCAGCGAGTCGAGCACGTCCAGGACCTCGTCGAGGGTCTGGTCGTCGAGGCTGCCGAAGCCCTCGTCGATGAAGAGCGTGTCGAGCCGGACCCCGCCCGCCTCGTCGGTGACGACGTCCGCGAGGCCGAGGGCGAGCGCGAGCGACGCGAAGAACGTCTCGCCGCCGGAGAGCGTCGCCGTGTCGCGTTCCGTACCGGTCCACGCGTCGACCACGTGGAGACCGAGGCCCGCGCGCTTGCCGCCGCTGCGGGCGTCGGAGTGGACGAGCGTGTAACGGCCGGACGACATGCGCTGGAGCCGGGCCGTCGCCGCCGCAGCGACCTGTTCCAGGCGGGCGGCCAGGACGTACGACTCCAGGCGCATCCGTCGCTCGTTCTCCGCGGACGTCCCGGCGGCGAGCGTGGCGAGGCGCGCCAGCCGGTCGTACTCGGCGCGCAGCGGGCCGAGCCGCCGTACCTCCTGCGCCGCCTCGGCGGACAGCCGGCCCAGTTCGGCGCACCGGTCCCGCTGCGCTGCCAGGGCGGACGCGGCGGTACGGGCGGCCCGTTCGGCAGCCTCGTGGGCGGCGCGGGCGGCGTCCGGGTCGGGTGCGGGACCTTCGGCGGCGGCCCGGGTCTCCGGCTCGGCCAGCCGGTCGGCCACGGCTGCCGCCTCCGCCTGCCAGGCCTGGAGCCGGTCGGCGATGTCCCGGCGGCGGGCGTCGTCGATGAGGGCTTCGGCCGCGGCGGCCGGGGTGTCGAAGCCGGCCCGGAACGCGGCGTCGGCCAGCCGGTCGTCGGCGTCCTTCAGGCGCCGTGCGGTCGACTCGACGTCCCGTACGGCGTCGCAGGCGGCGGCGACGGCGGCGATCCGCTGCTCCAGCACCGCTGCCTGCAAGTCGACGCCGCCCCCGGAACCGCCCAGCACACGCGCGAGTTCGGCCTCCAGTGCGGTGTGCTCCTGGTCGAGCGCCTCCCGCAGGGACGTGCGGGCGGCGGCCCGCACCTCGGCCTGCTGCCGCTCGCGCACCCGCCGCTCGTGCTCCCGCTCGGCCCGGTCGAGCGCCTCCCGTGCGGCATGCGTGGACGCGGCCAGGGCACGTACGTCGGCGTACTCCCGCTCCAGCCCCTCGACCAGGGCGGCCAACTCGCCGACGGCAGGCCCGGAAGCCACCGGCGCGGCGCCGGCCGCACCGGGGTCGGCGTGACGGCCGCCGTCCGGTCGGTGTCCGACGGACTGCCGGGGCACGCTC
>NZ_JABWDV010000267.1 GCF_013362995.1 Streptomyces sp. TRM64462 | reverse complement strand
GGGGCGCCGCGGGCGGCGCGGCGGTCGGCGGGGCCCATGCCGGGGACGGGGCCGGGGTCGGGCCGCTGGGCGGCGGGGGCGTGCCGGGGGGCGGTGAGGCGGGCCCGTACGGCTTCGACGAGGGCGTCGCGTACGGCCTCGACGGCGCGGTCGGGGTCGAGTTGGGGTGCGGCGACGGCGAGGGAGGACACGGTCTCGTATCCGGTGATCTCGCGGGAGCCTTCGCGCAGGACGAGGGCGTGGCCGGGCGGTACGCGCTTGACGCCGGCGTACGGGGTGGAGTCGCGGAGCGCCTCGGGGGTTTCGGGGCAGGCGAGGAGGGCGGCGAGGTGCCCTATGTCGAGCTGGGCCTCGATGAGGTCGGCGAGGGGGAGGGCGGCGGTGGCGTAGGCGGTGCCGTCGGCCCAGGGGGTGTGGAAGACGGGGCGGGCGCCGGCGAGGTCGGCGGCGATGGTGATGCGCCGGCCGGTGCGGACGACGGCGGTGTAGCTGCCGGGCCAGGCGGTGAGGTGGCGCAGGGCGCCGCCGCGTGCGGCGAGGAGGCCGACCTTGAGTTCGTCGTCGCTGGCGGCGCAGCAGCCGAGGACGGCGATGCGGGTGTCGGGGTCGACGCTGACGACGCGTACTTCGTCGGGGCGCCAGTCGCCGACGGCCCACAGCGGGTCGGGGTCGCCCCAGAGGAGTTGGCCGCCGACGGGCTGCAGGGTGGCGCCGTCGTCGGGGCCTCCCACGCCTCCCACGCTGCCCACGCTGCCCACACCGCTCACGCCGCTCACGCCGCCCGCGCGGAAGGCGCTCGCGCCGAAGCTCGCGGCGATACTGCTCCATCCCACCAGCCAGCGCATCGCCGCCTCCACAGCCTGTGGACAACTCAAGCCACATACGGCGCACTCGACGCGGAGGTCGAGGGTGCCGATGGAGACATGCTGCCACGACAACAGGCGCACAGGAGGGCCTCCGGGCGGCGCGGACCCAAACGGGAACGCGCCCCTGGCAATTGGCCATGTGGTGACGGCTCGGCGGCGGAGGCGAAACGGGCGTGGTCCCTGCCGTGGGTGGGCATGGGCCAACAGCGGCCCGGGAAGCCCGGATTGGATCACCTTTCGGGTGGTTCGACCAGCCGAACAATGGGCATCATTCAGCCATTCTCCGCGCCCACCAAACCGTACGTTTGTCAACAACTCTGGTCTCAACCGTTGTTCACGCGCCCGGTCCGGAAGGCGCTGCTCGCCTCCCGGACCGGTCCGCCGCCCGCGGGGAATGAGGCGGCGGTGTCCCCCAGCCCGCTGGTCCCTGCCCAGCGGGCCGACCCACGCAGCACCATGGAAGCGCTGCCCCCACGGGACGGGCCAGAGCGCACGGACGGGCGCACGGCCACACGCCGGGAGCACGGCGACCGGGCGGCGGGGCGCACGGTGGCCGTTCCTCCGCACAACAATCCCGCCATAGGGAACACCGCCCCTTAACGGTGGGGATGCGGCGAACTACGCTGGGTTTACGAATGCCGCGCGCCTATGCCTGGCAGTGCGGCGGCCGTCTGGGTGTCGAGGGGTGGCGCATGTCCAGGGAGCTACGCGGACCGAACGAGAAGCTCGGCACCGTTCTCGCCCTCGCCGGGATCAGCAACGCCGGCCTGGCCCGGCGGGTCAACGACCTCGGGGCGCAACGCGGGCTGACCCTGCGCTACGACAAGACGTCCGTGGCCCGGTGGGTGTCGAAGGGCATGATCCCGCAAGGTGCGGCGCCGCATCTGATCGCCGCCGCCATCGGACAGAAGCTCGGCCGCCCCGTGCCGCTGCACGAGATCGGACTCGCGGACGCCGACCCGGCCCCCGAGGTCGGGCTGGCCTTCCCGCGCGATGTCGGAGAGGCCGTGAAGTCGGCGACGGAGCTGTACCGGCTGGATCTCGCGGGGCGGCGCGGCGGCGGCGGTATCTGGCAGTCCCTGGCCGGTTCGTTCGCGGTCAGCGCGTACGCGACGCCCGCATCGCGCTGGCTGATCACCCCGGCGGACCCGTCCGTGGAACGGCACGCACCGCGCCCGCAGGGCGTCCCCGCCGGCCCCGGCGGCGCATCCGGCACGGAGCCTGAAGGCGGCGGTACGCCGAGCCGCGCCGGTACGCCGAGCCGCGCCGGTACGCCGAGCCGCGGCAGTACGGCGGGAAGCGGCGGTACGGCGGGAAGCGGCGGTACGGCACGAACCGCGGGCCCCGCAGGGCGTGGCCGC
>NZ_JABWDV010000266.1 GCF_013362995.1 Streptomyces sp. TRM64462 | reverse complement strand
GGCGTACGAACGGGTGGTCCTGGACCTGGGCGGGAGCCCGGAGGAGCGGGCGCTGGCCGGGAGCGCGCTGCTGGAGCGGCCCGGCAGCCCCGCGCTGACGGAGCGGCTGTTCGCCGCCGGCCGCTACCACCTGCTGTCGGCGAGCGGCATGCTGCCGCCCCGGCTCGTGGGCCTGTGGACGGGCGACTGGGACACGGCCTGGTCGGGGGCGTTCACGACGAACGCCAATCTGAACCTCCAGACGGCGTCCGCGGCCGCCGCGGCGCTGCCGGAGGTGACGGAGGCGCACGCGAACCTGGTGTACGGGCAGCTTCCGGACTGGCGGGACAACGCCCGGGCGGTGTTCGGGGCGCGGGGCGTGGTGGCACCGTCGCACACCGACGGTGTGTCGGGCCACACGTACCACTTCCAGCGGGCGTACCCGCTGCATCTGTGGACGGCGGGCGCGGACTGGCTGCTGCATCCGCTGCTGGAGCACGCGGAGACGACCGGGGAGCACGACGCGCGGCTGGTGGCGGCGCTCGGTGAGGTCGCGGCGTTCTACGAGGACTTCCTGACGCGTACGGGCCCGGACGGCCGGGTCGTGATCGTCCCGTCGTACTCGCCGGAGAACCACCCGGCGAACGCGAGCTGGGTCACGGTCGACGCGGCCATGGACATCGCGGCCGCGCGTCACGCCCTGACGGTGGCGGCGGCGCGGCTGCCGGAGCGGGCGGATCGGCTGCGGGCGCTGGCGGAGCGGCTGCCGGAGTACCGGGTCAACGAGGACGGGGCGCTGGCCGAGTGGGCGTGGCCGGGGCTTGCCGACAACTACGACCATCGGCACCTGAGCCATCTGTACCCGGTGTGGCCGCTCGGTGAGGTCAACCCGTACGACACGCCCGTGCTGGCCCGTGCGGCGCACCGGGCGCTGGAGCTGCGGGGCGCGGAGAACGACTCGGCGCACGGGCACCTCCACCACGCGCTGGTGGCGGCGCGGCTGCGGGACGGCCGGCGCGCGGCGGGGGCGCTGGCCCGGGTCCTGGAGGGTGACTTCTTCCACGCGTCGCTGATGAGCGCCCACTATCCGGGGCGTGACGTGTACAACGCGGACGCGGCGCACGCCCTGCCCGCGCTGCTGATCGAGCTGCTGGTGCAGTCGGCGCCGGGGCGTCTGGTGCTGCTGCCCGCGCTGCCGGCGGGCTGGTCGCGCGGTGCGCTGCGCGGCGTGCGGACCCGGTTCGGGGCGCGCGTGGACCTGGAGTGGCGCGACGGCACGTGCACCGCGACGGTCCGGCCGTCCCGTACGGCACGGATCGATCTGAGGACCCCCGCCGGCGCGGAGCCGCTGGAACTGACGGCCGGCGAGGACCTGGTGCTCACGCTGGGCACCGGGTGATCCATCCCCTCCCCCCACCCGTGGAAGGAACACCATGGCACAACGCACACGCGGCAGGTTCCGTACGGCGCTGCTGGCGCCGGTCCTGGCGTTCGGCGCGACGCTCGGACTGGCGGCCGCGCCGGCGCAGGCGGCGGTCTGGCACACCTGCGACCAGTGGGGCAACACCTCGCTGAACGGCTACACGCTCTACAACAACATCTGGGGCCGGGGCGCGGGCGCCCAGTGCACCTGGGCGAACTCCGGGACGAACTGGGGCGTGTGGGCGGACCATCCGAACACGGGCGGCATCAAGTCGTACCCGAACGCGAAGAAGGTGGTCAACAAGTCGATCACCGGGATGTCGTCGCTGACCAGCAGCTACCGGGTGAACGTGCCGTCGTCGGGCGCGTACAACACGGCGTACGACATCTGGGACACGGACTACGACTACGAGGTCATGCTGTGGATGAACTACAACGGGCCCGTGGGCCCGCTGGGTTCGGCGCAGGGCAGCGTGGCGCTGGGCGGGCACAGCTGGAACGTGTACAAGGGCCGGGTCACGAACCCGGACGGCTCGTACCACGACGTGTTCTCGTTCCTGAGGACCTCGGACTCCACGTCGGGCACGGTGAACATCCTGCCGATCCTGAAGTGGATCAAGGACACGAAGGGCTGGTGGGGCAACGAGACCATCGGTGACGTCCAGTTCGGCTTCGAGATCACGTCGTCGGCGGGCGGGCTGAACTTCGTCACGGAGAACCTGACGGTCTCCGCGCGCTAGCGTCCCGGGCGCATGCGGCGGCCGCTCCCCGGTTCCCCCGGGTGCGGCCGCCGTTCCGTGTCCGCCGTGCGCCGTGCGCCGTCAGGGGGCCGGGCGGGGGCCTGTGCTTTCGCGGATGGTGAGTTCCGGGGCGAGGAGGACGACCTCGGCGGAGCCGCGGCCCTCCAGTTTGGCGACGACCTGCTCGACCGCGTGGCGGCCCATCTTCTGGGCGGGTACGGCGACCGACGTGAGCGGTACGGAGGCGTGGGCGGCGACCTGGTCGGGGCAGATGGCCATGACCGACACGTCCTCGGGCACGGCCCGGCCCTGCTGGCGGAGGAGGGCGAGGAGCGGGTCGGTGGCGGCCTCGTTCTGGACGACGAACGCGGTGGTGCCCGGGCGTTCGTCGTAGACGCGGGCCAGGGTGGCGGAGACCGCCGCGTAACTGCCCTCGCAGGGTCGGTGGAGGAGGCGGACGCCCAGTTCGGCGCTGCGTTCGCGCAGGCCGTTGAGCGTGCGCTCGGCGAAGCCGGTGTGCCGCTCGTACACGGCCGCCGCCTCCCCGATGACGGCGATCTCGCGGTGGCCGAGTCCGGCGAGGTGGTCGGCGCACAGGGCGCCCGCGGCCTCGAAGTCGAGGTCGACGCAGCTGAGCCCGGTGGTGTCGGCGGGCAGTCCGATGAGGACGCCGGGGCGGGCCGCTTCGCGGAGCAGGGGCAGCCGGTCGTCGTCCAGCTCCACGTCCATGAGGATCATGGCGTCGGCGAGGGCGCTGCCCTCGATACGGCGGACGGCGGCGGGGCCCTCCTCGCCGGTGAGGAGGAGGACGTCGTAGCCGTGGCCGCGGGCGGTGGTGGCGACGGCGATGGCGATCTCCATCATCACCGGCACGTACATGTCGGTGCGCAGCGGGATCATCAGGGCGATGATGTTGGAGCGGCTGCTGGCGAGGGCGCGGGCGCCGGCGTTGGGGTGGTAGCCGAGCTCCGCGATGCTCCGCTCGACACGGGCGCGGGTGGAGGCGGAGATGGACCGCTTGCCGCTCAGGACGTAGCTCACCGTGCTGGCGGAGACTCCGGCATGCTGAGCGACATCGGCAAGGGTGACCATCGACTCTCCCGGGCTGAAGACATACGAGGTGAAGCGCTTCGATTCGTTTCGCTCCGACATTAGATGCCCGCCCGGACCGTGTCCAGAGAATCTGTCGAAGCGCTTCGATACCGCTTCGATACCGAGCAAAAGGCCGGGGAGGGCGTGTCCGCCCTCCCCGGCCAGAGTAGTGAAGAGTCCCGGCACCCGCCCCTATCCGGTGGTCCGGATCCTCAGGAACGTCACCGAGTGCGCCGGGAAGGTGTGTGTGAACTCCCGCGCGACCCCGCTCAGCGTGGACTCCTCCGGCCGCACCGGCCGGTCGTCCGCCGTGTTCACGGCGTCGGGCGAGCCCTGGAGCGTGGTGACCCGGGCGGTCCCGGAGGCGGGCTCGGCACCGAGGTCGATCCGGGTGCGGGCGGGGGTCGCCTGCGCGTTGACGACCTTGACGATCAGCTCGCCGGTGGCGGCGTCGCGCGTGACGACCTGGCGGAACGGTTCGGCGGCGGTGTCGTCGGTGAAGCCGCCCCACCTCTGCCCGTCGAGGTAGAGGGTGACCTGGCGGCCGCGCACCTGGACGTGCAGGTCGTAGGTGCGGCCGGTCTCGACGGTGGTGGTGTTCTCGACCAGCGTCTCCTTGGCCCCGTCGACGGCCTTCTCGACGGCGGAGCGGGTGTTGTTCCAGCCGCCGAGGTTCCACCAGTAGTGGTTGCCGGTGTCGCGGACGCCGAAGGCGACGAGGAAGCCCTCGCTGCCTGCCTTCTTGGTGGCCTTCACCCTCAGGTCGTAGTTGTGCCACGACGGGTCGCCGGCCGTGACCAGGGTGTCCAGGGCGGCCTGGTCGGACTGGACGAACGCGCCGTCCCGCACGGCCCAGGTGCCGCGCCCGGCGGCGCGGGTCCACTGTCCGTCACCGGCCGAGAAGTCGTCCGCCAGCAGCGTCGTGCCGTCCTCGGCGGTGACGCGCACGTCGTCGTACGCGGCGCTGGTCGCCCAGGTGGACAGGCCGACCGCGCCCGTGATGGGCCCGGACAGGTGCGGGGTCCGTGACGCCTCGCTGGGCACGACCCGGTCGCCGGTGTTGTTCATGAACAGCTTCTGGACCTCGTAGCTCGTCGACCCCCACGAGCGGGACGAGTCGAACCAGATCATGTCGGGGCGCCACTGGTTCTGGTTCACGTCCGCGAGCAGCGGCGCGTACGAGGCGAGCTTGACGACGTCGGCGTTGCGTTCCAGGCCGGTCATGTAGGCGGCCTCGGACAGGGCGTTGAAGAACCTGTTGTCACGGGAGGCGTATTCGCCGAGGAAGACCTTCGGGCCCCGGCGGTCGTAGGTGTCGTAGCGCTCGTTGTTCTCCAGGAACCACCGGGGGCTGTTGTAGTAGTGCTCGTCGACCATGGCGACGCCGGCCCTGCGGTTGAGGTCCCACAGGCGGTCGAAGGTGGTGCCGGTGTCGTCGGGGCCGGAGTTGCCGACGACGGTGATGCCGGGGTACTCGGCCTCGATGGCGGCGCGGAACTGCTGGAAGCGCTCGAAGTACGCGTCGGGCAGGTTCTCCTCGTTGCCGACGGCGAGGTGGGTGAGGCCGAACGGCTTGGGGTGGCCCATCTCGGCGCGCTTGCGGCCCCAGGTGGAGGTTACGGGGCCGTTGGCGAACTCGATCAGGTCGAGGGTGTCCTGGATGTGGCGGCGCAGCAGGGCGTGGTCGTCGGTGGCCCGGTTCTGGCCGCAGCCGGTGACGAGGGCGGGGACGACCGGGAGCGGCATGGCGCCGATGTCCTCGGCGAACTGGAAGTACTCGTAGTAGCCGAGGCCGTAGCTCTGGTGGTAGCCCCAGAAGTTGGCGTTGACGGCGCGTTCCTCGACGGGGCCGATGGTGTCCTTCCACTGGTAGGACCGCTGGCGCTCCCAGTTCGGCGCCTCGTACGCCGCGTGGGATCCGGTGTTGACGAGGCAGCCGCCGGGGAAGCGGAGGAAGCCGGGTTTCAGGGCGGCGATCTTCTCGGCGAGGTCCTTGCGGAGGCCGTTGGGGCGGCCTTTGTAGGTGTCGCGGGGGAAGAGGGACACCATGTCGAGGCGCAGGACGCCGCCGCCCTCGGCGGTGACGGCGAGGCGGGCCCCGGTGGCGGCGGCGCTCGCGGTGAGCGTGCCGCTGTACCTGGTCCAGCGGTCGCCGTGGACGGTGACGGTGAGCGGGGCGGACAGGGCGGTGCCGTCGGCGGCCCGGAGCCCTGCGGTGAGGCGGGTGCCGCGGCGCTGGTCGGTGCGGGCCCAGACGGAGAAGTCGTAGCGGGCGCCCTCGCGTACGGTGATGCCCGTGCCGTAGCCGGAGTTGACGATGCCGTAGGCGGAGCCGGGGCCGCCGTGGCCGGCGAGGTCGACGCGCAGGTAGTTGCGGTTGCGCGCGTTGAGTCGGTCGTCGTCGTCGACCACCCGTACGGTGCCGGTGGCGCCGCCGGTTGCGGTCTGCTGCCAGGCCGTGAGCGGGGTGTAGGCGCGGTTGTCGGCGGTGGAGAACTCGAAGGACCGGTTCCGGACCAGTTCCGCGTAGAGGCCGCCGTCGGCGGCGTTGTTGATGTCCTCGTAGAAGACGCCGTACATGGTGGGGTCGATCGTGGGGCCGCCGCGGTCCGGGTGGACCGCGAGCGTGTAGTCGGCCGGCTCGGCCGCGGGGGTCGAGTCGGCCGCCCGGGTGGGGGCGGCGAGCACCGTCCCCACGAGGGCGGCCGCCAGCGCGAGGACGAGCCTCGGCCGTATGGGTGCCATGTGTGTGCTCCTGGATTCTCTTCTGTTCGATATACCGGACATTGACCAGGACTTCGAACAGGAAGATAGGCAGGGCGAGTTGACGCGTCAACGGTTACGACGGGGTTCCCGGGGCCGGCGGGGTCAGAGTTCCCGGCTGGGCCAGTCCAGGAGGCGGGCGCCGATCACGGCGGTCTGAAGGGTGTAGCGGTGCATCGGTTCCGCCGGGTTGGAGCCCGTCAGGCGGTGGATGCGGTCCAGGCGGTACGTGAGGGCCCGGACGCTCAGGCTCAGGCGGCGGGCCGCCTCCGCGGCGTTGCACCCGGCGTCGAAGTACGCCGTGAGGGTGTCCAGCAGCGGGCGGGCGCCGCCGCGGGCCTGCTCCAGGGGGCCCAGGGCGTTGCGTACGAGGTCGGCCATGGCCTGCCGGTCACGCGTGAGGACGGGGAAGACCAGCAGGTCGGCGGCGCGCAGCACCGGATCGTCGAGGTTCATGCGCTCGGCGAGGTCCAGGGCGTTGAGCGCCTCCTCGTACGAGTGGACGACCCCGCCGGGGCCCGAGTGCGGGCGGCCGATGGCGACGCGGCCGCCGTCGGTCGCGGCGTACGCCTGTTTGGCGAAGAACGTCAGCACGTCGTCCTGGTCGCCGGGCGCGACGCACACGAGCCGGCCGTCCTTGGTGGTGAACAGGATGCGCCGGTCGCCGAAGCGGCCCAGCAGCGCCTGCTCGACCTGCCGGGAGACCGGTCCGGCCTCGTCGTACGCGGTGCGGGCGTCGGCCACCGCCACGGCGTGGGCGCGGGCGAGCCGCAGCCCGAAGCGTTCGGCGCGCTCGGCCAGCCGGCCGAGGTCGCTGCGCCCGTACAGCAGGTCGTCGATGAACTCGCGGCGGGCCGCCTCCTCCTGGCGCACGGCGAGCCGCTGGGCCTGCTCGTAGCCCTCGGCGAACGCGTCGATGGCCTGCTGCACGGCGGCCAGCACACTGTCCGTGGAGTGGTCGCCGGGCCAGGCCTCGCGGGTCGCCGCCAGGTGCATGACGACGAGGGCGCGCAGGCCGTGGCCGGCTTCGGCGGCGCGCTCGCCCAGCGCGCGGCGGGCACGCAGCTCCTCGCGGTTGAGGCGCCGGCCCGTGGCGGACACCTCCGCCAGGATGGCGGCGTAGCCCTCCAGGTACTCGCCGGATATCTCCCGCTCCCGCGCCGCCACGCCGCTCCCCCAGTTGCTCGGTTCCCGTTGTCCTTGACGCCGTCTTGACGTCTCTGCTGGGTAAGGGTGCCAGACGTGCGCGGGGACGTCCGCCACCCGGTGCCTGGCGTTCGCCAGGGACGGGCTCGACAATGAGGGAGATGACGGACAACCGGGAGCACGGCGAAGGGCCGGAGCCGCACGGCGGGGAGATCGGGCCGACCGAGCGGCTCGCCATGAACCGTACGGGCAGTTTCGACTGGGACCTGGACGCCGGGACGATCGATGTCGACGTGGCCGGACAGCTCGTGTTCGGTCTGGAACCCGACGGGTTCGACGGGCGGCCCGCGACGCTGGTGCAGCGTCTCGACCCGCAGGAGCGGGCCCGTCTCGACGAGGTGATCAGGGACGCGCTGACCAGCGGCCGCTCCTCGTACGCGGCGCATTTCCGGCTGGAGCGTGAGGACGGCGGCGAGCAGTGGACGCACGTCCAGGCACGCATCCTGCGGGACCGGGACAGCAGGGCGCACCGGATCGTGGGGATCGTCCGGGACGCGACCTCCGAGGTGACGCACTCGGAGTTCGTCATGGAGCTGGAGAAGCGGCGGCGCCGGCAGACCGACATGGTGGAGCGGTCGACGCGCGCGATGTCACGGGCGGTGACGGTCGACGACGTGACGGCGGCGCTGACCGGGCCCGGGGGCCTGTCGCGGCTGGGGGCCGACGGGCTGGCGCTCGGCCTGGTCGAGAACGGGTCGCTGAACATCATCGCGCTGAGCGGCGACTCGCTGGACGTCCTGGACGATCTGCGGGTGCGGCGGCTGGAGAGCGGGCTGCCGCTGCACGAGACGGTGATGAGCGGCCGCCCTCTGTTCACCAGCGCGTTCCAGGAGCTGATCAAGGGCTATCCGCAGCTCGCGCCGTACGCGGGGCGGCTGCCGTTCCGGGCGGCGGCGTATCTGCCGCTGGTGGCGCAGGCGCGGACGCTGGGCGGGATGGTGCTGTTCTACCGGCGGCACACCACGTTCAGCGCGGACGAGCGGAACCTGGCGCTCGGTCTCGCGGCGATCGTGGCGCAGTCGCTGCAGCGGGCGATCCTCTTCGACGAGGAGCGTGAGCTGGCGACGGGCCTCCAGGCGACGATGCTGCCGCGCCGTATCCCGGCGATCGACGGCGGTGAGATCGCGGTGCGCTACCACTCGGCGTGGAGCGGCCGGCAGGTCGGCGGCGACTGGTACGACGTGATCCCGCTGCCGCGGGGCCGGGTGGGGATCGTCGTCGGGGACGTGCAGGGCCACGACACGCACGCTGCCGCGATCATGGGGCAGCTGCGGATCGCGCTGCGGGCGTACGCGGGTGAGGGGCACGCCCCGTCGACGGTGCTGGCGCGGGCGTCGCGGTTTCTGGCCGAGCTGGACACGGAACGGTTCGCGACCTGTACGTACGCCCAGGTCGACCTGGGCACGGGCACGGCGCGCGCGGTGCGGGCGGGGCATCTGGGGCCGCTGATCCGGCACACGGACGGGCGGGTCGGGGTGCCGAAGCTGCAGGGCGGGCTGCCGCTGGGCATCGCGTCGGTGTTCGGGGACGAGGAGTACCCGGAGACCCGGCTGGACCTGGTGCCGGGCGAGACGCTGGTGATGTGCACGGACGGGCTCGTGGAGGAGCCGGGTACGGACATCGGGCACGGCATGGCGGCGCTGGCGGAGGCGATCGGCGCGGGGCCGCCGGGTGCGGAGGCGCTCGCGGACCATCTGTCGCAGCGGTTCTGGGAGCGGTGGGGCGCGGGGGACGACGTGGCGCTGCTGGTGCTGCGGCGCAGCCCGGACCCGGGGACGACGCGGGCGCCGCGTATCCACCAGTACATCCACCAGGCCGACCCGGAGGGCCTGTCGGAGGCGCGGGCGGTGGTGCGGCGGGCGCTGCGCGACTGGGGCATGCGGGAGTTCGCGGACGACGCGGAGCTGCTGACCGGGGAGCTGCTCGGCAATGTGCTGCTGCACACGGAGGGCGGCGCGGTGCTGACCCTGGAGGTGCTGCCGGAGCCGGTACGGCGGGTACGGCTCGCGGTCCAGGACCGGTCGAGCGCCTGGCCCCGCCGCCGCACGCCGGGCGAGGCGGCGACGTCGGGGCGCGGGCTGCTGCTCCTGGACGCCTTGTCGGCCCGGTGGGGGGTGGAGCCGCGCGGCGAGGGC
>NZ_JABWDV010000265.1 GCF_013362995.1 Streptomyces sp. TRM64462 | reverse complement strand
CCCCCTGCCGCGCCGGCGACGGCACCGCCCATGGGGCCACCGCCCACGGGGCCACCGCCCATGGGGCCACCGCCCGCGCCGGCGACACCGCCCGTGCCGCCCGAGGCGGCGCCCGGCCGCAGGCCCGGGAGCGCGCCCGCGTCCACCGCCGCCCACGCCTCCTCCGCCTCGGCCAGCCAGCGCGGCCGGGACAGGACGCCGCACGCCTCCAGGACGCGGGTCAGTTCGCTCAGCGCCTGGTCGAGGGTGCGGATCTCCGTCACGAGCACGTCGAGGCCGGCCGCGCGCAGGGCCTCCAGGTCCGGGGCGCGGTTCTCCTCCTCGTTGGCGATCACGAGGTCCGGCCGGAGGGAGACGATGGCGTCGACGTCCGGGGTCTTCGTGCCGCGGACGCGGACCACGTCCAGGTCCGCCGGGTGCGCGCACCAGTCGGTCGCGCCGACGAGGGCTCCCGGCGCGGACACGGCGACCGCCTCCGTGAGGGACGGCACCAGGGACACGACCCGCGGCGGCCGCCCGGCCGTCACGGGTCCGCCGTCATGTGCGGGGCCACGGCGACCACCAGCAGCCGCGTGTCGGGCGCCGAGGCCCGCCACCGGTGCCGTACGCCACCCGACAGGTACAGCGTGTCGCCGCGCTCCAGGCGGTAGGCCCGGCCCTCGGCCTCGACCTCGACCGTCCCGTCGGCGACGTACAGCAGCGCGTCGTTGCGGAGCACCAGCTCGCGCCCCGCGTCGTGCTCGCCCGTGAACTCGTCGGCGTGCATCTGGTGCTCCCCGCGCACCAGGGGGCGTACGCCGGCGGGCGCGGCGGTGTCGTCGGCGCCGGCCGCGGCCCGTACGACATCGACCGTACGGCCCGCGTCGCCCGCGTCGAGGAGCTCGACGGCGGTGGTCTTCAGCGCGTCGGCGATGCACTCGAGCGAGCGCGTGCTGGGGCGGGCGCGCTCGTTCTCGATCTGGCTGAGAAAGGGCACGGACAGGCCACTGCGCTCGGCGACCGCGGCGAGGGTGAGTGACAGCGCGCGGCGCCTCCTGCGGACGGCCGCGCCCACCCGGGGCGTCTCCTTGTCGTCCATGTCTCGTCTCCCTCCCTTCCCTCCCTCTTCCGACAACCTTACGCAGCACGAGTACCACCGAGTAGCGCAATCAGTGGAAGCGGCCGTGCGGCGCAGTGCCGCGAGGGCGGTGCGGGTGGTGACGGCGTGGTGTCGGTGGGGTGCGGCATCATGCGTGGTGTGACGCGACGCCTGATGCTCCTCGACACCGCTTCCCTGTACTTCCGGGCCTACTTCGGGGTCCCCGACTCGGTCCGCGCCCCGGACGGCTCGCCGGTGAACGCCGTGCGCGGGCTGCTCGACTTCATCGCCCGGCTGGTGCAGGACCACCGGCCGGACGACCTGGTGGCGTGCATGGACGCCGACTGGCGGCCGGCCTGGCGGGTGGAGCTGATCCCCTCGTACAAGGCGCATCGCGTGGCCGTGGAGACCCCGCAGGGCACGCCGGACGTGGAGGAGGTCCCGGACACGCTGTCGCCGCAGGTCCCGGTGATCGAGGCGGTGCTGGACGCGCTGGGTGTCGCGCGGGTCGGCGTCGCCGGATACGAGGCGGACGACGTGATCGGCACGCTCACCGCCCGCGCCGCGGGCCCGGTGGACATCGTCACGGGCGACCGCGACCTGTACCAGCTCGTGGACGACGCCCGGGGCGTGCGGGTGCTGTACCCGCTGAAGGGCGTCGGCACGCTCCAGGCGACGGACGAGGAGTGGCTGCGCGGCAAGTACGGCGTGGACGGCCCCGGGTACGCGGACCTGGCGACGCTGCGCGGCGACCCCAGCGACGGGCTGCCGGGCGTCCCGGGCATCGGCGAGAAGACGGCGGCGAAGCTGCTGGACGCGTTCGGGGACCTGCCGGGGATCATGGCGGCGCTGGACGACCCCGCGGCGAAGCTGACCCCGGCGCAGCGCAAGCGGCTCGACGAGGCGCGGGACTACGTGGCGGTGGCGCCGAAGGTCGTACGGGTCGCGAGCGACGTACCGCTGCCGCCGTTCGAACCGGCGCTGCCGCACGCGCCGCGGGACCCGGCGGCGCTGGCGGAGCTGGCGGTCCGCTGGGGCCTGGGCGGCTCGCTGGAGCGGTTGCTCGGCGCACTTGCCCGGTGAAAGTGTTAACTTAGGCATGCCTAAGTCAGCCTGAGTCGCTTGAGGACGGGGAGAGCACCGTGGCGTCGGAAGAGTCGGCCCGCAGGACACCGCAGGCCCATGAGGCACGCGTCGTGCGTACGGAGCGGATCGCGCCCCACATGGTGCGGATCGTGCTGGGCGGCGACGGACTGGACGCGTTCGCCACGTCCGGGTGGACCGACCACTACGTCAAGCTGCTGTTCGCGCCGGAGGGCGTGACGTACCCGGAGCCGTTCGACATCGAGCGGATCCGCGCGGAGTTCCCGCGCGACCAGTGGCCCACGAACCGGACGTACACGGTCCGCGCGTGGGACGCGGCGCAGCGGGAGCTGACGGTCGACTTCGTCGTGCACGGCGACGAGGGGCTGGCCGGGCCGTGGGCGGCGCGGGCGCGGGTCGGCGACACGATGCGGTTCCTGGGCCCGGGCGGCGGCTACGCCCCGGACGCGGAGGCGGACTGGCATCTGCTGGTGGGCGACGAGAGCGCGCTGCCGGCCATCGCGGCGTCCCTGGAGCGGCTCCCCGAGGGCGCGGTGGCGTACGCGTTCATCGAGGTCGAGGAACCGGACGACGAGCTGAAGATCGCCGCACCGGACAGCGCGGAGATCCACTGGCTGCCCCGCCGGGGCCGCCCGGTGGGCGAGGCGCTCGTCGCCGCGGTCCGGTCCCTGGACTTCCCGGCGGGCGACGTGCACGCGTTCGTCCACGGGGAGGCGGGCGCGGTGAAGGAGCTGCGCCACCACCTCCGCGTCGAACGCCGCGTACCGCGCGAGCGCCTGTCCATCTCGGGCTACTGGCGCCTGGGCAAGACGGATGAGGCGTGGCGCGCGGTGAAGCGCGAGTGGAACGCCCAGATCGAACGCGAACAGGAACAGGAAGCCGCGTAGGGGCGCACGGCCGCAGAGCCGCAGGGCCCGCAGGGCCGTACGGCCGTACGAAGGGTGCGCCCCGCGCCGGGGCACGCCCCACCCCGAGGGGCTGGGCGCCCGCCGACAGGGCGCCGCCGCCCTGGGGCCGCTCCGCACCGAGCCCGCCGCCCCGTCGGCGGCCGCCCAAACGCCTACTCCGGGCGCTCCGGGTGCCCCGCCCCCTCCGGCTGCTCCCCCGGCGCGTACATCCGGGCCGACGCGTCTACGTGGGCCAGGCGGCGCAGGGACGTGAAGACGGCGTCGCCGAGTACCGTGCCGATCACCGTGCTCTCCACGAGGTTCTCGCGCCCCACCTCCCGGGCGACGTACGCGATGTCCACCTCCGCGACACGCTCCGCCGCCTCCGCGTAGGTGTCCAGCGACAGGTCCCTGAACCGCTCGTGCCCGAGGCGCCGCAGCGCGGCCAGAGCGGCGGCCAGGGACCGGGCCGCCGGGTTGTCGTCCTCGACCCGCCACCCGCGCCGGGCGATCAGCTCCGCGACCTCGTCGCCCGCCGCCTCCAGGTCCGCGTCCGACTCCCCCGCCGCCTTCGGCGCGACATGGTCGTGCGCCGCGCCCAGCACCTTGTGCACCGACCGCGACGGGTCCTCGACCGCCTCCAGCACCTCCCGGATCGCCGACACGGGCAGCCCGCCCACGTCGATGAGCGCCCGGATGAGCTTCAGCCTGCGGACGTGCGACTCGTCGTAGCTGGCCTGGTTCGGGCTGCTGAGCTGCCCGGCCGGCAGCAGCCCTTCCCGTACGTAGTACTTGATCGTCGGCACCGATACGCCGGTCCTGCGGCTCAACTCGCCTACGCGCACGCCGCGTTCACCTCCCTCTTCCCGCCCTGCCCTTGCCAGGGCGACACCCCATCATAGATAGTTCCACTATCGGATAGCGGACAGCACCGCTATCCATGTTCTCTCTGGGGGTGTCTTGTGCCTGCACCTGTACCCGTACTCCACCGGCCGCTCGTCGGCGTCTCGGCCGCCATGGCCGTCCTCGCGGTCGTCTCCGCGCTCGGCCTGGCCGTCGACGACCGGATGCTCGCCGGTGTGCCGATGTGGTCGAAGCCGTTCAAGTTCGCCGTGTCGTTCGTCGCGTACTGCCTGGCCCTGGCCTGGATGCTGTCCATGCTCCCCCGCAGCAGGCCGGTCGCCCGGCGGGTCGGCTGGTGGACGGGGACCGTCCTCGCGGTGGCGGCGGCCGGCGAGATGCTGCTGATCGTCGGTCAGGCGGTGCGCGGCCGGCGCAGCCACTTCAACTACGCGACGCCGTTCGACACCGCCGTCTACAACGCGATGGCCGTCTTCGCCGCCACGCTCTGGATCGCGACGCTGGTGATCGCCGTGCTCCTCTTCCGCGCCCGCATCGCAGACCGCGCGTCCGCCTGGACGCTGCGGCTCAGTGCCCTGCTGGCCCTCGTCGGCGCCGGGTTCGGGATGCTGATGACCCAGCCGGCGCCCGGCCAGGAGCGCGGTGTCTCGGACGTCGTCGGCGCGCACACGGTGGGCGCACCCGACGGCGGCGCGGGCATGCCACTGACCGGCTGGTCGACGACCGGCGGCGACCTGCGGATCCCGCACTTCGTCGGCATGCACGCCCTGCAGCTGCTGCCGCTGCTCCTGCTGGCCCTGGTCACGCTCGCCCCGCGCTTCCCGCGCCTGGCCGACCCGCGCGTACGCCTCCGCCTGATGCTCACGGCCTCCGGCGCGTACGCCGCCGTGGTGGCCCTGGTCGCGTGGCAGGCGCTGCGGGGGCAGCCGCTGACGAGCCCGGACGCCCCGACGCTGGGCGCCGCCGCCACGATCGCGCTGCTCGCCGCCGTCGCGACCTGGGCCTCCCTCCGCACCCCGCCGCCGTCCCCGCCCGCCGACGGGGCGCCGCCCGCGGACGCCGGGGGCCGCGCAGCCGAAGCCGACGACGCCGGAGCCGACGGCGCCAAGGCCGAAGCGGACAGCGTCGAAGCCGAGGCCGACGGCGCCGGAGCCCGCTCCCGCTCCCTGGAGGCCGCGCTGTGACCGTCGTCCTCTTCGAACTGGCCTTCCTGCTGGCCGCG
>NZ_JABWDV010000264.1 GCF_013362995.1 Streptomyces sp. TRM64462 | reverse complement strand
GGTCGGTACGCGTGCGTGGGTCACGGTCGGGGCCCCTTACGCACCGAACGCCGTCTTCGACTCGGAGAAGAACTGCCCCACGGCCTCGGCGACGGTCCGCTCCCCCAGCGCCATCTCCTCGGCGATCCGCAGGAAGGCGGCCTCGGCGACGTCGGCGCCGGCCGGGTGCGGTGTGATCGGTTCGAGGACGCCGCGGTCGACGAGTCCCTGCTCGTACGCGGCGATCTGCTGGTTCACCGGGTCGGTGGGCTTGAACGCCTCGTACTGGGCGGTGGTGGCGGGCACGCCTCGGTCGTAGCCCATGATCTTGGCGACCTCGGGGTCGTGGACCATGAAGTTGATGAACTGGGCGACTTCCTTGGGGTGCTTGGTGCGCTTGGAGCCGCTGAGCATGAGGGAGCCGAGGTACTGGCCGGTCCGCTTGCCGTCCGTGGTGGGGATGGGCGCGAGCCCGTACTCGCTCTTGCCCTCGGAGGTGTAGCGGATGGTGAAGTTGTCCCAGGTGAACTCGGAGGCGGCGAGTTCGGCGGCGAGGGCGGACTTCGGCTTGACCTGGGAGACCTTCTTCGGGTCGGCGTAGATCCCGGACCGTACGCCGGTGAACGCCTTGGTCCACCAGTCGGTGAGGTCGGCCTCGGTGAAGCCGAGCCCCCTGGCGGTGAAGAAGGCCTTGCCGTGCTGGCGCAGGTACAGGTCGTACAGGTACATGACGCCGTACATGCCGCTGTCGCCGGCGCGGCCCTGGTTGTCGCGGATCTTGGCGAGGGCGGCGTGGAACTCGTCCCAGGTCCAGCCGGGCCTGGGGGTGATGCCGGCCTTGCGGTAGACGGCCTGGTCGACGACGAGGGCCATGGAGTTGGATCCGACGGGGACGCCGAGGAGTCTGCCGTCGACCTCGCCGAACTTCTCCAGGCCGGCGCGGAAGCCCTCCAGCTGGAGGTGGCCGGCGTCGGCCTGCTCCTTCAGGTCGAGGAGGACGTTCTTCGCGTCGTACTTGCGCAGGAACCCGATGGCGTTCTGGAAGACGTCCGGCGGGTTGCCGCCGGAGGCCTGGGTGTTGAACTTCTTCCAGAAGTCGAGGTACGGCTGGAAGTCGGTCTTGACCTTGATCTTCGGGAACTTCTTCTCGAAGAGGGCGATGCTCTGGTTGATGCGCTTGGCGCGGTCGTCGGACCCCCACCACGCGTACCGGATCGTGACGGTCCCGCCGTCCGAGCCGCTTCCCGTGCCGCAGCCCGCCGCCGTCAGGCCGAGGGCGGCCATGGAGCCGCCCGCCAGCTTCAGCAGGCCGCGCCGGTCGACGGTCCCCTGGATCCCGGTCCTGTTGGTACGCACAGTCGTCCTCCAGCGCGCATTGAATCGTTTTAGAAAGCGCTTGCTGGGACAACGTAAGGACGCTCGGCGGGTACGTCAACGGTTCGGACGAGATCGATCGCGATCAGTGACCGCGGCGGGGGGTCTTTCCCCACCCCGCCCCTTCCCGAATCGGGGGCTCCGCCCCCGAACCCCCGCTCCTCAATCGCCGG
>NZ_JABWDV010000025.1 GCF_013362995.1 Streptomyces sp. TRM64462 | reverse complement strand
AGCCGAGGCCCGAACCGACGGTCGACACCGCGCCCGAGCAGGCGCCCCGGCCCCCGGCCAAGCCCGTGCCCGAGCCCGCGCCTGAGCGCACGCCCCAGCCGACGGCCGAGGCCGCGCCCGAGCGGACGCCCGAGCCCCCGGCCGAGGCCGGGCCCGAGTCGGTGGGGGCGCCTCGGGTGGGAGGCTCGGTGGAAGCCGCGTCCGTGCCCGTGCCGTCGACCGAGGCCACGGGGAAGGGTGACGCGCGGTTCACCGTGCGGCTGGCCAACTTCGAAGGGCCGTTCGACCTGCTGCTCCAGCTCATCTCCAAGCACAAGCTGGACGTCACCGAGGTCGCCCTCTCCCACGTCACCGACGAGTTCATGGCGTACATCCGGTCGATGGGGCCCGACGGGGACCTCGACCAGACCACCGAGTTCCTCGTCGTCGCCGCCACGCTGCTCGACCTCAAGGCCGCCCGCCTCCTCCCCGCCGCCGAGGTCGAGGACGAGGCCGACCTGGCGCTGCTCGAAGCCCGCGACGTGCTGTTCGCGCGGCTGCTCCAGTACCGGGCGTACAAGCGGATCGCGGAGATCTTCAGCGGCCGCCTCGACCACGAGGGCCGCCGCTACCCCCGTACCGTCGGTCTCGAACCGCACCACGCCGAGCTGCTGCCCGACGTCGTGCTCAGCATCGGCGCCGAGGGGTTCGCCAAGCTGGCCGTCAAGGCCATGCAGCCCAAGCCGAAGCCCCAGGTGTACGTGGATCACATCCACGCCCCGCTCGTCAGCGTCCGCGAGCAGGCCGGCATCGTGGTCGCCCTGCTCCGCGAACGGGGCGTGGCCACCTTCCGCGAGCTCGCCGGGGACGCGGCCGACACGCTCACCGTCGTCGCCCGCTTCCTCGCCCTCCTGGAGCTCTACCGCGACAAGGCCGTCGCCCTCGACCAGGAGGACCCCCTCGGCGAGCTCACCGTCCGCTGGACCGGCGGCGACGCCGAGGCGACCGTGTCGGACGAGTTCGACCGGGCGGCGCGGCAGACAGCGCAGCGAGCAGCACAGGAGCAGGAGGACGTGTGATGGAGCTCAAGCCCGCCCTGGAGGCCGTCCTGATGGTCGTCGACGAGCCCGCCACCGAGGAGCACCTCGCCAAGGTCCTCGGCCACACCCGCCGTGAGGTCGCCGACGCCCTGCGGGAGCTCGCCGACGCGTACGACCGCGAGGGCCGCGGCTTCGAGCTGCGCGCCGTCGCGGGCGGCTGGCGCTACTACACCCGCCCCGCCTACGCCCCCGCCGTCGAGAGCTTCGTCCTCGACGGCCAGCAGGCCCGCCTCACCCAGGCCGCCCTGGAGACCCTCGCCGTCGTCGCGTACCGCCAGCCCGTCAGCCGCTCCCGGGTCTCCGCGGTGCGCGGCGTGAACTGCGACGGGGTCATGCGCACCCTCCTCCAGCGCGGACTGGTGGAGGAGGCGGGCACGGAACCCGAGACAGGTGCGATCCTGTACAGGACGACGCACTACTTCCTGGAGCGGATGGGCCTGCGCGGCCTGGACGAGCTCCCCGAGCTCGCGCCCTTCCTCCCCGAGGCGGACGCGATCGAGGCCGAGACGCAGGAAGGGTCGCCGTCGTTCGATCCGGACGCACCGATGCCGGATTCCGAGGACGCAGACGACAAGACGGAACTTTGATGCGAAGCAGCAGCGGCAGGAACAGCAGCGGAAACAACGGCGGGAGCCGTGGTGGCAACAGCGGCGGCCGCGGCAGTGGCGGTGGCCGCGGCAATTACCGGGGTGCCGGTAACAGCCGCGACGACAAGCAGGGCAGGCCCCGCAAGCCCCGCCCCGAGGAGCGGAGCTACGACGTCGGCGGCACGTCCGACGGCCCGAAGCGGGGCCGTGGCGCCGCCGCGCGCGGGGGCGCCAAGGGCGGGCCCCGTCAGTCGCCCCAGCGCGGCGGCGGCCGCACGGCTCCGGCGCGTCCGCGTGAACTGGACGCCCGGATCGAGGAGCGCAACCGCGAGCGGTACGCGAACAAGCCGCAGCTCAAGACGCCCAAGACCTTCCCCGGCGCCGAGCAGGAGGGCGAGCGGCTGCAGAAGGTCCTCGCCAGGGCCGGCATGGGCTCGCGGCGCGCCTGCGAGGAGCTCATCGACCAGGGCAGGGTCGAGGTCAACGGCGAGATCGTCATCGAGCAGGGCACCCGCGTCGACCCCGACAAGGACGAGATCAAGGTCGACGGGCTGACCGTCGCCACCCAGTCGTACCTGTTCTTCGCGCTGAACAAGCCCGCGGGCGTCGTGTCGACGATGGAGGACCCGGACGGCCGTCAGTGCCTCGGTGACTACGTCACCAACCGTGAGACGCGGCTCTTTCACGTCGGCCGGCTCGACACCGAGACCGAGGGCATCATCCTGCTCACCAACCACGGTGAGCTGGCCCACCGGCTGACCCACCCCAAGTACGGCGTGAAGAAGACGTATCTGGCCGCCATCACGGGTCCGCTGCCGCGCGAGGTGGGCAAGCGGCTCAAGGACGGCATCCAGCTGGAGGACGGCTACGCCCGCGCCGACCACTTCCGGGTCGTCGAGCAGACCGGCAAGAACTACCTGGTCGAGGTCCAGCTGCACGAGGGGCGCAAGCACATCGTGCGTCGGATGCTCGCCGAGGCCGGCTTCCCGGTCGAGAAGCTGGTCCGCACGGCCTTCGGCCCGATCGCGCTGGGCGACCAGAAGTCGGGCTGGCTGCGCCGGCTGACGAACACCGAGGTCGGCATGCTGATGAAGGAGGTCGGCCTCTGAGCCGTCCCGCCCCGAAAGCCCGCGTCCCCCTGGGACGCGGGCTTTCTCGCTTGTGCGCACCCGCCGACGGACTTTATAGTCAAGGTGACTCTTAAAGAGTCGCGGGGTGCGGCGCTCGCCGGACCTGGGCCCACGGGGGTGGACCAGGTCCCGGGCCCGCACCCGCCCCGCCCGACCACCCGGAGCAGCGATGAACGCCGCCGCGCAGGTCCCCGACGGATACGACCCGTACGCCTTCGCACCGTTCGCCGTCACCGTCGACCTCGCCGTCTTCACGATCCGCGACGACCTGCTGCACGTCCTGCTCGTACGGCGCGGCGAGGAGCCCTACAAGGGCGCCTGGGCCCTCCCCGGAGGCTTCGTCCTGCCCCGCGAGTCCGCCGACCAGGCCGCGCGCCGCGAACTCGCGGAGGAGACCGGCCTGTCCGACGCCACCGCCGCCCACCTCCACCTGGAGCAGCTGCGCACCTACAGCGAGCCAGACCGCGACCCCCGGATGCGTGTCGTCTCCGTCGCGTACACCGCCCTGGGCCCCGGCCTCCCCGAGCCGCGCGGCGGCGGCGACGCGGCGCACGCCCAGTGGCTCCCGTACGGCACCCAGGGCCGGCTGGCCTTCGACCACGACACGATCCTCACCGACGCCCACGACCGCGTCGGCGCCAAGCTCGAGTACACCTGCCTCGCCACCGCCTTCTGCCCGCCCGAGTTCACGCTCGGCGAGCTGCGCCAGGTGTACGAGACGGTGTGGGGCGTCGCACTGGACCGCCCCAACTTCCGGCGCAAGGTCCTCGCCACACCCGGCTTCGTCCGGCCTGTCGAGGGCCCGCCGCGCCTCACCGGCGGACGGGGCAAACCGGCCGCCCTCTACCGCGCGGGCGACGCGACCGCCCTGCACCCACCCCTGCTGCGACCGGAAGGACACGACACATGATCACCGCCAGGACCACCACCAAACAGGCCGCCACCGGGGCGCTGACCGGGCTCGCGCTCGGCGACGCCCTGGGCTTCCCCACCGAGTTCGACGACGTCCCGTCGATCCTCGCCAAATGCGGCCCCTGGCGCGGGATGGACCTGCCCAGGCCGGCGATCGTCACGGACGACACCCAGATGACCCTCGCCCTGGCCCGGGGCATACGGACCGCCATGGACCGCGGCGTCCTCGCCCCGCTGCGGCTGACCCGGCCGGTACGGGACGAGTTCGTCGACTGGTACCACTCGCCCGAGAACAACCGCGCCCCCGGCAACACCTGCCTGGTCGCCTGCCGCCGGCTGGACAGCGACCGCCCCTGGCAGGACGCGAGCCAGCTCGGCTCCAAGGGCTGCGGCGCCAACATGCGGGTCGCACCCGTCGGCCTCGTACCCGGGCTGAGCGAGGAGCAGCGGGCCGGCGCCGCGCAGCTCCAGTCCGCGCTGACGCACGGGCACCCCACCGCGCTCGCCGCGTCCGACCTGACCGCCCGGGCCGTGTACCTGCTCGCTCAGGGCACCGAGCCGCAGGCCCTCGTCGGGCTGCTCCGCTCGTACGCGTACGACAACCGCTCCCGCTACCACGAGAAGTGGCTCGGCGACCTGTGGACCCGCGCGCAGGACCCGAGCGCGCGGCACTTCATCACGCGCGGCTGGGACGAGTGCCTGGCCGCCCTGGACCGGCTCGACGCGGCCCTGCGCACCCCCGACCCGGAGACCGACCCGTGCCTGCTCACCGGCGAGGGCTGGATCGCGGAGGAGGCCCTGGCGACGGGCCTGCTCTGCTTCCTGCTCTTCCCCGACGAGCCGGTCACCGCCCTGCGCCGGGCCGCCTGCACCAGCGGCGACTCCGACTCGATCGCCTGCCTCGCGGGCGCCTTCGCGGGCGCCCACCTGGGCGCGGACGCCTGGCCCAAGGAGTGGGCCGAACGCATCGAGTACCGCAGCGAACTCCTGACCCTGGGCGCCCTCTGGGACGCTTGACCACGTACGTTTTCGTCCCGCGCCTCGGCGCTAGCCGGCGCTCCCGGCGCTCCCGGCGCGGGGGTGTACGACGTGCTGCACGACTTCGTCGTCCGCTTGCGCGGCGGCGAGCGCTGAGCGCAGGCGGGTGCGGTAGAGGAAGTCCTCGACCCGGGGCCGGTCCGGCTCCTCCGGCAGGGGCGAGCCCGGCAGCGCCGCCTCGGCCTCCTCCACCAGGCGGGCCATCCAGGCCTCCACCCGGGCCCACGGGACCTCGCCGCGCTTCACCTCCAGGAGCCGCTCCCGGTCCTCGCCCACGTCCACGACCAGCTCGCCCGTACGCAGCAGGTCGCGGCAGCTCGTGAGGAGCCGCAGCAGGTGCATGGCGTGCTTCCAGCGCGGCTCGCCGTACTGCCGGACGTCCGCGTCCAGCTTGCGGCGCTGGCCGTACGCGTACCGCGCGAACGTCCCGTGGGCCCGCCGCGACAGGAACGCGCCGCGCAGCGCCAGCAACTCGCGGCCGGTGTCGTCGGCGTACTCGACGAGCGGCGAGTGCAGGCACTCCAGGATGTTCGGGTTCGCCCGCAGGGCGAGCTCGCAGAACCGTTCCAGCTCCCAGCTGAACTGCTCCTCGGCGGGCCCCTCCACATGCGTGGGCGGCTTGTCGAACCGCCACTGCAGCGGCGTCGGCGCCAGGAAGACCCCGCGACGGTCGGTGTCGCTGCTCTCCGTGGCCAGCCCGAAGGCGCGGGACCCCATGACACAGGAGTAGACCGTGTGGTCGCGCACCAGCACCTCCGGTGTGATGGCGCTGATGACGACGTCGCTGTCCTTGATCTCGTTCCGGCGCATGGGCCCCGACCCTACGCCAGCCGGATGCTGCCCCCGGAGACGGTGATCTCACGCTCGGGCAGCGGCCTCGTGGCCGGCCCCGACGCCACCGACGCGTCCGCGATGCGGAACCGGCTGCCGTGGCAGGGGCAGCGGATCAGACCGTTCACCACCGAGCCGACCGTGCAGCCCTGGTGGGTGCAGACCGCCGAGAACGCCTTGAAGTCGCCCGCCATCGGCTGCGTCACCACGACCTTCTCGTCCGGGAAGACCGTGCCGCCGCCCACCGGGATGTCATCGGTCTTCGCGAGCTCCTTGCCGCCGGACGGGCCGCCGTCGCCGCCGTCCCCGCACCCCGCCGCCATCGCCGCGGTCGCGGTCAGGGCGCAGGCGAGCACGGTACGACGCCGGGGCGGAGGCGCCGGCGCAGCCGCGGGCGTGGGCGCGGGCCCCGGCC
>NZ_JABWDV010000263.1 GCF_013362995.1 Streptomyces sp. TRM64462 | reverse complement strand
GGTGCTGCGGGGTGGCGGGCGGATGCGCGGTGGGGTGCCGTGGCGGGGGCTGCGTGGTGCGCGGGGTGAGGGTGCGGTGCTGGCGTGGGTGTGGCGGGCCGGTGTGGCGTGGGGTGCGGTGCGGGCCCGCGTGCAGGCGTGGCGGGCGCGGGTGAGGGTGGGGGTGTGATGGATCCTGTCGAGGCGTTGGAGCGGATCGCGTTTCTGCTGGAGCGGTCGCTGGCGCCGTCGTACCGGGTACGGGCGTTCCGCGCCGCGGCGGCGGCCGTGGCCGCGGCGGGCCCGGAGGAGACGGCAGCGCGTGCGGCGGCCGGGACGCTGGAGCGGCTGCGGGGCGTCGGCCCGAAGACCGCGCAGGTGGTGCGGGAGGCGCTGGCCGGTGACGTACCGGCCTATCTGCGGCGCCTGGAGGACGAGGCGGAGGAGCCGCGGGAAGGCGCGGGCGCGGCGCTGCGCGCGCGGCTGCGCGGCGACTGCCATCTGCACTCGGACTGGTCGGACGGCGGCAGCCCGATCGAGGAGATGGGGCGGACGGCGGCCGCCCTCGGCCACGACTGGGCGGCGCTGACCGACCACTCGCCCCAGCTCACCGTGGCGCGCGGGCTGTCGGCGGACCGGTTGCGGGAGCAGCTGGATGTGGTGGCCGGGCTGAACGAGCGGTGGGCGCCGTTCCGGCTGCTCACGGGCATCGAGGTGGACATCCTCCCCGACGGTTCGCTGGACCAGGAGCCGGAGCTGCTGGAGCGGCTCGACGTGGTCGTCGCGTCGGTCCACTCCAAGCTGCGGATGGACGCGCCCGCGATGACCCGGCGGATGCTGAAGGCGGTACGGAACCCGCTGGTGGACGTGCTCGGGCACTGTACGGGGCGGCTGGTCACCGGTGGCCGGGGGCGGCGGCCGGAGTCGGAGTTCGACGCGGAGCGGGTGTTCGCGGCGTGCGCGGAATCCGGTACGGCGGTGGAGGTCAACAGCCGCCCGGAGCGGCTGGACCCGCCACGGCGGCTGCTGCGGCAGGCGGTGGCGGCCGGGGTGTTCTTCGCCGTCGACACGGACGCGCACGCGCCGGGGCAGCTCGACTGGCAGATCCTCGGGTGCGCGCGGGCCGAGGAGTGCGGGGTCCCGGCCGAGCGTGTGATCAACACCTGGTCGGCCGACGAGCTGCTCGGCTGGACGAGGACGCGTGAGGCGCCGGCTTCGTCGTCCCGCGGGGCCTGAGGCCCGGGCGGAGGGCATGGCGGCGGGCCGGGAAGTGCCGTATCACGGGGGACGTACCGATGATGTCGGCTTTGGTTCCGCGAGGCCCTGGCAGTGACCTCGAGGTATCCGCGCGATGCCCGGCAGGGCACGCTGCCCGTACCCTGCACTGCCGGTTCTGGCATGAGGCGCGGATAACGACCCCCGTAATACCGGCGTCGCGGACGGTCGGCGGTCTGCGACGGGCCGGTGACCTCCGGCCTCGTCCAGGATGCAGCAGCGGCTCGCGGATTTCCCCTGATGCTTTTTCAGTGAAAAAGACAGGCCACGGCGTTCCGGTCAACGGGGCACGCCGTCGCCGTCCCGCGTCTGCTGCCGTTCCGGGGACAGGGCCCACTGGTAGGCGAGTGCGGCGAGGGTGGTGACGCCCCAGCGGGCGCGGAGGCCGCCCAGTTCCTTGGTGAGGGTGCGCAGGCCGATGTTGAGGCGGCGGGCGGTGATGCGCTGGTCGACGCCGGCCGCCGTGTCGATGAGGATCTCGCGCTGACGGTGCGTCAGCCCTGTGCCGTCGGGCGGTGCGGCGCGCCGCGGGTCGCCGTGCCAGACGTCGGCGCGGCGCCAGGCGTCCTCGAAGCCCTCCGCGACGAACGCGACGAACGCGCGGTCCACGACGTGCCAGGCGGCTGCCCGGGGGCCCGGGCTGCCGCCCCCGCCCACGTGGTCCGCGATGAACGCCTGGCGGCGGTCGACGACGACGCACTGCTGGAAGGGTGCGACGAGCGTACGGAACCGGGCACCCCGCGCGGACATGACGGCGGCCCACTCGCGTGCGGCGGGGTCGTCGCGGGCGCCGTCGCCGTACAGGACGCGCAGGCTCACGCCGCGGGCGAGCGCCGCACGGTCGCGGTCGCGGGCCTCGTCGTCGCGGGCGCCGCCGCGCGGCCCCACCGGGTCGGCGGTCAGCACCTCGGTGTCGGCGCAGCCGACGGCCTCGCCGACGCGGGCCGCGACCTGTTCGGGCCCGGCGAGGAACTCGCTGCTGGAGCCGGAGCGCCACTTGGCGCGTTCGAAGTGCAGGCTCAGCTCGTCGCTGAGGTCCGGGATGGCGGCGGCACGGGCGGCGCGGGCCGCCAGGTCGCGCAGTTCGTCGTCGAGGCGGCGGCGGCCCGCCTCCTGCGGGTCCAGGGCGATGGGCCGGCCGGGGCGGTCGGGGTCGACGATGACGAGCCGCCACGCGACGAGTTCACGCAGGGCGGGCGCGTCGTCGGGGCCGACCGGCTCGTCGCGGGTGATCCGTGCGTAGAGCGCTCTGGCGGCCGGCGACAACTCCGCCTCGCCACGCGCCGAGTGGTCCTTTTCGGTCATGTACGCCCCTGTTCGCGACTGCGTGTGTACGCCGTGCGCACACACGCACCACGCGGGCACTTGATCGCCGGCGCACGACGCGCCAGCGTACCGGTGCGGCCGTTCACGGCCGCCGCCCGGACGGCGGCGGACCAGAGGAGGCCGTTCCTCCGCATGCCCATGAACGGACGCACGCCGATGCGACACCCCCCACCCCGCCGCGGCCCTCCGCGGGGGCCCGCGTACCGTCACCGTTCCGTTCACCGCGGCGGCCGCCGTCGACCAGGGCGCGTCCGCCGCTCCTGGGGGAAGAGACCGCCATGGACAAGGTCGCCCTGCGCTTCCTGCTGCGGGAGCGCCGCGCCCTGATCGCACCGGAGAGCCACGGGCTGTCCCGGCCCACCCGCCAGGGCCGCCGCGCACCCGGGCTCTCGCAGGCGCAGATCGACCAGCTTCTGCACCGCGCCCCGGACACGTACGGCCGCCTGGAGTCGGGCCGCTACCCGAACCCGCCCGTCGACCTCCTGGAGGACGTGGCGCGGCTCCTGGGCATGAACGAGCACGACTGGGTGGCGCTGTGGCGGTACGCGCTCGGCCAGGACCCGCCGCACCCGCTGCACCCGCGGGCGGGCGAGGTGGTGGCCGGCGTGTGGCAGGAGGCGCTGGACGGGATGGCCCACATGGCATACGTCAGTGACCGCTCGTGGAACCTGCTGGCGTTCAACGAGCCGTTCGCGGCGCTGTTCCCGGGGCGTCGCGTCCCGGACAACACGATGCGCTGGATGGCCGTGGACCCGGAGGCGCGGGCGGTGCTGACCCGCTGGGAGACGGCGTGGGCGCCGCTGGTGCTGCCGCAGTTGCGGGCCGCGCTGGCGGCGGAGCCCGGGAACCCGACGCTGTGCGGGATCGTCAAGGAGGTGCTCGACGATCCGGTGGCGGCGCGGATCTACGAGTCGGCGAGCGCCTACGTCCACCCCGACGGGGGCGAGCGCCCGGTCTGCCACGCCGAGCGGGGCCCCGGCTGGGTCTCCGTGTGCGCCGCGCAGCCGATGGCCGCGCCGCGCGCCCGGCTGGTCATCCTGCCGTTCCGCCCGGCCGGCCGTCCCCGCGCCCGCCCGCGCCCGCTCCGCGCCAGGCCGGCGGCACCGTCCCGCGACGGCGCCTCGTAGGCGGGTGCGGCGGCGAGGGGCGGCATGCGGCAGCGTGTGGCCGGCGTCGTGGGGTACCCGGGCGGCATGACGGATGACGGACGGTTCCGGCGGGGCCCGAGCCGGTTCACGGACCGGATCACGGCCGACGGGCGGGACGGAGGCTGGCCCGTGGAGCCCGGCCGCTACCGGCTCGTGGTGAGCCGGGCCTGTCCCTGGGCGAGCCGGTCGCTGGTGGCGCGGCGGCTGCTGGGGCTCGAACGGTCCCTCTCGGTGGCCGTGGCGGATCCGATCCAGGACGAGCGGAGCTGGCGGTTCACCCTGGACCCGGACGGCCGCGACCCGGTGCTGGGCATCCGGTTCCTGTACGAGGCGTACGAGGCGCGGGAGCCCGGGCCGCACGACGCCGTGAGCGTGCCCGCGATCGTGGACGTACCGAGCGGGCGGCTCGTCACCAACGACTACCAGCGGATCACCCTCGACCTCGCGACCGAGTGGGCCGCGCTGCACCGGCCGGGCGCGCCCGACCTCTACCCCGAGCACCTACGCGACGAGATCGACGACCGCATGGGCGGCATCTTCCGGGACGTCAACAACGGTGTGTACGAGGCCGGGTTCGCCACCACGCAGGAGGCCTACGACGAGGCGTACGGGCGGCTGTTCGCGCGGCTCGACCAGGTGTCGGAGCATCTGGCGGGGCGGCGGTACCTGGTGGGCGACACCGTCACGGAGGCCGACGTCCGGCTGTTCACCACGCTGGTGCGGTTCGACGCGGTGTACCACGGCCACTTCAAGTGCAACCGCAACAAGCTGACCGAGGACCGGGTGCTGTGGGCGTATGCGCGTGATCTGTTCCAGACGCCGGGGTTCGGCGACACCGTGGACTTCGACCATATAAAGCGCCACTACTACCAGGTGCACGAGCATATAAACCCGACCCGGATCGTGCCGCGCGGTCCCGATCTGCGGGGCTGGCGCTCACCCCACCACCGTGAGGAGCTGGGCGGGCGGCCCTTCGGGGACGGGACGCCGCCGCCTCCGCCACCGGAGGACGAGGTCGTCGTACCGCTCTAGTACACGCTCACGCCCGCGTCGTACCGCTCTAGTAACACGCTCACGCCGCCGCCTGCCAGACCGTCTTCGCGTTGCAGAACTCCCGTATCCCGTGGCCCGACAGCTCGCGCCCGTACCCCGAGCGCTTCACGCCGCCGAACGGCAGCGCCGGGTGCGACGCGGTCATGCCGTTGACGTACACGCCGCCCGCCTCCAGGTCGCGTACGCAGCGCGCGACCTCGGCGTCGTCGCGGGTCCAGACGTTGGAGCTGAGTCCGAAGGACGAGTCGTTGGCGATGTCCAGCGCCTCGTCGAGGCTCGCCGCGCGGTACACGGCGGCGACGGGGCCGAACGCCTCCTCGCGGTGGATGCGCATGGGGGGCCTGACGCCCGTGAGGACGGTCGGCTCGTAGTACCAGCCCCGGACCAGGCCCTCGGGACGGCGGCCGCCGCAGCGTACGGTGGCGCCGCGGCCCACCGCGTCGTCGACGAGCTCCTCCAGGTCGGCGCGGCCGCGTTCGCTCGCGAGCGGGCCGACGTCCGTGGCCTCGTCCATGGGGTCTCCGACCTTCAGCGCGGCCATCCCGGCCGTGAACCGTTCCGTGAACGCGTCGAAGACGTCCGTGTGCACGATGAACCGCTTGGCGGCGATGCAGGACTGGCCGTTGTTCTGGGCGCGGGCGGTGACCGCGGTCGCGGCGGCCCGGTCGATGTCGGCGGACGGCAGGACGAGGTACGGGTCGCTGCCGCCCAGTTCCAGGACGGTCTTCTTCACCTCGTCGCCCGCCACGGCGGCGACCGACCGCCCGGCGCCCTCGCTGCCGGTGAGGGTGGCCGCGGCCACGCGCGGGTCGCGCAGGACCCGCTCGACGGCGTCGGCGCCGATCAGGAGGGTCTGGAAGACGCCTTCGGGGTAGCCGGCCCGGCGGAAGAGCTCCTCCAGGTAGAGGGCGGTCTGCGGGACGTTCGACGCGTGCTTCAGGAGCCCGGTGTTGCCGGCCATCAGCGCGGGCGCTGCGAACCGTACGACCTGCCACAGGGGGAAGTTCCACGGCATGACGGCCAGGACCGGGCCGAGCGGCCGGTAGTGGACCCGGGCGGTGGCCGCCCCGGTGTCGCGGACGTCGGCGTCGGCGGGGCGCTCGTCGGCGAGGAGGCCCTCGGCGTGGTCGGCGTACCAGCGCATGGCCTTGGCGCACTTGGCCACCTCGGCGCGGGCCGCCGTCAGGGGCTTGCCCATCTCGGTGGTCACCCTCCGCGCGACGTCGGGCGCATCCTGCTCCAGCAAATCGGCGGCGCGGCGCAGGAGCGCGGCCCGCTCGGCGAAGGAGGTGGTGCGGTACGTCCGGAAGGCCGTGGCCGAGGCGGCCACCCGCCGCTCGATCTCGGCGGGCTCGAACGGCGGGAACGTCCTGAGCGTCTCGCCGGTCGCGGGGTTCACCGTCGCGATGGGCATGGGCGGTCCTCCTCGGGGTGGCCCGGACGCTCGCGGCGTGCCGGGCTGGCTGCCCGTACCGGGTTACCCGTGCGCGTACGGCCAACCCTCGCGGCGTCCCGCCGGGCGGGCGCCGCAGCCGCAGGTCACGGCAGTGGGGTGCCGCCCGTGGCGTTGACGATCTCGCCGGTGATGTAGCCCGCGCCTCGCGAGGCGAGGAAGACGTACGCCGGGGCCATCTCGGCGGGCTGCGCGGGCCGCCCGAGGGGCGACTGCTTGCCGAACTCGGCGGTCTCGGGCATGGTCGCCGGGATCAGCGGCGTCCACACGGGCCCTGGCGCCACGGCGTTCACGCGGATGCCGCGCGGGGCGAGCGACTGGGCGAGCGCCTGGGTGAACGTGACGATGGCGCCCTTCGTCATGGCGTAGTCGAGGAGCGGCGGGCTGGGCTTGTACGCCTGCACGGACGCGCTGTTGATGATGCTGCCGCCTTCCGGGATGTGCGGGAGCGCGGCCTTGGTGAGCCAGAACATCCCGTACAGGTTGGTCTTCATGACGCGGTCGAACTGCTCGGTCGTGATGGCCTCGATGCCGTCGGGGCGGGCCATCTGGTAGGCGGCGTTGTTCACCAGGACGTCGATGCGGCCGAAGTCCGCGACGGCCCGGCCGACGAGGGCGCGGCACTGCTCCTCGTCGCGGATGTCGCAGGCCACGGCGACGGCCCGGCGTCCCGCGGCCTCGACGAGCCGTGCGGTCTCGCGGGCCTCCTCGTCCTCCTCCGGCAGGTGCGTGAAGAGCACGTCGGCGCCTTCGCGCGCGTAGGCGAGGCAGACGGCGCGGCCGATGCCGGAGTCGCCGCCGGTGACGACGGCGGCGCGGTCCTGGAGCTGCCCGCTGCCCCGGTAGGTCTCCTCGCCGTGGTCGGGGCGCGGCCGCATGGGCTCGGTCCAGCCGGGGTGCTGCTGGTGCTGCTCCGGGAAGTCGGGGCGGGGGTAGGCGGTGACGGGGTTGCGGGGCGCGTGGGCGGGGTCGTCGGTCATGGCGGCCTCCTGGCGTGCGGGGGTGTTCGGGTCGCGCGGCGCGTGTCGCGTGTTCGTGTCGCGTTCCCGCGAGGCCGGGCGGCACACGGCGGGCCAGGCACATATCCGTACAGAAAGATAAAATCCCCTCATGGGAGAGCGGCCCGTCGTACCCACCGCGCCGGAGCTGGTGCTCGACGTCGGCGGGGACTCGACCGTGCTGCGTCCGAGCCGCGTCTACCGCGTCGGGCGCGACCCCGCGAGCGACATCGCGCTGGCCGATGCCCGGGTCTCGTGGCACCACGCGGTGCTCGGCCCCGAGGGCGACCGGTGGACGGTACGGGACGAGGGCAGCACCAACGGGACCTACGCGGACGGGCGGCGTGTCGCCGGCGCGTGGGACGTCGGGCCCGGGACGGTGCTGCGGTTCGGGCATCCCTCCGACGGGCCGTCCGCCGTCCTTTCGGCCGTCGAGCCCCCCGCACCGCCGCCCGCGCCCCCAGTCGCACCCGCACCCGCACCCGCAGCCGCAGCCGCAGCCGCACCCGCGGATCTCCCCCGGCCCTCCTCGGTGTCGCTGCCCGGGGCGACCGGGACGTTCCGGCGGCCGACCTCGGTGCGGCCCCTGCCGGCCACGGCCGTACGGATCGGGCGCGGCGCCGACAACGACGTGGTCATCGACGACCTGGTGGTCTCCCGCCGGCACGCCGAGCTGCGGGCGCACCCGGACGGCACGTACTGGATCCACGACCTGGGCAGCCACAACGGCACGTTCCTCAACGGCCGCCGCGTCGACACCGCCCGTGTCACGGCCGACGACATCATCGGCATCGGCCACTGCGCGTACAGCCTGGTCGGCGGGCGGCTGGTCGAGTACACCGACACCGGGGCGGTGTCCCTGGACGTGCAGGAGCTGGCGGTCACCGTGGACGGAGGCCGCAGGACGCTCCTCGACGGCGTGTCGTTCCCCGTCGGCGAGAAGTGCCTGCTGGCCGTCGTCGGACCGAGCGGCGCCGGCAAGTCGACGCTCCTGAACGCGCTGACCGGGCTGCGGCCCGCCGACCGCGGCACGGTGCTGTACGACGGGCGGGACCTGTACCGGCAGTACGCGGAGCTGCGCCAGCGCATCGGCCTCGTCCCGCAGGACGACATCCTGCACCTCCAGCTCACCGTACGGCGCGCCCTCGGGTACGCCGCCGAGCTGCGCTTCCCTGAGGACACGGCGAAGGAGGAGCGGCGGGCCCGCGTGGACGAGGTGATGCGGGAGCTGGGCCTCGAACAGCGCGCGGACCAGCCGGTGCACAGCCTGTCGGGCGGGCAGCGGAAACGCGTGAGCGTCGCGCTGGAGCTGCTGACGAAGCCGTCGCTGCTGTTCCTGGACGAGCCGACGTCGGGGCTCGACCCGGGCATGGACCGCTCGGTGATGCACATGCTGCGGGGGCTGGCCGACGACGGGCGCACCGTGGTCGTCGTCACGCACAGCGTGCTCAGCCTCGACGTGTGCGACCGGCTGCTGGTGCTGGCGCCTGGCGGGCGGATCGCGTACTTCGGGCCGCCCGGGGACGCGCTCGGCTTCTTCGGCTACCCGCAGTGGCCCGAGGCGTTCGAGGCGTTCGAGAACGAGCGGGACCGGGACTGGGCGGACCAGTACCGGGGCTCGCCGTTCCACGAGCGGTACATCGCGG
>NZ_JABWDV010000262.1 GCF_013362995.1 Streptomyces sp. TRM64462 | reverse complement strand
GCCGACGCCGGCGTCACCGTGTGCGAAGCCGGGGTCGCGGGTGGGCCGTTCCGCCCGGGCGAGCAGCCGGTCGGCCAGCTTCCGGGCCAGTGCGGCGGCGGTGGCGGTCGTGGCGGTGGTCGTCCCGCCGCGGGTGTCGCGGGTCGCGACTGCGGTCGCGGCGGTCAGGGCGCCCGCGAGGCCGTCGGCCAGGTCGGCGGGGCCGTCCGGGTCGCCGTCCGCGGCGCGTTCGAGGGCCGCGAGGGCCGTCGGCAGACAGGCGTCGAGGTCCGGGTCGTCGCCGAGCAGCGGGGCCAGCCGGGCGACGGCGTACACGATGCCGCCCAGACCGTGCAGGGCACCCGGTCCTGTGGCGGCGCTCAGCTCGGGGTCCCGGGCCAGCGCGGCCAGCAGGGCGGGCAGCGGCCGCACGGCCCGCCGCGCCAGGTCGGTGTACCGGGGCGCGTCGGCCAGGGCGCCGAGCTGCGCCAGGAACAGGGCGACCCCGCAGTACCCCTGCGCGAGCCCGCCGCCCATGGGCAGCACCGCCCAGTGGCCGCCGTTCACCTCCTCCAGGCCCAGCCAGTTGACCCGGCCTCCGCCGTGCACCGCGCGTGCCGCGATCTCGTCCGCGATGCCGCACGCCGCGGTCAGCAGCCGGGACGGCTCGGGCACGACGGGCGGCGCCGGGGGCGCGGACAGCTCGGAACGGGGGCCTTCGGTACGGGAGTTGGCGTGGACGACGGCGAGCGTGGCGTGGATGACCCACTCCTGGTCGTAGCGGTCGACCTCGCTCATGGCGGCGACCTTGCGGCGGGCGGCGCGCAGGGCGGGCGCCGGGACGACGCCGTCGACGCGTACGCCCCGGGCGGTCCACACGGCGGTCTGCGCGGGCCGGTGGGCGAACAGCGGCACGTCGCCGGCCCACAGGTCCGCGATCTCGTGCTCGACGAGCCGCTGCCGTGCCGGGTCGTGGGCGGACTCGGTCCACAGCACGGAGAACACGGACTCCCGCGCGAGGGCGTCCCGCAGCACGTCCGGGTGCGTGGACTCCTCCAGGAGCGTGGCGTAGAGGCGGGTCGACCGGGCGATGAGGCGGCCCCGGCCGGTGGCCCAGCGGTCGAGGAGGCCGCCGAGCAGCTCGGCGCGGTGTTCGGTGATCGCGTCGTAGCCCGCCCGGAACCCTTCGACGAGCGCAGCCCGGTGGTCGGCGTGGCCGAGGGCCCGGCCGCCGTCCGGCAGGGGCCGGTTCTGGCCGGCGGTGCTGGTGACGGGACCGCGCACCATGCGCATCTCGTCGGTGCCCGCGCGTTCCCAGCGCATTCCGTCGCTCGGGTACGCCTCCCCGTGCGCGCCGCCGAGCGCGGAGATGTCCAGGGCGCCGTTGTCGCCGATGAGGAGGCTGGGCAGGAGGCAGGTGCGGTGCACGGAGTCCCGCAGGGCGTCCGCCGCCGGGTCGGGTCCCGCGGTCCTGGCCTGCGGCAGGTCGGCGTGCAGCAGGGTCTCGGCGTCGACGAGGACGGGCTGGTCGCCGCACGCGATGACGTTCTCGTAGTGCATGTCGACGCCGTCCAGCGCGTACAGCAGGGCGAGCAGGGCGCCTTGGCGGCGGTAGAAGCGGTCGAGTTCGGTGGGGGTCCGGCACCAGCGGTGCTCGATGAACTCCAGCCAGCCGTGGTCGGTTCCGCGCACCGAACGGGGGGTGCGCAGCGCGAGCCCGGGCACCTTGCCGTTGAGCCAGCCGGCCGCCCGGTCGAGGAGCGTGTGCTGGTCCAGGGGGCGGGGCTTGTAGACGACGGTGTCGCCGGAGGCGAACCGGAGGAGGGCCACGGACCGGTTGCCCTGGTGGGCGTCGCCGCGTCCGAGGTCGACACGGACCAGGGGGCCGGGGTCGGTGCCGTGGCAGAGCTCCGCCACGAGGGCGTCCCGGTCGGCCGTGAAGCGGGACATCAGCTCCGCCGTCGCCTGGGCCGTGTTCAGGCAGGTCTCGCCGAGCATGCGGGCGAGTACGGGGTACGAGCGGAACAGTGCGCCGAGCCCGCCGGGGGTGGCGGCCCACGCCACGAAGGCGGCGAACCGCTGCTCCGGGGTCTCCCCCGGCAGCCGTCCCTCGGCGCGGGCGGTGTGCAGCTCCCGGACGAGTGTCCGGGCCGCCTGGCGGGCGAGCCGGCCGCCCAGCAGCCGTGTGAACGCCTCCCGTACGGCGGCCTTCTCGCCGCAGGCCAGTCCGGCGAGTCCGGTCGGCGCGACGGTGTCGGCCCAGGCACGCTCGACGAGCGCCCGGAACACCGGCAGGAACACATCGGCCCCTTCACCCGCCACGCCCTCTTCCCACACCCGCGCACCCCGGCCGGCCGGCTCTCCCCGCTCCGTCGGCTCGGCCTGTTCGGCCCGCTCGGCCCGCTCCGCCTGTTCGGCGGCCGCCGTGACGGCGCGCTCGGCGAAGCGCGCCCACCCCGGCTTCTCCGTACGGGCGGCCAGGCGTACGGCCGGTTCCGCGGCGAGCCCGAGCGCCACGTCGTCGCGGACGCCGAGGGCGGCGAGCCGGCCGGCGAAGCCCTCCGGGTCCCCGACGGACCACGGCACGGCGCGGTCGCGGGCCGGTGTCCCGGCCGGTGCGGGGGCGTCCGGCGCGGCGAGCCGCTCCCGCAGGGTGAGGCCGAGGGCCCACCAGGCGGGAGGGAGGGTGCCGAGCCGGTCTTCTCGGGCGAGGGCGGTGTCAGTCACGAGGAACAAGCTCCCAGGGCCCGGGTGCGGGCACATGGGGGTCGCTCCCCCATATTCTGCGGGCGCTCCCCCACACGCCCCCACCCGCGCCGCCGCACACCCCGTACGACTCCCGTACAACTCCCGCACGGCGCCCATGACCTGGCCCGACGGCCGGTTCCACACGGCCTCCACACCCGCTCCACACCCCCTCCGCACCCCTTCGCGCCGCGGGAGAGCGGGACCGTACGGAAATCTGGGGGCCGCCGCCCGATGTACGGGGCCGCGTCCCGGCCGAACCTGGAGCCCGTTGTTCCGTTGTTCCGTTGCTCCGTTGACTCCTTGGAGGACTCGGTGGGAGAACCCGTACCCGTCAGCGTCGTCGCACTCGACCCGGTACTGGAGGCCGGCATCAAGAGCACTCTGTCGGCGTGTCCGGAGATCGTCCTCACCACCGCGCCCGGTGAGTCGCGCGTCGTCGTGATGACCGTCGACCAGGTGTCCCACACCGAACTGGACGTCCTGCGCTCCGTACGTGACACCCCGTCACAGCCGGAGGCCGTGCTCGTGGCGAGCGAGCTGGCGCCCG
>NZ_JABWDV010000261.1 GCF_013362995.1 Streptomyces sp. TRM64462 | reverse complement strand
CCGGCGTTTGAGGACGAGCTCCCCCAAGCTCTTCGAGCAGGGGGTACCCCCACAGGCGCGATAGGGGGTCTGGGGGCGGAGCCCCCAGTTTCGGGAAGGGGCGGGACAGGGGACAGACTCCCGACACGGCCTACCCCCGGGACAGTTCCACGAACGTGCGGTGCGACGCGTGCCACGCGCGCGTCACGCGCCACCCCGCGGCCGCCGCGTGGGCGGCGAGCGCGCGGCGGCCGACGCGGGCCCAGGGGAAGGGGGCGCCCTGCGGGCCGTGGCCGTCGTCGACGCGGACCTCCACGCGCTCGTCCACGTCGTGCGGGGCCGCCTCCACGATCAGCAGCCCGTCCGGCCGGGCCAGTTCCGCGGCGCGCCGCAGCAGGGCCACGGGGTCGCCGCCGATGCCGATGTTGCCGTCCATCAGGAGCACCGTGCCCCAGGCGCCCTCCCTCGGCAGCGGCTCGAACACCGACCGGCACAGCGCCGAACCCCCCGCGCGTATCGTCCGATCCACCGCCGCCTGGTTGACGTCCACGCCCAGCGCCGTGTGCCGCAGCGCCGCCAGCGCGGCGACCAGCCGGCCGGGCCCGCAGCCCACGTCGAGCACCGGGCCGCGGCACCGGTCGAGGGCCGTGGCGTCCGCCCGGTCCGGCGCCGCGCACCAGCGCTCCACGTCCAGCGGCAGCAGCCATCCGTCGCCGCGCCGCAGGAACAGCGGGCCCCGCCCGGACCGCAGCGCGTCCGCGTACGGGTCGGCACGCCACGCCCGTACGGTGGGCGGCACCACCGCCCCGACGGCGCTCACCGGCCGTCACCTCCTCCCGCCAGCTCGGCGTGCAGCGCCGCGAACCGGGTGTGCGGGGCCAGCGCCGCCACCTCCGCCGCGTCCGCCGCCGTGTCCACGTCCCGCAGCAGCGGCAGGTCACGGACCTTCAGGCCCGCGTCGGTCAGCCGCGCCCGCTGCACCCTCCCGGTGTCCGCCCGCGACATGGGCACGCCCCGCAGCAGCGCCGGGTCCGGCTCGGCCAGGCCCAGCGCCCAGAACCCGCCGTCCTCCGCCGGGCCGAACCAGGCGTCGGCCGCGCCGAAGTCCAGGCCCCGCGCCAGCAGCCCGGGCGTCACCTGCGGCGTGTCCATCCCGACCACGAGGGCCGGCCCCGGGCACCCGGCGAACGCCGCCGCGAGCCGCTCGTCCAGACCGCCCGCCGCCTGTGGCACGACCTCGAACCCCGGCGGCACCCAGTCACCCGCCTCACCGGCCAGGACCAGCACCCGCCGGTCCACGGGCGAGGCGGCCGCCGCGGCCAGCGTGTCGGCCAGCGCGGCCGCCGCGAGCCGCGCCGCGTCGACGGGCGAGAACGGCGGCGTCAACCGCGTCTTCACCCGTCCCGGCACCGGCTCCTTGGCGATCACCAGCAGCGACGAAACGCCGCTCACGGCCCCACCCGCAGCCCCGCCCACGGCCCCGTTCCCCGCCGCGCTCACCGCAGCACCCCCCGCGGTCCCCGCGGCCCCTCGCCGAGCACCCGGCTCATGTCCCGCACCGCCTGCCACGTGCCGCGCCACGTACCCGTCACCTTCGATCTGCCGGTGCGCGGCAGGTACGGCACGTCGCGTTCGGCGATGCGCCAACCCGCGTCCGACGCGCGGACGACCATCTGGAGCGGGTAGCCGCTGCGGCGGTCCGTCAGGTCCAGGGACAGCAGCGCCTCGCGGCGGGCCGCGCGCATGGGGCCCAGGTCGTGGAGGCGCAGGCCCGTGCGGCGGCGGAGCATCCGGGCGAGGGCCAGGTTCCCGGCGCGGGCGTGGGCGGGCCAGGCGCCACGGCCGCGCGGGCGCCGCCGGCCCAGCACCAGATCGGCGCGCCCGTCCGCGACCTCGGCCGCGAACGGGGCCAGCAGCCCCGGGTCCAGGGACGCGTCGCAGTCGCAGAAGCACACGATGTCGGCGTCCGACGCGACGAGCCCCGCGTGGCACGCGGCCCCGAAGCCGCGCCGCGGCTCGCTGACGACGGTGGCGCCCAGCGCGCGGGCGATGTCGGGCGAGCCGTCGCGGGACCCGTTGTCCACGACGAGCGCCCGCCAGCCGTCCGGGACGCGCTCCAGCACCCAGGGCAGGGCATCGGCCTCGTCGAGGCAGGGCAGTACGACGTCGACGGTGGGGGCGGGGGAGTGTCTGGTCACGCCCCTCACCGTACGAACCGAGCCCCCGTCAGAGGGGCGCACGCACCTTACGAAACGCGGACGTCGTCGCCCGCCCGCCGCAACTCGCTCACCGCGAACTCACCCATGCCCCCGGCGAATCCGATCACCGGTCTCCAGCCCAGCGCGGCCCGCAGCCGCTCCGAGTCCGCCGTGATGTGCCGGACGTCCCCCAGCCGGTACTCGCCCGTCACCACCGGCGCGGGACCGCCGTGCGCGGCGGCCAGCACCGCCGCCATCTCGCCCACGGTGTGCGGCTCCCCGCTGCCCGTGTTGTACGCCGTGAGCCCGCCGCCCGGCCACTCCGGCCGCCGCCGCCCGAGCGCCTCCAGCGCCACCACGTTGGCCGTGGCCACGTCCCGTACGTGGACGAAGTCGCGCCGCTGCCCGCCGTCCTCGAACACGCGCGGCGCCTCACCGCGCGCGAGCGCCGAACGGAACAGGGACGCCACCCCCGCGTACGGCGTGTCGCGCGGCATCCGCGGCCCGTACACGTTGTGGTAGCGCAGCGACACCGCCCGGCCCCCGGTGGCCCGCGCCCAGGACGCGGCCAGGTGCTCCTGGGCGAGCTTCGTCGCCGCGTACACGTTCCGCGGGTCGGCGGGCGCGTCCTCGGTGACGAGACGGGGCGTCAGCTCCGCCCCGCACCGCGGGCACGGCGGCTCGAACCGCCCGGCCAGCAGGTCCGCCTCCGCCCGCGGCCCCGGCCGTACGGGGCCGTGCGCCGGACAGTCGTAGCCGCCCTCGCCGTACACCACCATGGACCCGGCGAGTACCAGCCGCGTGACGCCCGCCTCCGCCATGGCGGCGAGCAGCACGGCCGTGCCGAGGTCGTTGCAGCCGACGTAGCCGGGCGCGTCCGCCAGGTCCTTGCCGAGGCCGACCATCGCGGCCTGGTGGCACACGGCGTCGACGCCGCGCAGCACGCCCCGCACCGCGTCCGGGTCCCGCACGTCCCCGCGCACGACGCCGGGCGGCGTACCGGCCCCGGCGCCGTGCGCGGCGGGCAGCAGCGCGTCCAGCGCGACGGGCTCGTGGCCCGCCGCCTCCAGCGCCTCGACGATGTGCGATCCGATGAACCCGGCCCCGCCGGTGACAAGTACGCGCATATCCCGACGCTAGGCGCACCCCGGCCCGCCTCCGCCCTCAACGCGCCCCATGTCACCGACCCGTAAGACACCGCCGCCCCGGCACCGCGCACCGCCGTGGTCGCTTGCCCGCGGCGCGGGCCGGGTATCACCGTGCCGGGGACCCGCGGCGGTCGTGGCGGTCGTGGCCGGTTCGGTTCCGCCCGTTCGCGACTAGTCTGTGCCGGTGCCGCCGTCGCCCCGATCCGAGAGCGAGTCAACCGTTGGCCTGTGACCTGTGGCTGGTCCCCCTTGTCGACGTGCTGTGCCACAGCCCCGACAACCCCTTCGCCGAGGAGATCGCCGCCTACGACCGGGCCCTCACCGAGTCCGGGCTGCCGACCGTGCCCGTGTTCGCGTACATGCCGGGCCTGTCGGGGGACGTCGCGCCGGTCGCCGGGTTCGACTACGACGCGCTGCACTTCCTGCGCCGGGCCTACCTGCTCCAGCTCTGCGGGCTCGCCGTGACGCCCGTCGACGAACTGGGCGGCGACTACGAGCAGTTGCTGGAGATGTTCGAGTCGACGGCCCAGCGGTCGCACCTGGTGTGGCACTACGACCACGCCGGTGCCTACGTCCCCGTGGACTTCCCCGCGCCACTGTCCACCGAGGAGCTGCTGGCCGGCGGCGGGCCGCTCGGTTCGGCGCAGGGGCTGCTGCGGGAGCTGGAGTTCGTGGGGCCCGCCATCGGCATCGACCCCGCCAACCCGCCCGCCCCGCCGGAGCCGCCCCGGCACCCCACGGCGCTGGAGGAGCCCGCCGCCCCCGTTCCGTACGACGACAGTCCCTTCGCGCGCGAGCGGCACGTCTGGCTCGGGCTGCACGCGGCGGCCACGCGGAGCCTCGGCCAAGGCTCCATGATCATCTTCAGTTGAGCGGGGCGGGCGTCAGCGCGGTTCCGGGGGCCGCTGCCTCGGCATGTTCGGGCGGGTCGCCGGGGGCAGCGGGAAGCGGCCGCCCGGCGCCTGCGCCCCCGGCGTGTCGTGCCGCGTGCCGTGCCCGTTCTGCGACTGCGTCACCAGCGGCGCCGGGCCGGAGCGGAACTCCACCATCCAGTCGGCCGTCTCGGCCCGCACCAGCTCCGTGACGTCCTCCGTGAACCGCCGCAGGATGGTCAGGCAGCGTTCCGCCGCCTCGCCCGCCGTGCCCTCCGTCGGGCCCAGCACCTCCCGTACGCACTCCGACGCCCAGTCGAACTGGAGCGACTGGAGGCGCCGCTGCACCGCCTGCGCCGTCGCCACGTCCCGCATCCAGCCGGACGTCAGCCCGAAGTACCGGTCGCAGGCCATGCACGCGGCGGCCAGCAGCAGCGACAGATACCCCCAGCCCGCCGCCCCGCGCAGGGCGCCCGTCAGGTCGAGCAGGGGCAGCGCGGCCCCCAGCACCGCGCCCAGCGCCGTACCGGTCCGCAGGGCGCGGGCGCCGCGGCGCTTCCAGACGCGGTCGGCGAGGTACCAGTCGGCGGTGCGCAGCGCACCGTCCTCGACCCACCGGTAGAGCTCGTGGAGCCGTTCCGCCGGCTCGCCCCAGTCGCCGAGCGGGAACGGCCGTCCGGTCAGATCCTCCCCCCGGGCGGGCCCCCCGGGCTGCATCTCCGGCTGGCTCACCGGGGCACTCCTCTGCGCTCTGCTGACAAGCTCTGCGTGATGCTCTCGTGATGCTCTGTGTGACTGTGCGTGACGTGCGGTGATGTACGGTGCGTGGCCGTGCGTGGCGGTGCGCGGTGCGTGGTGCGCAGCCCTTCCTACCGCCGAATGGTGGTCCCCGGGAGCGAAATCCCAGGATTTCCGCCCGCAAGTGGTGCTTGATCAGGTAGGGGGCACGCCTGCCGTTCACTCCAAAGAGTGCATCCGTGTGCGTGGGGCGAGCCGCCCGCGGAGCACGTAGGCTCGGCCGTAACCGAAAGATTCGTCGTCGACGTGCCAGGAGTGACCGTGATCCCCGGTGGTGGCCAGCCCAACATGCAGCAGCTTCTCCAGCAGGCCCAGAAGATGCAGCAGGAGCTCGCGCGGGCGCAGGAGGAGCTGGCCCGTACGGAGGTCGACGGACAGGCCGGCGGCGGCCTGGTGAAGGCCACGGTCACCGGCTCCGGAGAGCTGCGCGCCCTGGTCATCGACCCGAAGGCGGTCGACCCGGACGACACGGAGACGCTCGCCGACCTGGTCGTCGCGGCGGTGCAGGCCGCGAACGAGAACGCGGCGCAGCTCCAGCAGCAGAAGCTCGGCCCGCTCGCCCAGGGCATGGGCGGCATGCCGGGCCTGCCCTTCTGATCCGAAGGCTTCTGCGGCGCACCCCCAGCAACTACCGTAAGCACCAAGACTGCACTCCCGGAGAGGCGTTCCGTTGTACGAAGGCGTGGTCCAGGACCTCATCGACGAACTGGGCAGGCTGCCCGGCGTCGGTCCCAAGAGCGCGCAGCGGATCGCCTTCCACATCCTGCAGGCCGAGCCGACGGACGTCCGGAGGCTCGCGCACGCGCTGCTGGAGGTGAAGGAGAAGGTCCGGTTCTGCGCGGTGTGCGGCAACGTCGCGCAGGAGGAGCGGTGCGGCATCTGCCGTGACCCGCGCCGGGACGACGCGGTCATCTGTGTGGTCGAGGAGCCCAAGGACGTCGTCGCCATCGAGCGGACGCGCGAGTTCCGGGGGCGTTACCACGTGCTCGGCGGCGCGATCAGCCCGATCGAGGGCGTGGGCCCCGACGACCTGCGGATCCGTGAGCTGCTGGCCCGCCTCGCGGACGGCACGGTCACCGAGCTGATCCTGGCGACCGACCCGAACCTGGAAGGGGAGGCCACCGCGACGTATCTGGCGCGGATGGTCAAGCCCATGGGCCTGAAGGTCACGCGCCTCGCCAGCGGGCTGCCCGTCGGCGGGGACCTGGAATACGCCGACGAGGTCACGCTCGGACGTGCGTTCGAAGGGAGACGACTCCTCGATGTCTGACGCCACGCTCCACGCCCACACGCTCGACCCGGACAGCTTCGCGGTCCAGGTCGCCGACTCCATCGAGTCCTTCATCGTCGTCACCACGGAAGTGGCCAAGGGCGACGAGCCCGAGAGCGCCGTTCCCTTCCTGCTGCTGGAGATCTCGCAGCTCCTGCTGGCCGGCGGCCGGCTGGGGGCGCACGAGGACATCGTCCCCGAAGAGCGCTACGAGCCCGACACGGGGCCCGACCTGGACGTGGACGAGCTGAGGGAGCGGTTCGCCGCGCTCCTCGACCCCGTGGACGTCTTCTCGGAGGTCTTCGACCCGTACGAGCCGCGCAAGGCGCCGGTGCCCTTCCGCATCTCGGACAACCTGGCCGACATCATCATGGACCTCCGCCACGGCCTGGCCCACTACCGGGCGGGCCGCACGACCGAGGCGCTGTGGTGGTGGCAGTTCTCGTATTTCTCGAACTGGGGCCCCACCGCGTCCGCGACGCTGCGAGCCCTGCAGTCGCTCGTCTCGCACGTCCGCCTCGACCAGCCGCTCCAGGCCCTGGACGGCCTCGACACGGACGAGGACCTCGCGGACGACGACCTCGCCGAGGAGGCGGGCCGCGTCATGGCCGAGGAGATCGCCGCTCCGCTGGGCCTCCGCGCCCGGAAGTAGGGAGTGTCCGGAGCCGTCGTGTGACTCGGCACACGTTCCGCGTAGCGGGCGGGTTCCCGGGCAGGGGCGGGTGGAGCGACCGGGGCGGAAACCGCCGGTGATCACGGAATGAGCGGGACATCTCAGGATGTGACATCCCGGAGTCGATTCCCGGTCGCTCGTTAAACTGAGCCGACCGCAAGACGGACTGAGCGAGGAGCGCACGTGGGCCTTGTCGTGCAGAAGTACGGAGGCTCCTCCGTAGCCGATGCCGAGGGCATCAAGCGCGTCGCCAAGCGAATCGTGGAAGCGAAGAAGAACGGCCACCAGGTGGTCGTCGTCGTTTCCGCGATGGGCGACACGACGGACGAGCTGATCGATCTCGCCGAGCAGGTGTCACCGATGCCTGCGGGGCGCGAGTTCGACATGCTGCTGACCGCCGGAGAGCGGATCTCCATGGCCCTGCTGGCCATGGCGATCAAAAACCTGGGCCACGAGGCCCAGTCGTTCACCGGCAGCCAGGCAGGCGTCATCACCGACTCGGTCCACAACAAAGCGCGCATCATCGATGTCACGCCGGGCCGGATCCGTACGGCGCTGGACGAGGGCAACATCGCCATCGTCGCCGGGTTCCAGGGTGTGTCCCAGGACAAGAAGGACATCACCACCCTCGGGCGCGGTGGTTCCGACACCACGGCGGTGGCCCTCGCGGCCGCGCTGGACGCCGAGGTGTGCGAGATCTACACCGACGTCGACGGTGTCTTCACCGCCGACCCGCGGGTCGTGAAGAAGGCCCGGAAGATCGACTGGATCTCCTTCGAGGACATGCTGGAGCTCGCCAGCTCCGGCTCCAAGGTGCTGCTGCACCGCTGCGTCGAGTACGCACGCCGTTACAACATCCCGATCCACGTCCGCTCCTCCTTCTCGGGGCTCCAGGGCACGTGGGTCAGCAACGAACCAGGGGACCGCAAGGTGGAGCAGGCCATCATCTCCGGTGTCGCCCACGACACCTCCGAGGCGAAGATCACCGTCGTCGGCGTGCCGGACAAGCCGGGCGAGGCGGCCGCCATCTTCCGCACCATCGCGGACGCCGAGATCAACATCGACATGGTCGTGCAGAACGTGTCCGCGGCCTCCACCGGCCTGACGGACATCTCCTTCACGCTGCCCAAGACCGAGGGCCGCAAGGCCATCGACGCCCTGGAGAAGCAGAAGGGCGCCATCGGCTTCGACGGCCTGCGCTACGACGACCAGATCGGCAAGATCTCCCTGGTCGGCGCGGGCATGAAGACCAACCCGGGCGTCACCGCCTCGTTCTTCGAGGCGCTGTCCAACGCGGGCGTCAACATCGAGCTGATCTCCACGTCGGAGATCCGCATCTCGGTCGTCACGCGCGCCGACGACGTCAACGAGGCCGTCCGCGCCGTCCACACCGCCTTCGGTCTGGACAGCGACTCGGCCGAGGCCGTCGTCTACGGCGGCACCGGCCGGTAAGACGGTCACGCCATGAGCCGCAAGCCGGCGCTCGCGGTCGTCGGAGCGACCGGGGCCGCCGGCGCGGTCATGCTCCAGATCCTGTCGCAGCACGCCGACGTCTGGGGCGAGATACGGCTGCTCGCGTCGCCGCGCTCGGCCGGCTGCAAGCGCGTCGTGCGCGGGGTCGAGACCGAGGTCCTCGCGCTCGACGAGGACGCCCTGAGCGGTGTCGACGTCGCCGTCTTCCTCGTACCGGAGGAGATCGCCGCCCGCTGGGCGCCGGTCGCCGCTGCCAAGGGCACCGTCGTCGTGGACGCCTCGCCCGCGTTCCGTACGGACCCGGACGTGCCGCTGGTCGTCCCCGAGATCAACCCGCACGCGGTACGGGTCCGGCCGCGCGGCATCGTCGCCAGCCCCGGCTGCACCACGCTCGCGCTGATCGTCGCGGTCGGCGCCCTGCACGCCGAGTTCGGGCTCGGCGAGCTGGTCGTCTCCGCGTACCAGGCGGCCAGCGGAGCGGGCCAGGCCGGGGTCGCCGCGCTGCGCGCACAGCTCGCCGCGGTCGCCGGTACGGAGCTGGGCACCGCGCCCGGAGACGTACGGCGCGCCGTCGGGGACGAGCACGGGACCGGGCCGTTCGCCGGGCCGCTGGCGCTCAACGTCGTGCCGTGGTCCGGCAGCCTCCAGGAGGACGGCTGGTCGTCGGAGGAGCTGCGGATCCGGGCCGAGACCCGCAAGATCCTGGACCTGCCGGGGCTGCCCGTCGCGGCCACCTGCGTACGGGTCCCGGTCGTCACCACCCACTCCGTGTCCGTGCACGCCCGCTTCGAGCGGCCGGTGACGGTGGCGCGGGCGCACGAGATCCTCGCCACGTCGCCGGGCGTCGTCCTGTACGACGACCCCGCGGCCGGCGACTTCCCGACGCCGTCCGACGTCGTCGGCACCGACCCGACGTGGGTCGGCCGGGTGCGGCGGTCCCTGGACGACGAACGGGCGCTGGAGTTCTTCGTCTGCGGCGACAACCTCCGCAAGGGCGCGGCGCTCAACACCGCCCAGGTCGCGGAGGCCGTCGCGGCCGAGCTCCTGGCGGGCGGGCCGGCCACCGGATACCCGGTGGACTGATCGCCGGACCTTTGTAGGATCTGTGAACACCCTGTGGGAAAGTCTTTGGTCCGTACCGCTTGAACTGGGGTGATGGCATGTTCGACGATGCTTCTCCCCGCTGACCGCCATCCGTGGCCGGTGGCCGGTGGCCGGTGGGGGCGGAACGGGGCAAAGGGGAGAAGCGGATACGTATGGCGGCGAACGACGCACCGTCAAAAGCGGAGGCGTGCGCGTACAACCCTGACGGGGGGCAACGTGTCCAACAGGCGTGGCAGAGGTACTCGACATCAGAACAGCGGGCCCGTTCGGCGGCGGCGCGGTCGTACTCCCGCTCCTGCGGCCCCCGCGGAGCCGGCGCCCCGGCGGCGGCATGCCGGTGATCGCCCCCATGCCCGCCACCAGGCGCAGCCCTGTTCCCTCGCCGCGTGAAGGCGCCGACGACACGATGACGTCGGGCACCACCGTCGACCACCTCACCGAGACCTACCGCGCCCACTACCGGTCGCTGCTCGGTCTCGCCGCGCTGCTCCTGGACGACACGGCCTCCTGCGAGGACGTCGTCCAGGAGGCGTTCATCCGCGTCCACTCGGCCCGCAGGCGCGTCCGCGACCCCGAGAAGACGCTCGCCTACCTGCGGCAGACCGTCGTCAACCTGTCCCGCTCCACGCTGCGCCGCCGCATACTCGGGCTGAAGCTGCTCTCCAAGCCGATGCCCGACATGGCGAGCGCCGAGGAGGGGGCCTACGACCAGCTGGAGCGCGACGCGCTCATCAAGGCGATGAAGGGGCTGCAGCGGCGGCAGCGCGAGGTGCTGGTGCTGCGGTACTTCGCGGACATGACGGAGGCGCAGGTCGCCGAGACGCTGGGGATATCCCTCGGCTCGGTGAAGGCGTACGGCTCGCGCGGCATCGCGGCGCTGCGCGTCGCCATGGGGGCGACGGCATGAGCGGGCCTGCGGAAAGCTTTGGGCACCACGGGCCGGACGGGCCGTCGGACGACCGGACTGGGAACGGAATGGTGAACAACGGGAACGGCGCCGCGGGGCAACGCGACGCCGACCACGGCGAGCCGGTCGACGGCCGCGACGGCCGCGACGACCTGAGCGGCGGCCTGGGCGGCGGCCTGGGCGGGTTCGGCGGCGGTGCCGGCTTCGGCGGTCGTGGCGGCCCGGGTGGCTCCGGCGGCGCCGACGGCCCCGGCGGCGTCGACGGTCTGCGTGACGAGCCCGGCGGGGGCGCCGGGGATCTCGGGGGCGCCGGGGACCTCCCCGACGAGCTGGCGCTGCGGCGGATGCTGCAGGGCGCCGTGCGGGAGCTCAAGCCGTCCGACGGGGCGCTGGAGCATCTGCACAGGGCCGTGCCCGCGCGGCGCGCCCGGAAGCGGCAGGCGATCGTCGGCACGGCGGCCGCGGTGCTGCTGCTCGGCACGGGCGTCCCGGCGTTCGTGCACGTGGCGGGCTCCGGCGGGGCGTCGGACCCGAACCCGGTGAACGCGGGCCACGGCCAGCAGGTCCAGGGCGGCACCGGCGACGACAGCAGCGGCACGGCCGGCGAGCAGGTCGCGGGCAACCCGTCGGGCGAGCTGGGCAGCGGCGGCGGCACGGACGGCCGGAAGCCGACCGCACCGCCCCACGAGGCCACGGCCGGCGTCTCCGACGGCAGCACCGGCGCCGGTACCACCGATCCCGCCACGTCCGCCCCGGCGACGCTCCCGGTGTGCGAGGCGGCCCAGCTCGGCGTCGTCTCGGCGACGGCGGGCCGGCCGGACGCGGACGGCACGGTGTACGGCACGTTCCGGGTCGCCAACGTCTCCAGCGCCGACTGCGCCGTCGAGAGTCCGGGCGGCATCGGCTTCCAGGCGGAGGGCGCGGCGGACGCCGAGCGGATCAGCGTCGTGGCGCACACGTCGGACGACCCCGCGACCGGCCTGCCCGCCCCGTCCGCGAACGCCGCGAGCGTGGTGCTGAAGCCGTCGGCCGCGTACGAGGTGAAGTTCGCGTGGGTGCCGAAGGAGACGTGCCCGGCCAAGGGGGGCGGCACGCCCGCGCCCAGCCCGTCCCCGACCGGTGACGACGCGTCGGCGGGCGGCGCCACCGGCGGCACGGCCGAGAGCGGCGCCACGGACAGCACCACGGGCGCCGAGCCGCAGCTCGCCTCCGAGGACGACGGTGTCCAGGCGGAGGGCAGTGTCGTCGTCCGCCACACCCCGCAGGCCGGATCACCGGTCGCGGAGACGACCGTCCCCCGCGCCTGCGCCGGCACGATCTACCACACCGGCCTGCTCCCGGCCGAATAGCCGCCCCACCTGCGAGGAGCCCCGTGACACCCACCGGTGTCACGGGGCTCCTCGCGTGTCGTCGTGTGTCGCCCCAAGTAGCCCTACCGAGCAGTCATATAACGGGCGGTCAGAAAAGCGGGGGGTTACTCAGGGTTTCCCATGTGATCTCTCGGAGTGTTCGATGAGTGTCTGATAGCATCCCCCGAAAGAGTGAAGACCGGCCATCTCGGGGGAGTTAGTGGCTGTGGAAAACTCAACATTTTCCGTTCTTTCACTGGCGCGAGAATTATTCCTGTTCGAGGTTCTGCTGGCGTTGATCGCCGTGGTCGTTCTCGTCCGCGCGAAATCGAAGTGCCGGGCCCTCAGGGAATCCGCACGGAACGCCACGTTCCAGGAACGCCTGCGTATCGCGTCCGAACTGCACGACGGCGCGGGACACCGCATGCTGGCGATCGTGCTGCACGCCCGGCAGTTGCGCGCCCAGGACGGCGGCACCCACGCGCCCCGCACCGCGCACCTCATCGAGGAGCTGGCCGTCGAGGCCCAGCGCGAGGTGCGTGAGGCCCTCGGCTGCCTGCCCGTGCCCGGGAGTGCGCCCGCCGACCCGCCGCTGTCCGAGCGGGTCGTGGCCCTCGGCGAAGGGCTGCCGCCCGACGTGGACCTCACCGTGCGGTTCGGCAACGCGGAGGCCGAGAGCGGGCTCGGCGCGGCCGTCCGGCACGCCGCGTACCGCATCGTCCAGGAGGCCCTCAGCAACGCCGTCAAGCACGGATCCGGGCCCGTCGACGTCCGCGTGGACTTCGGTGAGCGGCTCCGCGTGACCGTCACCAACGCCGCGCGCCGCGAGGAGGGCGCGACGCCCGTGTTCCCCGGCTCCGGGCAGGGGCTCGCCCATATGCGGCGGCGGGCCGCGGAACTCGGCGGGCACGTCACGTACCGGCCGCTGCCGGACGGCGGGGTGCGCCTCACCGCCGTCCTGTGAGCCCGTTCCCGTATACGACCGGCGCCGCGCCCCCGCTGCGGCGCCGCCCCTGTCGCACGGCCTGATCCCCCCACCGCTGCCACGGCGGTCCGTGTCCGACTGCTGTCATCCGGACGACTGTTCCCAGGAGGGGCCCCTTGCGACCGAACCGACCGACAGGACCGATACCGATACGACCCGTGCGCCTGCTCATCGTGGACGACCAGCCGCTGGTGCGGCAGGGGCTGCGTGCCGTGTTCGCCGGGCTCGACGACATCATCGTGGCCGGCGAGGCCGCGCACGGCGCCGAGGCGCTCGAACTCGTGCGCCGCACCGCGCCGCACGTCGTCCTGATGGATGTGAACATGCCGGTGATGGGCGGCCTGGAGGCGACCCGGAGGATCTGCGCCGCCGGCCGCGCCGACCCGGACCGCACGCTGCCCAAGATCGTCATGCTGACGATGTACGACCAGGACGAGCACGTCTTCGAGGCGCTGCGGGCCGGCGCCAGCGGGTTCCTCATCAAGGACGCGTCGCCGCAGCAGCTCGCGGACGCCGTACGGGAGGTGGTCGACGACGGTGCCATGCTGTCGCCGTCGATCACGCGGCGCCTCATCAGGGAGTTCGTCCGCCGTCCCGCCCTGCCCGCCCCGGACGGCGAGCTGAGCGCGCTCACCGGCCGGGAACGCGATGTGTTCCGGCTGCTCGTCCAGGGCTACGGGAATGCGGGAATAGCGGAGAAACTCACCCTGGGCGAGAGCACGGTGAAGTCCCATGTGCAGAGCCTGTACCGGAAGCTCGGCGTTCAGGACCGTGTGCAGGTCGTTATTTACGCGTATGAAAACGGCCTGATATGAGACCGGTCTCCTCCGCTCGGGGGAGATCGCATTCCCTCCCGCCGGGGGAAGACGGGGCCGGTGGATCTCTTTAGGGTCGGCGGGGCCATTGTGCCGATGCCCGGAGGAGACCGTTCATGGCTGATCGCATTCTGATCGTCGCCCGTATGGACCCGGAGAACGCCCGGAAAGTGGCCGAGCTGTTCGCCGCGTCCGACGCCACCTCGCTGCCCGGCGACCTCGGCGTCACCCGCCGCGAGCTGTTCCACTACCACGACGATCTCTACCTCCACCTCGTGGAGTTCGCGGGCGACGCCGACCACGCCATGGCCGCCGCGCGGGTGCGCGACGACTTCCGGCGGCTGTGCGCCGACCTGGACCCGCTCGTCTCGCCGTACGACCCGGAGACCTGGCGCGGCCCGGCCGACGCGGCGGCCACCTCGTTCTACCGGTGGACGCCCGAGGGCGGGCCGCGCCTGCCCTGACGCGGC
>NZ_JABWDV010000260.1 GCF_013362995.1 Streptomyces sp. TRM64462 | reverse complement strand
GCCTCGCTGAACGGGTCGGCCGACGCCCCGGTGACGGGAAGGCCACCGAAACGTTCCGCAACGCGCGTTACCCTGGCGGGCGTTGACAGGCCGACCGGTCGGCACGAGGGGGGAAGCGGACTGTGACTGCTGGGGGAGGGGCCCAGAAGGCGGCGCCCGAGTTGGCGCGTGAGCTGCGAAGACTGCGCCAGGACAGCGGACTGACGCTCGCGGCGCTCGCGCGGCGCACCAGCTACAGCAAGTCGTCCTGGGAGCGGTACCTCAACGACAAGGCGATACCGCCCCAGCAGGCCGTCGCCGCCTTCGCGGACGCGGTGGGCGTCCGTCCGGAGCCGCTGCTGGCCCTGCGGGAGCGGGCGTACCGCACGGCGGAGCAGGAGCGTGGGCGGGCGGCTGCGGACGACGTGCGGGGACCGGCCGCGGAGGGGGACGGGCGGACGCGGGGGGCCGAGGGGCACGGGCGGGCGAGCGGGGACGAGGGTGCTCCGGTGCCGGCCTCCGGCCCCGTCGCCGCTGCCGCTTCCGCCTCCTCCGCCGCCGGTGCCTCCTCCGCCGCCGCCCACGGCTCCGCCGCCGCACACGGCTCCGCCGCCGCTCCCGCCTCCGCCGCCCACGGCTCCGGTCCGGTGCCCGGTCCGCCCTCCGCCCCCGGGGCGGTGCCGTTGGTGGTGCGGTCAGCCGGGGTGGCCTCGCCCGCCGCTGCCGAGGCGGACGAGGACGGTCATGTGCCGGAGCCGGCCGCGCCCCAGGGCTCGCCGGCCGCGCCCGGGCCGGACGGGGCGGGGGAGCCCCTGCGGGACGCCCCGGGCGGCACCGTCGAGCCGGTGGCCGCGCCGGCTCCCGTACCGCCCGTCGCCCCGGCCGCCGACGGCACGGTGCCCGCCTCCCGTACGCCCTTCGCGCGCTGGGCCGGCGACCGCCGGCTGCCCGCCAGGTGGCTGCCCGCAGCGGTGGCCATCGCCGCGCTCGGCTTCCTCGCGGGCCTCCTGGCCGCCTGGCTCCCCGCGCACGGCGCCGCGACCGGCACGCCACCCCAGGCGACCGCCTGGACGGGCGCGCCCCGGCCCGCCACCGGAGCCGCCCCGGCGGGCGGAGGCGTGACCGTCGGCTGCATAGGGTTCGAGTGCAAGGGCCTGGACCCGCAGCGCGTCGGCTGCCACATCGGCGTCTGGACGGCGGCCGCCGTCCGCGAGGGCGACCTGTACGTGGAACTCCGCTACAGCCCTTCCTGCCGCGCCGCCTGGAGCCGTATCACGGGCGCGTCCGTCGGGGACACCGCCCGCGTGGAGGAGGTCCGCGGCACCGTGCAGGAGCGCTCCGTCCGCTACGACCACGACACCTACTCCCCGATGGTTGAAGCCCCTTACCCGGCCGCCGCACGCGCCTGCGCCGAGCTGGCCGGCGGCCGCCGGCTCTGCACGCCCCAGGGCGGAGCCTCGCCGCTGCCGGAGGCCCCCACCAACGAGGGGCAGAAGGACTGACCGACCGCGTCCGGCGGCCCACGCCGCGGCCCGGGTGCCCGTCCGGTCCCCTGCTCCGGGCGGGCACCCTCCTGTCGCGGGTGCGCCCCCGGGTACGGACACCAGCCTGTACGAACCGCCCACGGAGATCCAGACCCGGGCGCGCGTACGGGACGTCCCGGGACGGGACACCGCGCTGACCTGCGGTTTCCCACACGTCCCACAGCCTGTCGGCCCGCGCCCACCGCACCGGCACGCTCACCGGTACAGCGCGTCGACCTCCGCTGCGTACGCCGCCTCGATCGCCCGCCGCTTCAGCTTCAGCGACGGCGTCAGCAGCCCGTGCTCCTCGCTGAACGGATGCGCCAGGATCCGGAACGTACGGATCGACTCCGCCTTCGACACCAGCGTGTTCGCGGCGATCACGGCCCGCCGTATCTCCTTCTCCAGGCCCGGGTCCCGCACCAGCTCGGCCGGCGGCAGCGGCGCCCGCCCCTGCATGGCCAGCCAGTGGTCCACGGCCTCCTGGTCGAGCGTCACCAGCGCGGCGACGAACGGCCGGTTGTTGCCCACCACCACGCACTGCGCGACCAGCGGATGCGACCGCACCCGCTCCTCAAGGCCCAGCGGCGAGACGGACTTGCCGCTCGTCGTCACCAGGATCTCCTTCTTCCGCCCGGTGATCGTCAGATAGCCGTCCGCGTCCAGCGCGCCCACGTCCCCGGTGGCCAGCCACCCGTCACTCAGCACGGCCCGTGTCGCATCCTGGTCGTTGAGGTAACCGGCGAACACGTTCCGCCCCCGCAGCCACACCTCCCCGTCCTCCGCGATGCGCACCGCCGTACCCGGTACGGGGCGGCCGACCGTGCCGTACTTGGTGCGCTCCGGCGGGTTCGCGGTGGCCGCCGACGCCGACTCGGTCAGCCCGTACCCCTCGTACACGGTGACGCCGGCGCCCGCGAAGAACAGCCCCATGCGCCGCTCCATGGCCGAACCCCCGGACATCGCGTGCCGCACCCGCCCGCCGAACGCGTCGCGCACCCGCCCGTACACGGCCTTGTCGAAGAACTGGTGCCGCATCCGCAACGCCGCCGACGGGCCGGGCCCGAGCCCGAACGCGCGGTGCTCCAGCGCCTCCGCGTACCGCACCGCCACGTCGACCGCCTTGTCGAACAGCCCGAGCCGCCCCTCGGCCTCCGCCCGGCGCCGCGCCGCGTGGAACACCTTCTCGAAGACGTACGGCACGGCCAGCACGAACGTCGGCCCGAACGCGGCCAGGTCGGGCAGCAGCACGTCCGCCGTCAGCGCCGGCTGGTGACCGAGCTTGACCCGGCCCCGTACCGCCGCGATCTCCACCATGCGCCCGAAGACGTGCGCGAGCGGCAGGAAGAGCAGCGTCGACGCCTCGTCGCCGGGGCGGGAGCGGAACACCGGCTCCCAGCGCTCGATGAGCGTGTCCGCCTCGAACATGAAGTTGGCGTGCGTGAGCACACAGCCCTTCGGCCGGCCCGTCGTCCCGGACGTGTAGATCACCGTGGCGACCGACTCCGGGGTCACGGCGCGCCGGTGCCGCTGCACCACCTCGTCGTCGATCCGCTCGCCCGCCTCCACCAGCTCGTCGATCGCGCCGGTGTCCAGCTGCCACAGCCGCTTGAGCTGCGGCAGCCGGTCCACGACCGAGCCGACGGTCATGGCGTGGTCCTCGTGCTCCACGACGCACGCGGTGACGGCCGCGTCGTGCAGCATCCAGTGGACCTGCTCGGCGGACGACGTCGGGTACACGGGCACGGGCTGCGCCCCGACCGTCCACAGCGCGAAGTCGAAGAGCGTCCACTCGTAGCGCGTACGGGACATCACCGCGACCCGGTCCCCGAACCGTACGCCTTGCGCCAGCAGCCCCTTGGCCAGCGCCAGCACCTCGTCCCGGAACTGCTGCGCCGTGACGTCGCCCCACTGCCCGGACGCGTCCTTGCGGCCGAGCGCGATCCGGCCGGGGTCGCTCCTGGCGTGATCGAACACGGCGTCGGCCAGTCCGCCGACCAGCGGAGCCGTCACCATGGGTGGGACTGTCAACTCGCGCAAGGGCCCGCTCCTTGTGACGCTCAGCACAGCGGAGAGTGACGGTACCGCACGGAGAGTTCTGGCGGGAGGGTGTCAGCGGAGCCGGTGCGGAGGCATCGCCACAGGTCAACCACCGGTCCGCCGCGCGACCACATGGTCAACGCGACGGCGGCACGCCGTTACTGACCGGCCGGTAAGGAGCGGTGGCGGGAATCTCCACCGAATCTGTACGGGCCGCTCACACGGACGCCCGGGCAGAGGCATGTGATCGAGGACCGGCGGCGTTCCAGCGGGCGGGCCGCTCGCGCCCCGTGCCGCGCCCCGGGGGACGATGGGGGCAGCACCGCCCCGCGACGAGAGCACACGAACCGATGACGACCCGCAGACCCCGCGGCGCTGGCGCCCG
>NZ_JABWDV010000259.1 GCF_013362995.1 Streptomyces sp. TRM64462 | reverse complement strand
GTGCGTGCGGCTGCAAGGCGGAGGAGGGAGTGATGGCGGAGCCATCGCGACTGACGACAACGCGGCAGACGTGCGTGCCAGGGCCCGCGGCCCAGGCATGATCCGCCGGACACGACCTAGACGTACGGCGGTGCGGGGTGCGCCTGTCAGCCCCCGTACCGCCGTACACCCCACGTTCCGAATGGCGTCCGAGATTTCGAACGTCCGGGATCGATCCACGCACCATGTCGTACGACCTGAGGAGTTCTGTGACCGCCCCGTCAGCACCCCGCCGTCCGGGCGCCGATGCCCTGGCCCGCATCGGCCATCCCTCGCCCGGCCCCGACCCGGCCGACACCTCCCCGCACGCCTTCCCGGACGGCGGTGTGTGGCGCACCGAGATCCCGTCGGTGGAGGGCCCCGAGGCGCTCGCCGTCGTCCTGAAGGAGAGCTCCCGGCTCGACGTGCCCGTGCACCGGGTGAGCCAGGGCAGCGGCGTGTGGATGCTCACCGACGCCGAGATCACCGAGATGGTGGAGTCCTGCGCCGGACGCGACATCGAGCTGTGCCTGTTCACCGGGCCGCGCGGCACATGGGACATCGGCGCGTCCACCCGTACCGACTCCGGCGGCGGCGGGCTGCGGGCGCGTGGCCATGACGCGCTGGCCGGCTGTGTCGAGGACGCGCTGCGCGCCACCGCGCTCGGGGTGCGGTGTCTGCTGGTCGCCGACGAGGGCGTGCTGTGGACGCTGCACCGGATGCGCGCCGCCGGTGAGCTGCCGGCGGACACCACCTTCAAGCTGTCCGCGCTGACCGGCCCGGTGAACCCGGCCTCGTACGCCGTGTACGAGCGGCTGGGCGCGGACTCCATCAATGTGCCGTCGGACCTGACGCTCGCTCACCTGACGGAGATCCGCCGGGTCAGCGGCGCACCGATGGACATGTACGTCGAGGCCCCCGACGACCTGGGCGGCTACATCCGGATGTACGAGGCGGCCGAGCTGATCCGGCGCGGCGCGCCCCTGTACCTGAAGTTCGGGCTGAGCCGCTCCCCCGGCATCTACCCGTACGGTGCCCAGCTCCGTGACCTCACCCTCGCGACCGCACGCGAGCGGGTTCGGCGCGGGCGTCTGGTCCTCGACCTGCTGGCCCGGCACGGCGCGGACGGCGGCATGTCGCCGCTGGGCGCGCGGCTGCCGGGTGAACTCCGGCGTTTCCCCGTCCCGGAAGGGAACTGATCCATGCGCACCCGCACAGCCCGTATCACGGGCGCCGCCCTCGCGGCGGCCCTGCTCACCGTCTCGCTCACCGCCTGCGGCCAGGAGGCCCGGGGCGGCAGCCGCTACAAACCGCCGGCCGGCAAGGGCGGCACGATCGGTCTGGCCATGCCGACCAAGGCGTCCGAGCGGTGGATCGCCGACGGCGAGAACATGGCGAAGCAGTTCGAGAAGGCCGGCTACGAGACCGATCTGCAGTACGGCGACGACAAGGTCGAGAACCAGATCGCCCAGATCGAGAACATGATCACCAAGGGGCGGCGGCTCCTCGTGGTCGCCGCGATCGACGGCGCCGCGCTGACCGAGGTGCTCCAGCGGGCGGAGGACGCCGGGATCCCGGTGATCTCCTACGACCGGCTGATCATGGGCACCAAGCACGTCGACTACTACGCGTCGTTCGACAACGAGCGGGTCGGGCAGCTCCAGGCGCAGTACATCGTCGACAAGCTGAAGCTGGGCGAGCCGCGCAAGGGCGCGGGCCGTCCGCACAACATCGAGCTGTTCGCGGGCTCCCCCGACGACAACAACACCAAGTACTTCTTCAACGGCGCCATGAAGGTCCTCAAGCCGTACCTGGACAGCGGTCAGCTGGTGGTGCGCAGCGGCCAGACGCAGATGAACCAGGTGACGACGCTGCGCTGGGACGGCGGCACGGCGCAGAAGCGCATGGACGACCTGATCAGCCGGAGCTACGGCGCCGCGCGGGTCGACGCGGTGCTGTCGCCGTACGACGGCATCTCGATCGGCATCATCTCGGCGCTGAAGAGCGCCGGTTACGGCACGGCGAGCCGGCCGCTGCCGGTGGTCACCGGGCAGGACGCGGAGCTGGCGTCGGTGAAGTCGATCATCGCGGGCGAGCAGACGCAGACCGTGTTCAAGGACACCCGCAAGCTGGCCGCGCAGGCCGTGGCGATGGGCGACGCGGTGCTGAACGGGCGGGAGCCCGAGGTCAACAACACGAAGGACTACCACAACGGCAAGAAGGCCGTGCCGTCCTTCCTCCTGGACCCGGTGAGCATCGACAAGTCGAACACGCAGCTCCTGGTCGACGAGGGGTACTTCACGGCGGGACAGCTGAAGTGAGCGCCGCTGCCGAAGTGAACGCCGCACTGCCGGTTCTGGAGATGCGCGGGATCACCAAGACGTTCCCGGGGGTCACGGCGCTGTCCGAGGTGAACCTGACGGTGCGGCCCGGGGAGATCCACGCGGTCTGCGGCGAGAACGGCGCCGGCAAGTCGACGCTGATGAAGGTCCTCAGCGGGGTGCATCCGCACGGCTCGTACGAGGGCGAGATCCGCTTCGAGGGCGAGCCGGTGGCCTTCAAGGACATCCGGGCCAGCGAGCGGCACGGCATCGTGATCATCCATCAAGAGCTGGCGCTCGTCCCGTATCTGTCGATCGCCGAGAACATCTTCCTCGGCAACGAGCGGGCGGTGCGCGGCGTCATCGACTGGAACGGGACGCTGCGCGCGGCGGGCCGGCTGCTGAAGCGGGTCGGCCTGGACGAGAACCCGCAGACGCCGGTGTCGGAGCTCGGCGTGGGCAAGCAGCAGCTCGTGGAGATCGCGAAGGCCCTGTCGAAGGAGGTGCGGCTGCTCATCCTGGACGAGCCGACGGCCGCGCTGAACGACGAGGACAGCGCGAAGCTGCTGGAACTCATCCTGGGGCTGCGCGAGCAGGGCATAGCGAGCATCATCATCTCGCACAAGCTGAACGAGATCCGGCGGATCGCGGACGCCGTGACGATTCTGCGCGACGGGCGGACGATCGAGACGCTCACCGTGCGGGAGGCCCCGGAGGACGCGCCGGAGCTGTCCGAGGACCGGATCATCCGGGGCATGGTCGGCCGCGACCTGGACCAGCGGTTCCCCGAGCGGACGCGGTACGAGGGCGAGGACGCCGGGCAGGTGGCGCTCGCGGTGCGCGGCTGGACCGTGCGGCACCCGGTGGACCAGCAGCGGACCGTCGTGGACGACGTGTCGCTGACGGTGCGGCGCGGGGAGATCGTGGGCATCGCGGGTCTGATGGGCGCGGGCCGCACCGAGCTGGCCATGTCGGTGTTCGGCCGTTCGTACGGGCGGTATGCCGCCGGGTCGGTGGAGGTGAACGGCCGGGAGGTGGTGACGCGGACGGTGCCCGCGGCCGTGGCGGCCGGGATCGCGTACGTCACGGAGGACCGCAAGCAGTACGGCCTCAACCTCATCGACACCATCACCCGCAACATCTCGCTGGCGTCCCTGCCCGGCATGCGGCGGCACGGCGTCGTCGACGAGCACCACGAGCGGCGGGTCGCCGAGCGGTACCGCGACACCATGAACATCAAGGCGCCGACGGTGTCCGAGCAGGTGGGGCGGCTGTCCGGCGGCAACCAGCAGAAGGTCGTCCTCAGCAAGTGGATACACGCCGACCCGGACGTGCTGATCCTCGACGAGCCGACGCGCGGCATCGACGTCGGCGCGAAGTACGAGATCTACACCGTCATCGACGGGCTGGCGGCCCAGGGCAAGGCGGTGCTCTTCATCTCCTCCGAACTGCCGGAGCTGCTCGGGATGTGCGACCGGATCTACACGATGGCCGAGGGCCGGCTGACCGGTGAGGTCGACCGCGCCGACGCCACCCAGGAAGTCCTGATGCGTCAGATGACCATGAACAGAAGCTGAGGCCCCGCCATGACCACCACGACCACTCCCCCGAAGGACGCGGCACCCGGTCCGTCGTCCGCGCAGCCGTCGGCGCGCGAGGTGCTCCTGCGCGGGCTGCGCGGCAACATGCGCCAGTACGGCATGCTCATCGCGCTGGCGTTCATCATCGTGCTGTTCCAGATCTGGACGGACGGCACGCTGCTGCTGCCGAACAACGTCTCCAACCTGATCCAGCAGAACAGCTACATCCTCATCCTTGCCATGGGCATGATGATCGTCATCATCGCCGGGCACATCGACCTGTCCGTCGGCTCCCTGGTCGCCTTCGTGGGCGCCATGTCGGCGGTGATGATGGTCAAACACGACATCCCGTGGGTGCCCGCGCTGATCCTCGCGCTGCTCATCGGCGCGGTGGCCGGGGCCTGGCAGGGCTACTTCATCGCGTATCTGGGCATCCCGTCGTTCATCGTGACCCTCGCGGGCATGCTGCTGTTCCGCGGGCTGACGCAGATCGTGCTGGAGGGCCAGTCGATCGCGCCGTTCCCCGAGGGCTTCCAGAACCTCGCCAAGGGCTTCATCCCGGAGATGGGCCCGTACACGCAGTACCACAACCCGACGCTGCTCATCGGCCTGGCCGCCGTGGTGTTCCTGCTGGTGCGGGAGATGCGGGACCGCAAGCGGCAGCTCGCCCACGAGCTGGACGTGCTGCCGATGGGCGTGTGGGTGGCGAAGTGCACGGCGATCACCGCGGCGGTGGTGGCGTTCACACTGACGCTGGCCTCGTTCCACGGTGTGCCGGTGGTCATGCTCATCATGTGCGCGCTGCTCATCGGCCTCGGCTATGTGATGCGCAACGCCGTCGTCGGCCGACACGTGTACGCGCTGGGCGGCAACAAGGCCGCGGCGAAGCTGTCGGGCGTCAAGGACAAGCGGGTCACGTTCCTGGTCTTCGTCAACATGGGCGTGCTCGCGGCCCTGGCCGGGTGCGTGTACGCGGCGCGGCTCAACGCGGGCACCCCGCAGGCGGGCCTCAACTTCGAACTGGAGGCCATCGCGGCCGCGTTCATCGGCGGCGCGTCGATGAGCGGCGGTGTCGGCACGGTGATGGGCGCCGTGATCGGCGGCCTCGTGCTGGGCGTGCTGAACAACGGTATGTCGCTGGTCGGCATCGGCACCGACTACCAGCAGGTCATCAAGGGCCTCGTGCTGCTCGCGGCAGTCGGGTTCGACGTGTGGAACAAGCGCAAGGCCGGCAAGTGACCCCCTCCTCTTCCTCAGGAGCAGCGATGGAAACGAGCAGAAGGACCGTACTGGCCACGGCCGCCACGGCCGCCGCGGCAGGACTCACCGCGGTCGCCGCGACCCCGGGCACCGCCTACGCGCGAGAGGTCAGGAACCCTGTGAGGCCCGTGAAGCCGGTGAAGCCCGTGAAGGAGCTGTTCGGCACGCTCGCCGACGGGACGAAGGTGCACCGCTGGACGCTGGAGAACGGCGGCACGCGGATGAAGGTGCTGTCGTACGGCGGCATCGTGCAGTCCCTGGAGATACCGGACCGGCGCGGCCGGTACGCCAATGTGTCGCTGGGCTTCGAGCGGCTGGAGGACTATGTGTCGTCCAGCCCCTACTTCGGGGCGCTCATCGGCCGCTACGGCAACCGGATCGGCGGGAGCCGGTTCACGCTGGACGGGCAGGAGTACCGGCTGTCCGTCAACGACGGGCCGAACAGCCTGCACGGCGGGGAGGCGGGGTTCGACAAGCGGGTCTGGGACGTGGAGCCCTTCGGCGGCGCGGCAGGCGTCGGCCTGGTGCTGCGGTACGTGAGCGCCGACGGCGAGATGGGCTACCCGGGACGTCTCGACACCACCGTCACGTACACGCTGGGCGGCGACGGCTCCTGGCGGATCGACTACGCGGCCACCACGGACCGGCCCACCGTGGTCAACCTGACCAGCCACACCTACTTCAACCTGGCCGGCGAGGGCCGCGGCGACATCCTCGGCCACAGGCTGCGGCTGCCCGCGTCCCGCTACACGCCGACCGACGCGACGCTCATCCCGACCGGGGAGCGGGCGAAGGTCGCGGGCACCCCGTTCGACTTCCGGTACGGCAAGCCGATCGGACGGGACATCCGCACGGCGCACCCGCAGTTGGTGCAGGCCAAGGGCTTCGACCACAACTGGGTGCTCGACAAGGGCATCACGCGCACACCGGAGTACGCGGCGACCCTGTACGACCCGGTGTCGGGCCGGACGATGCGGATGGCGACGACCGAGCCCGGCATGCAGTTCTACTCGGGGAACTTCCTGGACGGCACCCTCACCGGGCCTTCGGGGCGCACGTACCGGCAGGGCGACGGGCTGTGCCTGGAGACCCAGCACTTCCCGGACTCGCCGAACAAGCCGGACTTCCCGTCGACGGTGCTGCGGCCGGGCGAGACGTACCGGTCGGTGACGGTGCACGCCTTCTCGGCACGCTGACGGTCACTCCACGATGTGCTGCGGCACGGGCGCCGCGTCGGTGCCCGTGCCGCGGACGTGTCCGTAGCGGACGATGTTCCGCTCCGGGTCCGGGGGGCTCGTGACGTCCCGGGTGATGTCGTCGGGCGTGACCGGCCGTACGGAGAGGTTGTAGTCGGCGCCGCGCTCGTTCTGGCGGAGCGTGACGGTGCCGTCGAGGTAGTAGTACTCGTTCTGCCACATCTGCTGGGTGCCGGGCGGCAGCACCGCGTAGCCGGTGGCGTCGGAGCCCATCCAGGTATGCGGGCGGACGGGCGAGGTGGGGATCTGGTCGTCGAGGCGGCGGCCGCCGCCGGAGGCGACGTGGAACAGCCTGCCGTCCAGGCCGGTCCAGGTGGGCATGACGACGTGGCCGGGCCGCTGCTCGGGGACGAGCTGCCAGCGGACGCGTACGTAGCCGCGCCCGGTGAGCGTGATCGTGTCGTCGCGGTGCTCCATGACGGTCTCCCCGGTGGCGGTGAGACCGGGGGCGGGGCGGTACGGCAGCGGGGCGGGGGCCCGTGAGGGGTCGGGTGCCGGTTCGGGACCGTCGACGACGCTGCCGTAGCGGGGGGCGGGGGCGGCGCTGGGGCGGGGGCTCGGGGTCGGGCTCGGGCTCCCGGTCGGAGTGGGTGCGGCGGGCGTCGTGGGCGGGGACGCGGGGGTACGGGACGGTGGCGCGGCGGCCGGTTTCGTGGCCGCCGTGGGGGCGGAGGCGGCGGCCGGGGGCGGGGCGGGGTGCCGGTCCTGGACGACGTAGACGCCGCCCGCGGCGAGCGTGACGCCGGCGGCGGCGACGGCGACGGGGTGGGCCAGCAGCTTCAGCTTCAGGGCACCGGAGAACGCGCCGGACGACGCCCCGGAGGACGCCCCCGTGGTCGCTGTGGCGCCGGCCGTGCCCGTGGTGCCTGTGGTGCCTGTGGCGCCCGCTGCGGCCATGGCGGTGCCCGGGGCGGCCTTCAGCAGCGCCGCGACGGTCAGCCCGGCCGGGACCGGGACCAGGGCGAGCCCGGCGATGAGCCGCTCGGCCGGTACGCGGTCGGGGGCGGGGCGGCCGCAGCGGGGGCAGGCTCGCAGATGGCGGGCGATGCGCTTGCGCCAGACCGAGCCGGGCGTGCCGTCCCAGGCGGCGGTCACCCGGTCCAGGTCGGGGCAGCGCGGGTCGGCGTCCAGGGCGCGGACGAGCGAGCGGGCCGCGTCGAGCCGCTCCCGGAGGCGCTGGACGCGGACGGCGGTGTGCGGGCGGCTCAGGCCGAGGGCCCGGGCGAGTTCGGGACGGGTCAGCTCGCCCGTGACCTCCAGCCACCACAGGGACAGGACGCGGCGGTCGCCCGGGTCCAGCCAGCGGGTGGCCTCGGCGACCTCACGGCGCTGCCCGGCGAGGCCCAGCCGCAGGATCGTCAGCTCCGTGAAGTCGGCGGCCGCGCCGGGCCGTTCGGGCACCGCGTCAGGGTCCGCGACCGGGGCGGGCGCGGTGCGCCGCCGCCTGTCCCGGTCGCGTATCCGGTGCGTCGCGATGGCCACCAGCCATGACCGGAAGGCGGCCGGGTCGCGCAGCTCACCGATGCCGCGCACGGCGTCCAGCATGGTCTCCTGCACGATGTCGTCGACGTCCGGATGGCCGTCGAGCGCGCGGCCGACGATGTTGTAGAGCAGCGGCAGATGGCCGCTCAGGAGTGCGTCGAGGGCCGCCCGGTCGCCCTCGCGGGCGGCCTGGGTCGTGCGGCGGTTCACCGGAGCTCCTTCGTCGGTGCCGGGTCACGGCGTGGTGGTGGCGCGTGTTGCGTGTGTTGCGTGTGTTGCAGGTGAGGCTACTTGGCGTGTCGCGGCGTACCGAAGCCGAGCTGGTCGCATCCGCCGCATGCCGGTACACAGGAGGCGGATGCGGCGGCCGCGGATAACAGAAAGTCAGGCGCCCGTGTCCTCCTGGATGCGCAGCAGGACGAGCGCGATGTCGTCGTTGCGGGGCACGGTGCCGCGCGCGTCGCGGACGAGCGCGTCGGCGACGTCGTCCATGGTGAGCGCCGCGCCGTCGGCGAGGTGGGACAGCCGCGCGGCGAGTTCGTCGGTGGCGTCGCGGATGTCGACGCCGGGTGCCTCGACCAGGCCGTCCGTGTAGAGGGCGAGGACGGTGCCGGGGGCGAGCGGCAGTTCGGTGGCCGGATAGGTGGCGGTGGAGTCGATGCCGAGGAGGAGCCCGGGCGGTACGTCCAGGGTCTCGGTGGTGCCGTCGGGGTGGCGGCACAGCGGCGGTGGGTGCCCGGCGGTGGCGATGACGGCGCGGTGGCCCGCCAGGTCGAGGTGGGCGTACAGGCAGCTCGTGAACAGGCCCGGGTCCAGGTCCATCAGGAGCCGGTTGGTGCGGGCGAGCACCTCGCCGGGCGGTGCGCCCGCCGAGGCGTGGACGGCGGTGCGTACCTGGCCCATGAGCGCCGCCGCCTCGACGTTGTGGCCCTGGACGTCCCCGATGGTGACGGCGGCGGTCGTCGCGCCGAGCCGGATGACGTCGTAGAAGTCGCCGCCGATGCCCATGGCGACGGCGGCGGGCAGATAGCGGGCCGCGATGTCCAGGCCGGGTACGCGGGGCAGGCTGTGCGGCAGCAGGCCCGCCTGGAGGCGGTGGGCGAGCTCGTGCTTGGCGTCGTACAGGCGGGCGCGGTCCATGGCCTGCGCGACGAGTCCGGCGAGGGAGATGAGGATGGCGCGCTCGCCGGAGCTGACGACGCGGGGGCGGGCGTAGCCGAGGACGAGGGAGCCGACGGGCCGGCCTGACGCGATGAGCGGCAGGAACGCCCACGCTCCGCGCGCGGACGGCGGGACGGCGCCGGGGCAGGTGGACCGCAGTTCCTCGGAGTCGCCGAAGAACAGGGGCGCGCCGGAGGCGAGGACCCGTACGACGGGGACGTCGGAGGTGAGGGGGACGGAGTAGAGGCGCTCGGCGAGTTCGGGGCCGCAGCCGCTCTGGCCGACCAGCAGCAGCCGCCCGTCCTCCGCCATGAGCAGCGCGAGCGACTGGGCGCCGAGGGCGGGGGTCATCTGCTCGGCGGTCTGCTCCGCGACGTCCTGGACGCCGACGGCCTCGGTGAGGGTCGCCGCGAGGTGGACGAGGTGGTAGAGGGCGCCCGCGCGGCCGATCGCCCCGGCGGACGAGATCGCGCGGCCGGGTGCGGTCTCCTCAGCGGTGGCCGCCTCCGCTGTGGCCGCCTGTGCGCCGGCCGCCTCGGTGGTGCCCGCCGCCGTGGTGCCCGCCTCGGTGGTGGCCGCGAGGCTGCTCTCCGGGCCGCCGGCCGCCAGGTCGTCGGACGGCGAAGCCGGTGCGGGGGTGATGCGGACGCTGATGCCGGTGGCGTCCGGGTGGAGGCGGAAGCGGAGCCGGTGGCCTGGCGGGCGTACGGCCGTGAACGCGACGGTCTCGCGGCTGATGACGGCCGCGCGGTACCGGTCCTCGACGACGGGGTCGTCCATCCAGGGCAGTGCCTCCCACGGCAGCGCGCCCAGGAGCCGCGCCACGGGCACGCCGAGCAGTCCGGCGGCTGCCGGGGTGACGAAGGTGATGCGGCCGTCCAGGTCGAGGGCGCAGCTCCCGCCGGGCAGGCGGTCGGCGAAGGCGACGGCGGCGGCCGCCTGGTGCGGCGGGGGCACGGGCCGGTGCGGGTGCACGACGAGGGGCGGCCGCTCGGGCCGTACCGGGTTCCCGGCGTGGGCGGCGCGCTCCAGGACGGCGGCCATCCGGGCGCTGCCGGACCGTACCGCGTCGGTCTCCTCGTCCGACAGTACGGGCGGGTGGTCGCCCGGCCAGAGCATGACGAGGCCGCCCCAGCGGGCGGCGTCGGTGGACAGCGGCACGGCGGCCAGCGAGAAGCGGTACGGCAGGACGAGGCCGGGGCGCGGGTAGTGGCGGGCCATCTCCTCCTGGTCGCCGACCCACACCAGGCGCTGCTCCGCCACGGCGTGCGCGACCGGGATGGGGTCGTCGAGCGCGACCCTGGTCCAGGGCGCGGCGATGTCGAGGGGCACGCCGCTGAGCACGGCGAGGCGCAGCGCCCGGCCGTCGGGCGGCAGGAGGTACACCATGCCGACGGAGGCGCCGGTGTCCTCCATGGCGGTGGCCAGGGCGGCGCCCAGCTCCCGCGTCTCCGGACGCACGCTACGCTCCACGCCTCCAGCGTGCCCCGCCGGACCACGGGCCGCAGTCCGGCGGGGGCGGGAACGGCGCCCGGCGGGTCCGGTCAGCCCGCCGTGCGGGTGAACGCCACGTGGGCGAGGCGTACGGTGCCGGTCAGGGTGATCCGCAGGTCGTGGACGCCGTGGGCGGCGCTCACGGCCGGGATCTCGACGGTGACGTAGTCGTACGGGCCGCCCGGCGCCGCGACGTCGGTGTGTCCGAGGGGCGTGCCGTCGGCGAGGGCGAGGGCGACGGTGCCCGTGCCGGAGACGTCGAGCGTGGCGGCGCGGACGCCGGCGTCGCCGAGGTCGCACGCGCGGAACAGCAGCTCGCCCGGCCCGTCGCCGCCCGCCGGCGTGACGCAGTCGCCGGACACCTTGGCGCGGTCCGCGATCACGGTGCCCCGCTGCTCGTCGTGGTCGGCCGCCGCCAGGCCGCGCTCCAGGACGGGCCGGGGCGCGCGCGGCGGCCCGTCGACGGCGACGTCCGCGGTGAGCCGGATGTCGGCGCTGGAGGCGCCCGCGAGGAACGTGTACGTGCCGGGTTCCACCGTCCAGCGGCCGTGGGCGACGTCCCAGAAGCCCAGCGCGGAGACGGGCACGTCGAACTCCAGGATCCGCCCGGCGCCCGGCGCGAGGTGGACGCGCCGGTGGGCGAGCAGCGCGCGGTGCGGGCGCGGCACGGACGGGCCGTTGGCCCGTACGTAGAGCTGGGCGACCTCGTCGGAGGCGGTGCGGCCGGTGTTGGTGACGGTGAAGGCGACGCGGACGGTGTCGCCGCCGGTGCGTTCGGCGGTCAGGTCCGTGTACGCGACGTCCGTGTACGTGAGGCCGTGCCCGAACGGGAAGAGGGGCCGGCCGTCGAAGTAGAGGTAGGTCTGGCGGCTGCCGATGACGTCGTAGTCGAGGAGGTCCGGGAGGTCGTCGTCGGCGGCGTACCAGGTCTGGGGCAGCCGGCCTGCCGGGGAGACGTCGCCTGCGAGGACGCGGGCGAGCGCGTCCCCGGCCGCCTGGCCGCCGTGCGCGGTCCAGAGCAGGGCGGGCAGTGCGGCGGCCGCGTCGCCGACGGCGTACGGGTAGGAGGAGGCGAGGACGAGGACGGTACGGGGGTTGGCGGTGTGGGCGGCGCGCCAGAGCCGGTCCTGGGCGTCGGGCAGGGCGAGCGTGGTGCGGTCCTCGGTCTCGCGGCCGTTGATGTGCGGGTCGTTGCCGGCGACGACGATCACGACGTCGGCGTCGGCGGCGGCGTGGGCCACCTCGTCGGTGCCGCGTTCGACGGTCTCGACGGTGAAGACGGCGGGGACTTCCTCGTCCGGGGCGGCAACCTTCGCGCCGTCGGCGGCGACGGAGACGTAGCCACCCGTCCCGATGTGCCGCAGGAGGTGCCCGTCCCCGTGTGGTTCGAGCCGGAACGTCTCCTGGACGACCCAGCCGCCCGGCTGGTCGGCGGCGGCCCGTACGCGCCGGTCGTCGGCGACCGACAGGTAGCGGCCGTCGGCGGCGCGGAGCGTGAGGACGCCGCCGCCCCAGTCGGTGAGGGCGAACTCGGTGCCGTGCTCCGCGCCGGGTGCGGCGGTGAGCGGGGGCAGGTCGGTGCGGCCGGCGAGGAGGGCCGGGTCGAGGGCGCCCTCGGCGCCGCGTACGTGGTCGGCGGCGTCGGACTCGGGGACGCGGAGGAGTCCTGCCGCGCAGCGCAGCCGGATCCGGTCGGCGCCTTCGGCGTGGGTGACGCGGTCGGCGCCGAAGCGGGCGCGCAGGCCGTCGAGCGGGCTGGAGCGGTGGAGGAGGGTGCCGCTGTACCAGTCGAGTTTGCACTCGTCGGCGAGCGGGCCGACGACCGCGACGCGCAGTCCGGCGTCGGGGTCGAGGGGCAGGGTGCCGTCGTTGGTGAGGAGGACGACGGCCTGTTCGGCGGCCTCCCGGGCGAGGGCCCGGTGTTCGGGGGTGTCGAAGGCCGCCGTCTTCGTGTGCGGGTCCAGGTCCGGGTCGAACTCGCCGAGCGCGAAGCGGACGTGGAGCTGGCGTCGTACGGCGGTGTCGATGTCGCTCTCGTCGATGAGGCCCTGGTCGAGGGCGCCGCGCACGCGCGCGATGATCTGCGAGCTGTCGGTGCCGTGGTCGGTGAAGCTGTCGACCCCGGCGCGCAGCGCGGCGGCGGTGGCCTCCTCGTGGGTGGTGAAGTAGTGCTCGGAGTCGACGAGGTTGCTGGGGGCGCCGGCGTCGGAGCAGACGAGGAGTTCGCGGTCGGTCCAGGTGCGGAGGTGCTCGCTCAGGTAGGGCGAGAGGTGGTTGGGGCGGCCGTTGACGAGGTTGTACGCGGGCATGACGCCGGCGACGCCGCCCGCCTCGACGGCGCCGCGGAAGGCCGGCAGGTCGTACTCGTGGAGGACGCGGGGCGGGACGGAGGCGGAGGCGGTGGAGCGGTCCGTCTCGTTGTTGTGGGCGAGCCAGTGCTTGAGGACGGGGGCGGTGCGCCAGTACGCGGGGTGGTCGCCGCGCAGGCCGCGCGTGTAGGCGGTGGCGATGGCGGAGGTGAGGGCGGGGTCCTCGGAGTAGCCCTCTTCGCCGCGGCCCCACAGCGGGTGGCGGAGCAGGTTGACGGTGGGGGCCCACACGTTGAGGCCGACGCGGTCGTCGCGGGCGCGCATGGCGCGGACCTCGCGCGAGACGGCTTCGCCGACGCGGCGTACGAGGTCGTCGTTCCAGGTGGCGCCGAGCCCGACGGCCTGCGGGAAGACGGTGGCGGGGCCCATCCAGGCGACGCCGTGCAGGGCTTCCTGGCCGGTGCGGAACGCGGCGACGCCCAGGCGGTCGACGGCGGGCCCGAACTGATGGAGCATCGCGATCCGCTCGTCGAGCGTGAGCCGCCCGAGGAGGTCGTCGACGCGCTTGCCGAACGGCAGCTGCGGGTCACGGAAAGGCAGCCGGTCTGCGGTCACGTGGGAGTCCCCTTGTGGAGATGCGGAAGCGATCTTTCGAAGCGCTTCGATGCTCTGACTGGTGATGTGCGGGTGTCAAGACACACCTCGGCAACATCTCGGTTGCGTCCGGGCAGCACGGCCCCTTACGGCCCACCTGCGGCTCTCCCGAGGTTCGGGGAATCTTGCCAACGGGCCTTGTGCGGCTGGTTTCGTTCACTTAACCTCGCAGCAACATCGAAGCGCTTCGACACGCTCGACACGCAGCCCACCCAGCTCACGCAGCTTTCCTCCTTCCTCGACACTCCGCCGGCCGGCGCATCGCGCCGGATGCCTCGGCGCGCCATGAAGGGTTGACGCAATGACGCCGAACTCCTCCTCCGCTCCGCACTCCTCACCGAGCCGGAGAAGCTTCCTCGCCTCCACGGCGGTCGCAGCGGCCGCGGTGGCGGGCGGGGTGCCGTTGCTCGCCGCCTGCGGAGGGGGTTCGCGCAGCGAACGGAAGGACGGCGCCACCAGCGGCAAGGAGGCGGCGAAGATCCTCCCCACGTATGTGCCGCAGAACGTCGTGGAGCCCGACATCCCGTCGAAGAACGGCTCGTCGGCCGGTTTCACGGCCGCGATCGCCGCGGCGCAGCTGAAGACGTCGGTGCCGGAGAAGCTGGGCAAGGGCGGCACCGTGCGGATCATGGCGCCGCTGTGGGGCTCGCCGCCGCCGAGCGACAACCCGTGGTACAAGGCGATGAACGAGGCCATCGGCGTCACGACGCAGTGGCAGAACCAGGACGGCAACACGTACGACGAGAAGCTGGGCGCGGTGCTCGCCTCCAGCGACATCCCGGACGTCGTGGTCGTGCCGGGCTGGAACCTCACCGGCAAGATCCCGAGCGCCGTGAACGCCAAGTTCGCCGACCTCGGCCCGTACCTGTCCGGCGACAGGGTGAAGGACTACCCGAACCTGGCGGCCGTGCCGACGGACGCCTGGCAGCGGGCCATCTTCGGCGGGGCGCTGCGCGGCATCCCGATGCCCGCCCCGTTCGTCCCCAACATCGCGCCGTTCTACCGGCAGGACGTCTTCGCCCGGCGCGGCTGGCAGGTGCCGAAGTCCGCCGACGAGTTCCTGGCGTGGGCGAAGGAGGCCACCGCCGCGAAGAGCAAGGTGTGGGCCTGCGACGACATGAAGTGGACCGCGTTCCAGGTGTTCGGGGTGTTCCCGGGCAGCGACAAGGCGCTGTGGTGGAACATGGTCGACGGCACCCTGGTCAACCGGATCGAGACCCAGGAGTACCTGGAAGCCCTCGAATGGACGCGCAAGCTGTACGCGGGCGGCTTCGTCCATCCGGACGCGTTCGCCCAGAACCAGGGAGACTCCGGCAACCGGTTCACGTCCGGCCAGGTCCTCGTCTACAACAACGACCTGTCCCACTGGTACTCGAAGACCGCCGAACAGGCCAAGCAGAACCCCGAGTTCAAGATCAGCGCGATGGACATCTTCGGGGCGGACGGCTCGGCCCCGAAGCTCTTCGCCCAGCAGCCGGCGGGCATCTTCACCTTCGTCAGCAAGAAGGCGTCCGAGGCGGTCGTACGGGACTTCCTGGCCATCGCCAACTTCTGCGCGGGGCCGTACGGCACGAAGGAGCGCATGCTCGTCGACTACGGCATCGAGGGCACCCACTTCACGTACCAGAAGGGCCTGCCCGTCAAGAACGACACCGGGCTGAACCAGGTGACGTCCGCCTTCGACCTGACCGGCGACCCCGCGCCGTACATCGCGCACCCGGACCACCCGGACATCGCCAGGGCGCAGGTCGAATGGCAGCAGCGGATGGGCGCGTTCACGACGAAGACGTCCTTCTACGGGCTGACGGTGACGGAGCCGTCCCAGTGGACCAACCTCGCCGACGACTTCGAGCAGCTGGAGGACGACGTGGTGCGGGGCCGCAAGAAGGTCAGCGACGTCCAGCAGGCCGTGTCCGAATGGAAGAGCAAGGGCGGCGACAAGCTGCGCGACTGGTACCGCAAGCTCCTCGACGAGACCGGCTCCGCCGCGAACTGACACGCCGACACGCAAGGAGAGAACCGTGTCGCAGCACAGCACGGTACGGGGCGGTACCGCCGACGACGTGACCGTGGACGCACCCGGCGACGCACCCGGAGGCGCGCCGGGCGGTGGGCCCGGAGGTGTGCCCGCCCCCCGCGCGGCCGCCGCGGCGGCCACCGGTCCCGGGGGCGGGCCGCGGAAGCTGGGTCTGCGGATCAAGTTCCGGCGGGACCGGGCGCTCATTCTGATGACGGTGCCCGCGCTGCTGCTGGTCTTGGTGTTCAACTACGTCCCGGTGCTCGGCAACGTGGTGGCGTTCCAGGACTACGACCCGTACCTCAGCGAGAACGGCTTCGTGGCGATGCTGGAGAGCCCGTGGATCGGGTTCGAGCAGTTCGAGCGGATCTTCGCGGACTCGGCGTTCTGGCGGGCCGTGGAGAACACGCTGGTGCTGTTCTTCCTCCAGCTCGTGCTGTTCTTCCCGGTACCGATCCTGCTGGCGCTGCTGATCAACAGCGTCGTCCGGCCCCGGGTGCGGGCGGTCGCCCAGGCGGTCATGTACCTGCCGCACTTCTTCTCCTGGGTGCTGGTCATCACCGTCTTCCAGCAGATCTTCGGCGGCGCCGGCATCATCGCCCAGACGCTGCGGCAGCACGGCATCGAGGGCTTCGACCTGATGACGGACCCGGGGTTCTTCAAGTTCCTGGTGACGTCGGAGGGCATCTGGAAGGACGCCGGCTGGGGCGTCATCGTCTTCCTCGCCGCGCTGTCGGCGGTCAGTCAGGACCTGTACGAGGCGGCCGCGATGGACGGCGCCGGCCGTTGGCGGCGGATGTGGCATGTGACGCTGCCCGCGCTGCGCCCGGTGATCGCCCTGCTGCTCGTGCTGCGCGTCGGCGACGCGCTGACGGTCGGCTTCGAGCAGCTGCTGCTGCAACGGGACGCCGTGGGGCCGGACGCGGCAGAGGTCCTCGACACGTACGTGTGGTGGACGGGTCTGCGCAACCAGGACTTCAGCTACGCGGCGGCCGCCGGTCTGATCAAGGGCGTCGTGGGGCTGGGACTGGTCCTCACGGCCAACAAGGTCGCCCATCTGATGGGTGAGCAGGGGGTGTACAAGAAGTGACGTCGCTGTCGTCGACTCCGAGGCGGTGGGCGGCGCCGCCCCGCCCGGTGTGGGAGGAGGAGCCCCGGAAGGCGGGGCTCGCCGCGAAGGGCCTGGTGCTGGCCGGGGCGTGCTTCGCGATCCTGTTCCCGCTGTGGATCGTGGTCGTCACGAGCCTGTCGTCCCGGAAGACCATCACGGAGGCGGGCGGTCTTGTCGTCGTCCCGAAGGACATCACGTTCGTCGCGTACCAGGAGCTGCTGAGCGGCGGCCAGGTGCAGCGGGCGGCGCTGGTCAGCCTGGGGGTCACGGTCGTCGGCACGCTGTTCAGCATGACGGTGTCGGTGCTGTGCGCGTACGGACTGTCCCGGTCCGGCTCGCTGGGGCACCGCTGGATCCTGATGACGCTGCTGGCGACGATGTTCTTCGGCGCCGGGCTGATCCCCACGTATCTGCTGGTGCAGGCGCTGGGACTGACCGACACGTATCTGGCGCTGATCCTGCCGAGTGCGGTGAGCGTCTTCAACATCCTGGTGCTGCGGGCGTTCTTCATGAACATCTCGCAGGAGCTGATCGACAGCGCGCGGATCGACGGGGCGGGTGACTTCCGGATCCTGTGGCGGATCGTCATGCCGCTGTCGAGGGCGGTGATCGCCGTGATCGCGCTGTTCTACGCGGTCGGGTACTGGAGCGCGTGGTTCAACGCGTCGATCTATCTGACCGATCAGGACATGATGCCACTGCAGAACGTCATGATCCAGATCGTGCAGAAGCAGGAGCCGCCGACGGGTCTGGCCCAGGTGATCAGGACGGGTCAGCTCTCTCCGCTGTCGGTGCAGATGGCCGTCATGGTGATGGCGCTGCTGCCGGTCGCGATCGCGTCGCCGTTCGTCCAGAAGCACTTCAAGAAGGGCATGCTGACGGGCGCCGTCAAGGGCTGAGCGCACGGCGCCGCCCCGCCCGCTCCGACGGGCGTCTGCCGGGTCGTGACCGCCGCCGCCCCGGC
>NZ_JABWDV010000258.1 GCF_013362995.1 Streptomyces sp. TRM64462 | reverse complement strand
CAGCGTCGGGTGCCGCTGCGTCCATCCATGGGATCTCCTTCGTGGGGGGCCGTGAACCGGGCATGCGCAGGCGTACGTACGTGCGTCGTGCGTACGTTCGGCATGCTCGCGTCACATGGTGGACGGAATGCGGCCTTCCAGCTACCCGTCGGTAGCGACTTGTTGAGCGATCGCCCACCCACTCGCACGCGGCCGCCGCCTCCGGCACCGCCCTGCGCGAGAATGCCGCCATGGACGCGCAGCAGCTCGCGGAACTCACCGGCCGCGCCCGCCGCCTGGCCACACCCGGTACCCGCCGTGTCCTCGGGATCGCCGGGCCGCCGGGCGCCGGCAAGTCGACGCTGGCCGCCCGCCTCGTGGAACGGCTCGGCGGGCTCGCCGTCCTCGTCCCGATGGACGGATTCCACCTTGCGCAGGCCGAGTTGGAGTGCCTCGGCCGCGCCCGCCGCAAGGGCGCACCCGACACCTTCGACGCCGCCGGGTACGCCGCGCTGCTCGCCCGGCTAGGGAGTGTCCGGCGGATCATGCCGGCATCGCGGGACCTTCGCCTGGGCGGTTGGTGAGCGGGGTCTGGTGCGTGCGGCTGCAAGGCGGAGGAGGGAGGGATGGCGGAGCCATCGCGACCGACGACAACGCCGCAGACGCGCGTGCCAGACCCCGCGGCCCAGGCATGATCCGCCGGACAGGACCTACGCGCCGCCGAGCCGCACGTCACCGTCTACGCGCCCGCCTTCGACCGGACCCTGGAGGAGCCCGTCGCGGGCAGCATCCCGGTCACCCCCGACGTACCCCTGGTCGTCACCGAGGGCAACTACCTGCTGCTCGACGACCCGGCCTGGGCACCCGTCCGCGACCTCCTCGACGCCTGCTGGTTCCTGGAGCTGGACGACCGCGTCCGCGTGCCCCGCCTGATCGAGCGTCACGTACGCTTCGGCAAGGACCGCGCCCACGCCGAACGCTGGGTCCGCGACTCCGACGAGGCCAACGCCCGCCTGGTCGCCCCCGGCCGGGCCCGCGCCGACCTCGTCGTACGGATGAGCTGACACCTTCCGAGCCCACCGGTCTCAGCGCACCCGCCTCGCCGTGGCCGCCGCGAACGCCCGCACCATCGGATGCGCGCGCGTGCCGTCGCCCGCCAGCTCCGGCTGGAACAGCGTGGCCAGGAAGAACGGATGCCCCGGCAGCTCCACGATCCGCACCTCGCCCGCCTCGTCCTCCCCGCTGAACCGCAGCCCGTGCGCCCGCAGCGTCTCCAGATGCCGCCCGGCAGGGCCGTACACGCACTGGTACCGCTCCACGGACCGCTCCGCCCCCGTCACCCGCTCGGCCAGCGACCCGGGCGCCAGGCGGACCACGCCCTCGTGCCCGGCCAGCGCACACGCCAGCCGCGCGATCACCAGGTCGTCGGGGTCCGCGTCCGGGTCGGTCTCCGCGTGCGCCGCCGCCGGAAGGCCGCACACGTGCCGCGCGTACTCCAGCAGCGTGTGCTGGAACCCCGCGCACGTCGCCAGGAACGGAATCCCCCGCTCCCGCGCGGTCCGTACGGCCGCCAGAGCACCCGCCTCGCTGCGGTACGGGCTGCCCGGCAGCAGCCACACCCCGTCGAATCCGGCCACCGCGCCCGGCTCCACAGCGTCCTCCGTCCCCACCCAGTACGCGTCCACGACCAGCCCGTCCCGGTCCGCGAGCGCGTCCAGCAGCCGGGGCACGCGCGCGTGGGACGTGACGGCGGGGGACCGGTCTCCCACGAGGGCGATACGCGGTGTACGGGCGGGGCCAGGGCTCTGCTCAGTCATGGCGTCATCGTCGGGCCCGCCGCGCGGGCGCGTCCAACGACGATTTCTGCTGCACCCATCGGGAACGCTGATGCCCGCCCGGCCGTTCACACTGGGAGACATGGACCCCCACCTCCTGCGCACGTTCGTGACGGTGACCCGGCTCGGCTCGTTCTCGGCGGCCGCCCGCCGGTTGGGCTACACCCAGTCGGCCGTGTCCCAGCACATCGCCGCCCTGGAGAGCGACCTCGGGCTGCCGCTGCTGACCCGCCGCCCCGTCGCCCCCACACGGGCGGGCGCGCGACTCCTGGAGCACGCGGTGCCGCTGCTGCTCCGGCTGGACGCCGCCCGGGCCGAGCTCGGCCGGATGGCCGCCGCGCCCGCCGGGACGGTCACCGTCGCCGCCGCGCCCCTGGCCGTCGGGCCCCGGCTGCTCGCCGCGCTGCCGGACACCGCCCGCGTCACGCTGCGCGTCCAGCCCCGCGACGCGATACCGGCCGCCCTCGCCACCGGCGCCGCCGACCTCGGGCTCGTCGACGGGCTCGCCGCACCCAGCGACCCGCTGCACCTGCCCGACACCGCCCCGTTCACCACCACCCCCGTCGCCGAGGCCCCGCTCGCCGTGCACCTGCCCGCAGGGCACCCCCTCGCCCACCGCCCGGGCCTGCGCCTCGGCGACCTCACCGCGGCCCGCTGGCTGGACGCCCCGGCCGCCGGGCTCCCGCTCGACCAACTGCGCGCCGCCCACGGCACGTACGGCTTCCGGCCCGCCCTGCGCTACGACGGCACCGACGTCCGCACCCTGACCGCCCTCGCCGCCGCCGGACGCGGCCTCACCCTCCTGCCCGTCACCGTCCCGGCGGACGCCGAAGCCGTCGCCGTACCCCTCGTCGAACCCCGCCTCGTGCACCGCGTCGAACTCCTCCACAGCGCCGCGGCCACCGAGAACCCCGAACGCCCTGGCCCCGCGGCCGCACTCGCCTCCCGCCTCACCACAGCCCCCTGAAGCCCGCCGCCCCCCCCCCGCATCGCGGGCCGCCCCCCACTCAGCCGGCCGACCCCTCACCCCTCGCCCAGCACCACGCAGGACTCCGCCGGTACCACCAGCTCGCCCCCGTCGCCCTCCGGAGCCTTCACCGGCTCCCACGCGGCCAGCACCCGCACCCGGTCCCTCCCCAGCGGGATCCTGGCCGGCCGGGGCCCGAGGTTCACGGCCACCCGTACGTCCCCGCGCCGGTACGCGATCCAGCGGGCCTCCTCGTCGTACACCACCCGCAGCGCCGTCAGGTCCGGGTCCGTCAGGTCCGGCTCGGCGGACCGCAGGGCGATCAGCCGCCGGTACCAGGCCAGCAGCCGGGCGTGCGGCTCGCGTTCCGGCTCCGACCAGTCCAGGCACGACCGGTCCCGCGTCGCCGGGTCCTGCGGGTCCGGAATGTCGTCCTCCGCCCACCCGTGTGCCGCGAACTCGCGCCGCCGCCCCCGCCGTACCGCCTCCGCCAGCTCCGGGTCCGTGTGGTCCGTGAAGAACTGCCACGGCGTCCCCGCGCCCCACTCCTCGCCCATGAACAGCATCGGCGTGAACGGGCTCGTCAGGACGAGGGCCGCCGCGCACGCCAGCAGGCCGGGGGAGAGGGACGCCGACAGCCGGTCGCCCTGCGCGCGGTTGCCGACCTGGTCGTGGGTCTGGGCGTAGCCGAGGAAGCGGTGCGCCGGCGTCGTCTCCACGTTCACGGGACGGCCGTGCGTACGGCCACGGAACGACGAGTACGTGCCGTTGTGGAAGAAGACCTGCCCCAGCGTCTTCGCCAGCGCGGCCAGCGGCGCGCGCGCGAAGTCCGCGTAGTAGCCCTGCGACTCGCCCGTCAGCGCCGTGTGCACGGCATGGTGGAAGTCGTCGTTCCACTGCGCGTGCAGCCCGATGCCGCCCGCCTCGCGCGGGGTCGTCGTGCGCGGGTCGCACAGGTCCGACTCGGCGATCAGGAAGTGCTCCCTGCCCTGCTCCACCGACAGCTCGTCCACCGCGGCCGACAGCTCCTCCAGGAACGTCAGCGCCCGCGTGTCCGCCAGCGCGTGCACCGCGTCGAGGCGCAGCCCGTCGATCCGGTAGTCACGCAGCCAGGCCAGCGCGCTGCCCAGCAGGAACGCCCGCACCTCGTCCGAGCCCGGCGCGTCCAGGTTCACGGCCGCGCCCCACGGCGTGTGGTGCGTGTCCGTGAAGTACGGGCCGAACGCCGGGAGATAGTTCCCTGAAGGGCCCAGGTGGTTGTGCACCACGTCCAGGACCACACCGAGGCCCAGGCCGTGCGCGGTGTCGACGAAGCGCTTCAGCGCCTCGGGGCCGCCGTACGGCTCGTGCACCGCCCACAGCGACACCCCCTCGTACCCCCACCCGTGCCGGCCGGGGAACGGGCACAGCGGCATCAGCTCCACGTGCGTCACGCCCAGCTCGACCAGATGCCCCAGCCGCTGGGCCGCCGCGCCCAGGGTGCCCTCCGGCGTGAACGTGCCGATGTGCAGCTCGTACACCACCGCCCCCCGCAGACCACGCTCAGGCGGCGTGTGGCGCCAGCTGTACGCCGCGTGGTCGACGACCGCGCTCGTCCCGTCGGGCCCGTCGGGCTGGCGGCGCGACCTCGGGTCCGGCAGCACCGGGCCGCCGTCGAGCGCGAACCCGTACCGCGTACCGTCCGGCACGCCGCTCTCGCCGCCGGGCGCCCCCACGGTCGTCATCCACCAGCCTTCGCGCAGCGGGTCGGGCTCCATCGGGTGCCGGGCACCCGCCAGGTCCAGCTCCACCCGCTCGCGCGCGTTCGGCGCCCACACCTCGAACAACACGGGGTTCCCCTCGTCGTCGGCCGGCTTTGTGGAATCGCAGCCTCGGTACCGCGCCCCCATCCTGACAAGATCGCGAACCGGGCGCACGGCACTTCGCCGATCGGGTGGCGCGCGGGTCGCGCGTACGCCGCCGGTGGTGGTGAGCGGGGTCGCGCGTACGTCGCCGGTGGCCGGGGCGGGGTCCCGCGCGCACGTCGCCAGGACACCGCCGGGACGCCGCCGGTGGCCGTCCCGCGTGTGTCGCCGGTCGGTCACAGGCCGGCGCCCGTCTGGACACCTCGGGTGCCCGCGGCCGACAATCACGTCTGTGACGTCGCCTTTTGAGTCCCAGACACATCCCGCCCGGCTCTCGGACGCCGAGCGGGACCGCGCGCTGGAGATGCTCCGCGAGGGCGCCGTGCAGGGAAAGCTGTCCCACGACACGTTCCTGCGGCGCATGGAGCTCGCCCTGGTCGCCCGCCGTTCCGACGAGCTGGCGGCGCTCACCGACGACCTGCGCGAGGACGGCGGCGGCTGGTCGAAGCGACTGTTCGGCGCCGTCGAACGGATGTCCGCGTTCACCCTGCGCCTCGGCCGGGCCTGGCAGGCGGAGCGGCTGCCGAAGCTGCTGCTGCCCGAGCCGGGCCCGTACCCGCTGCGGATCGGCCGGGACCCGGTGAACGGGCTGCGGCTCAGCCACGAGACGGTGTCCCGGCTGCACGCCGAGCTGAGCCTGCAGGGCGGGCTGTGGATGCTGCGCGACCTCAACTCCACCAACGGCACCACCGTGAACGGGCGGCGTGTGACGGGCACGGTCGTCGTCCAGCCCGGCGACATGGTCTCCTTCGGCCGGATGGCGTTCCGCCTCGACGCCCGCTGACGCGACACGGCCCGTTCACGGCCATTCATTCCGTACGGGCCAGCAGCGCCACCGGACGCTCCGCGAACAGCTCCGCCAGCCCGACGGGCCGCCCGCCGCAGAAGCCCGCCCCGCCCCCGGCCACGCCCCCGCCCCCGCCCTCCAGGACGTCCGCCCAGCGGCCCTCCGGCAGCGTCAGCGACGTGTCGCCCCAGCCGCCCGCCTCCGCCAGCCGCAGCGACAGCCGCGTCACCGCCGTGACCACCCGGCCCGACCTGGCGAACGCCACACAGTGCCGGGCCGCCGGGCCCACCGCCGCCAGCGGCGCGTACGCCCCCGCCTCCCCGAACGCCTTCGGACACCGCCGCCGCAGCCCCAGCGCCGCCTGCGTCAGCGCCGTCTTCTCGTCCGGCCGCGCCTCCCGGAACGGCGCGCGGTTGTCCGGGTCCACCAGCGCCTCGTACACCGCCTCCGTGCCCTGGTACAGGTCCGGCACGCCCGGCATCGTCAGGTGCAGCAGCGCCGCGCCCAGCACATTGGCCCGCACGTACGGGTCCAGCTCCCGCGCCAGCTCCGCCACCGTGTACTGCGGCGGCCCCGCGGGGCCCTCCGCCACGAACTCGGCGACCGCCCGCTCGTACGCCGCGTCCTGCTCCGTCCAGCTCGTGCGCAGCCCGGCCTCCCGCACCGCCTTCAGCAGCGCCCCGCCCAGCCGCTCCGCCGACGGCGTGCCGAGCCCCAGCGCCGTCTGCCACGCCGTCCACGCCAACTGCCCGTCCGGCGCCGGCACCCGCGCCACGTCCCCCAGCAGCTTCGCCCACCGGCCCGGGCACTCCGACAGCACCGCGATCCGGGCCCGTACGTCCGCGCTGCGCTTCGTGTCGTGCGTCGACAGGACCGTGCCCGTCGCCGGCCAGTCCCGGGCCACGCGCGCGCAGTACGTGTGGAACTCCTCCGGCGACACGGCCGGCCGCCCCGGCTCGCCGCCCACCTCGTTCGCCGACAGCAGCGGCACGTAGCGGTAGAACGCCGTGTCCTCCAGCGACTTCGCCCGCAGCGCCGACGCCGTCTGCGCGAACCGCACCCGGAACGCGGTGTGCTCCGCCCCGTCCCCGAGCCGCCCCAGCGCCAGATCCCGTACGACGTCGACGGCCGCCGCCTCCTTCGGCACGGCGAACGTCCCCTTCGCGCTCAGCGCCGCGTCCGCCGACAGCACGTCCTCAGCGCCCGACCCGTACGGCCGGTACACCGGCACCCGGATCAGCAGCTCCCGCACCGCCGCCCGCAGCGCCCACGGCGCGTGGTCCCGCAGCCGTACGTCCGCCGCGCAGATCCGGCCTGCCGTCCGCGTCAGGAACGCCACCTCCGCCGCCAGCTCGTGCGTCACCACCTTGTACGCGGCCCGGCGCGCCGTCGCGTCCCAGTGGCCGCCCCGGTCCCCGGCCGGCGCCGCGAACCCCCGGTACAGCTCCGTCAGTTCCGCCGCACCCGCCTCGTCCACGAACAGCCCGTCGACGCGGCGCAGCGCGTCGTACCCGGTGGTGCCCGCCACGGGCCAGGCCGCAGGGAGGGTCTCGTCGTCCGTGAGGATCTTCTCGACGACCGTCCAGCAGGCGCCGCCCGTCGCCGTGCGCAGCGCGCGCAGATACCCCTCCGGGTCCGCGAGCCCGTCCGGGTGGTCGATCCGCAGCCCCTCGACGACGCCGTCCCGTACCAGCTCCACGATCTTGGCGTGGGTCGCGTCGAACACCTCCGGGTCCTCCACGCGCACCCCGATGAGGTCCGAGATGGTGAAGAACCGGCGGTAGTTCAGCTCTGTACGGGCCAGCCGCCACCACACCGGCCGGTACCACTGGGCGTCCAGCAGCTCCGGCAGCGGCAGCCCGGCCGTACCGTCCCGCAGCGGGAAGACCTGCGTGCCGTAGCGCAGCAGGCCCGCCTCCGCGTCGACGCGCAGATCGCCCATGACCTCGCCGATCCGGGCCGGCAGCACGGGCAGCAGCACCTTGCCGCCGCCCGCCTCCCAGTCGATGTCGAACCAGCGCGCGTACGGTGAGGAGGGCCCCTGGCGCAGCACCTCCCACAGCGGCCGGTTGTGCGGCAGCGCGGCCGCCATGTGGTTGGGCACCAGGTCGACGACGAGTCCGAGGCCGTGTGCGCGGGCGGTGCGGGCCAGGGCGCGCAGCCCCTCCTCGCCGCCGAGCTCGTCCCGTACGCGCGCGTGGTCGGTGACGTCGTAGCCGTGCGCGGACCCGGGGACGGCCTCCAGGACCGGTGACAGATGCAGATGGGAGACCCCGAGCGAGGCGAGGTACGGCACGGCCTGCGCGGCCGCGGCGAACGGGAACGCGGGCTGGAGCTGGAGCCGGTACGTGGCGTGGGGCGTCATGCGAACGTACGTACCCGGCCGTACGGCGTGTCTCTCATCACCTCATGCGATGGACGCCAGGAGGCCCCCCGTCCGGCCTAGGCCGTGTGCGGCGGATCATGCCTGGGCCGCGGTGAAGGCCCCGCGATGCCGGCATGATCCGCCGGACACTCCCCAGTCCGGTGGCCTCCCGCGCCCCCCGTCACGCCGGACGGCGCAGTACCGTCAGGCTGCGGCCGGTCAGCGTCAGCCGGTCGCCGGCCGCGACCTTGGCGCCCTGACCGGGCGCGACACCGTCGGGGACGGCCGTGTCCACGACCACCTGCCACTGGCGGCCGTGGTTGACCGGCACCACGAACTCCAGGTCGTCCGGGCTCGCGTTGAACATCAGCAGGAACGAGTCGTCCGAGATGCGCTCGCCGCGCGGCCCCGGCTCCGAGATGGCGTGCCCGTTCAGGAACACCGACAGGGCCCTGGCGTGGGCCGCCTGCCAGTCCCGGGACGTCATCTCCTTGCCCTCCGGCGTGAACCACGCGATGTCCGACAGGTCGTCGTGCGTGCCCTCGACCGGGCGCCCGTGGAAGAACCGGCGGCGCCGGAACACGGGGTGGTCGCGGCGCAGCCACACCATGGCGCGGGTGAACTCCAGCAGCGACCGCGCCTCGTCCTGCGCGCCGTCGTCCGCCGGGGTGTCCCGGCCGGGCTCCGGCCAGTGCACCCAGGCCAGCTCGCCGTCCTGGCAGTAGGCGTTGTTGTTGCCGCCCTGGGTGCGGCCGAACTCGTCGCCGTGGCTGATCATCGGCACGCCCTGGGACAGCATGAGCGTGGCGATGAAGTTGCGCATCTGGCGCATCCGCAGCGCGCGGACGCCGGCGTCGTCGGTCTCGCCCTCCACACCGCAGTTCCAGGACCGGTTGTGGCTCTCGCCGTCCCGGTTGTTCTCGCCGTTGGCGTCGTTGTGCTTCTCGTTGTACGAGACGAGGTCCCGCAGGGTGAACCCGTCGTGGCAGGTCACGAAGTTGACGGAGGCGAGCGGGCGCCGGCCGTCGTCCTGGTACAGGTCGGACGAGCCGGTCAGCCGGGACGCGAACTCGGCGAGGGTCCGCGGCTCGCCCCGCCACAGGTCGCGGACCGTGTCCCGGTACTTGCCGTTCCACTCGGTCCACAGTGGCGGGAAGTTCCCCACCTGGTAGCCGCCCTCGCCCACGTCCCACGGCTCCGCGATCAGCTTCACCTGGGAGACCACCGGGTCCTGCTGCACCAGGTCGAAGAACGACGACAGCCGGTCCACCTCGTGGAACTGGCGGGCCAGCGTCGCCGCCAGATCGAAGCGGAACCCGTCGACGTGCATCTCGGTCACCCAGTAGCGCAGCGAGTCCATGATCAGCTGGAGCACGTGCGGCGACCGCATGAGCAGCGAGTTCCCGGTGCCGGTCGTGTCCATGTAGTACCGGGGGCTGTTCTCGACGAGCCGGTAGTACGACGCGTTGTCCAGGCCACGGAAGGACAGCGTCGGCCCGAGGTGGTTGCCCTCGGCCGTGTGGTTGTACACCACATCCAGGATGACCTCGATGCCCGCCTTGTGCAGGGCGCGTACGGCGGACTTGAACTCCAGCACCTGCTGGCCCCGGTCGCCCCAGGAGGCGTAGGCGTTGTGCGGGGCGAAGTAGCCGATCGTGTTGTAGCCCCAGTAGTTCGCCATCCCGGAGTCCACCAGCCGGTGGTCATGGACGAACTGGTGCACCGGCATCAGCTCGATGGCCGTCACGCCCAGCTCCGTCAGATGCTCGACGATCGCCGGGTGGGCCAGGCCCGCGTACGTGCCGCGCAGCTCCTTCGGCAGGGCCGGGTGGAGCATCGTCAGGCCCTTCACATGGGCCTCGTAGATGACCGTGCGGTGGTACTCGGTGCGCGGCGGCCGGTCGTCGCCCCAGTCGAAGTACGGGTTGACGACCACGGACGACATGCTGTGCGGGGCGGAGTCCAGGTCGTTGCGCGAGTCGGGCCGGCCGAAGTGGTAGCCGTACACCGCCTCGTCCCAGTCGATGGACCCGGCGACCGCGCGCGCGTACGGGTCGAGGAGCAGCTTCGCGGAGTTGCAGCGCAGCCCGCGCTCCGGCGCGTAGGGCCCGTGGATCCGGAATCCGTACCGCTGCCCGGGCATCACGCCGGGCAGGTACGCGTGCCGTACGAACGCGTCGGTCTCACGCAGCTCGACGGCGGTCTCGGAGCCGTCCTCGTGGAGGAGGCACAGCTCGATGCGGTCGGCGGCCTCCGAGAAGACCGCGAAGTTGGTTCCGGCGCCGTCGTAGGTGGCGCCGAGCGGATACGCCTGTCCCGGCCAGACCTGCATAGATAGGACTCTTCCATTCTGATCCGGCTGCTGGGGTCATTTGGCCCGATCCTCCACGAAAGTCGCGCGACGTCCTAGGACGCCGGACGGTCCTACCGGGTGACCGGGGAATCGGGCGCGGCCATGGGACGGTCTGGCCGGAAATCGACCTGTTGGTGCGCCGTGGCCCGCCGGTGACGTGCCGTCCGGCCGTCGCCGGGACGTGGCCCGGATTCGTCGGACGATCGGACCGGGCGGCCGGCCGGTTGCCCGGGTCAACCTCGCGTTACCCGCCGTCCCCCGGAGCGAGGAACGGCCGCCGCGCGCGCCGGTGCCGTCCGCCGGGCCCGCGCCGGGGTGGCGGCGGTGCGGCTCACCACTATGAATCAGCTCACTCCCCGGGCCGTGAAGATCCGGAACGGCCGCCGGAAACAGGGAGGTTGGGAAAGGAGCCTGTGCATCCGGCTGCACTGTCTCGCCCTCCCGGAGTACCCTTCCTTGATCGTTGGAGACGGCCGGTTCAGGAGCAGAAGGCGGTGCGTGGGTGAGCTCGGGAGGGCTGGAGCTGCCCCCAGGTGACTCAGGTCATGAGGGGGACTCCGCAGACCCCGCTGATGTCCCGCCCGGCGCGGTCTCACTCGCCCGGCCCATGGAGATCGGTGCGGAGCTGGAGTGGGACGCCGAGGACTGGCGTGAGGTCCGCACCCGCGCGCAGCGCGCCGGACGCGCCTATATCTGGCTGAATCTGGTCGAACAGCGGCTGCGGGCGGTCGTCGCCGCCGTACTGCGGCCCATCTACGAGCCCATGCACGGCGACGAATGGGTGGTCGCCGCCGCCGGCCCCGCCGGGCAGGAGTGGGTGCAACGGGCCGTCGCCGTCCGCGAGGTGTCCCGCAGGAAGGGCTACCTCCTGGACCCCGCCGACGACAACGTCCTCAGCTTCCTCACGCTCCCGCAGCTCCGCGAGCTGATGGTGCAGCACTGGCCCTGCTTCGAGCCGTACTTCGACGACCGGCGCGAGGTCGAGCTGGCCCTCGACGAGCTGGAGGTCACCCGCAACGTGGTCTCCCGCAACCGCGCCCTGTCCCGGAACGTCCTCGACCAGTCCGAACGGGCCTCCGCCCGGCTCCTGGAGATCCTCGGCAGCGGCGCCGGAGTGCCCTCCGCGCACCGGCTGCCCGTCGACGCCGTCGAGGACCTTGTGGGGGACCGGTACGCCGACGTCGTCTCCGTCCACCCCGACCGGGTGCGGCTCCAGCGGCAGCTTCCCGCCGAGGACCTCTTCGGCGGGGCCCGGCGCGTCGACGCCATCGGCATAGGCCTCAACCTGCTCGTGCAGAACTTCTCCGGGCGCCGGCTCGTCCGCCTCGCCGAGTCCGGCTGCCGGATACGGCTGCTGTTCCTCAACCCGGCGAGCAGCGCCGTGAAGCGGCGCGAACGGGAGCTCGGCATCAAGAAGGGCGAGCTGAGCCGCTCCGTGGAGATGAACATCCTCCACATGCGGCGCGTCCGCTCCAAGCTGCGCGACCCGGGCGCCTTCGAGATCCAGGTCTTCGACGAGACCCCGCGGTTCACCGCGTACCTGGTCGACGGGGACGGTCCGGACGGCGTCGGCATCGTGCAGTCCTACCTGCGGCGCGCCCGCGGCATGGAAGCCCCCGTGCTCGTGCTGCGCGGCGGCGGGCGGCGGGCCGTCGTCACCGCCGCGCAGGACACGGACCACGGACTGTTCGAGACGTACCGCGAGGAGTTCGAGTCGTTCTGGGCGGATTCACGCCCTGTGTCATGAGACGTGGCGCGATGTGGGGGCCCGTCGGCCGTTGTCAGTGCCGCGTGCGAGGGTGAAGACCCACTGGGGGACGGCGCCGCGACAAGGACGGCGCCGCGAAGGAGGTTCGGCATGCGCTGGCACGGGGAGACACTCGTCGGCTTCGACCTGGAGACGACGGGAACGGAACCGCTCGAAGCGAGAATCGTGACGGCCGCGGTCGTCGAGATGCGGGGCGGGGAGACCCACGCGCGCAAGGAGTGGCTCGCCGACCCCGGCGTCCGTATCCCCGCGCAGGCGTCCGCCATCCACGGCATCAGCAACGAACGCGCCGCGGGCGAGGGCCGCCCGGCCCGCGAGGTCGCCGACGAGATCGCCGACGCACTCGCCGGGTACTGGACGCGCGGCGTGCCCGTCGTCGCGTACAACGCGGCGTTCGACCTGACGCTGCTCACCGCCGAGCTGCGGCGGTACGGACTGCCGTCGCTGCGGGAGCGGCTGGGCGGCGCGCCCATAGGCCCGGTCGTCGACCCGTACACCATCGACCGGGCCGTCGACCGCTACCGGCGCGGCAAGCGCAACCTGGAGGCGGTCTGCGCCGAGTACGGCGTGGTCCTCGACGGGGCGCACGAGGCGGCCGCCGACGCGCAGGCCGCGGTGCGGGTGGCCTGCGCGATAGCCGAGCGGCACGCCGCGGTGGCGGTGCTCACCCCGGGCGAGCTGCACAAGCGGCAGGTGGAGTGGTACGCCGCGTGGGCGACCGACTTCCAGCAGTTCCTGCGCCGCAAGGGCACGCCCGACGCCGTCGTCGACCCGGTGTGGCCACTGCGGGAACCGGAGCCGTCGGTGGAGCCCGTGGCGAGCTGAACGAGGCTGGCGAGGCTGGGCGAGGACCCCCGGTTTCGCTTACGCGTGCTCGGCGAGGAAGTCGAGCAGCAGCGCGTTCACCCGTTCCGGCGCGTCCAGTTGGAGCCAGTGCCCGGCGTCGTCGATCCGCTCGTACCGCCAGGATCCCGCGACGTGCTTGCCCGTGCCGGACATCGACGCCTCGGTGAGGAACCGGTCGCCGGCGCTCCACAGGCCCAGGACGGGACCGGGCAGCGGCGGAAGCGGCAGTTCCGGGCCGAACATCGCCTCCGGCGGAAGGCCCGCACGGTAGATGGCCAGCGCGGCGGTCAGCGCGCCCGGATCGCTCAGCCGCGCCAGCACCTCGTCACGGTCCGGATGCTCGGCGAGAAACTCCCGCGCCCGCGCGGCGCCGTCGCGCAGCAGCCACTCCTCGGCGATCCCCTCGTACTGGAACAGCAGCATGTACCAGGACCAGCGGCGCTGCTCCCAGCCCGCGTCCCGCAGCGCCGCCAGATGGCCCACGGACAGCAGCGACAGGCTCGCCACGCGGTCCGGCGCCGCCATGGCGAGCTGCTGGACGATGCCGGAACCCCAGTCGTGCCCCACGAGATGGACGCGGTCGACGCCCTCGCGGTCGAGCAGCTCCAGCAGATCGGCCACGGAACGGGCGGGCGCGTACGACGCGGTGCCCTCCGGACGGCCGGAGCCGCCGAAGCCGCGCAGGTCCGGGGCGATCGTGCGGTACCCGGCGGCGTTCAGCGCCGGCACCTGATGGCGCCAGCAGGCGTGCGTGTCCGGGAAGCCGTGCACCAGCAGCACCACCGGGCCCGTACCGCCGCTGTCCCGGACCTCCAGGGCCACCTCGCCGAGTTCCACGCGCATCGCCAAGCCTCCATTCGCGGAAGGGAGTTCGCGCGCACATCATGACAGCCCGTCAGAACGGGTACCAGCGGACCTCCGGGTCGCCGTTCCGCAGCGACGCCACCCGGCGGCGGAACTCGGCCAGCGCCTTCGGAGCGGCCGGGGCGTGCTGGGCGACCCACGCGCAGCTCGCCGTCTCCCGCGCGCCCCGCAGCAGCGCGCAGCCCTCCCACTCGCGGACGTCCCAGCCGTACGCCTCGGTGAACGCGTCGTACGCCTCAGGCGCGAGCCCGTAGCGGTCCCGCGACAGGGCGAGCACCACCAGATCGTGCTCGCGCAGATCCGAGGCGAACGTCTCCAGGTCGACCAGGACCGGCCCTTCCGGGCCCACATGGACGTTGCGGGGGAGGGCGTCGCCGTGGATCGGGCCCGGCTTCAGATGCGGGGCGAGCGCGGCCGCCGCGTCGGCGAACGCGTCCCGGCGCTCCCGCAGGAACGCGGCGTCCGCCGGGTCGATCGCGTCGCCCGCGAGCCGCAGCCACCGCTCGACGCCGCCCAGCAGATCACGGTGCGGCAGCGGGAACGGCGGCGCCGGCAGCTCGTGCACCCGCCGCAGCAGCGGGGCCAGATCCCGCGGCTCGGCCGGGCGGACGGCCTCCGGCAGCCGGTGCCACACCGTCACCGGGTGGCCGTCCACCAGCCGCGCCTCCGGCTCAGCCGCCCGCACGGCAGGGACACCCGCGTCCGCCAGCCACCCCGCCACGGCCAGCTCATGCCGGGCCCGCTCCAGCAGCTCGGCGTCCCGGCCGACCTTCACCACCAGGTCGCCGTCCCCGAACACCGCGTTCTCGCCGAGCGCCAGCAGCGTCACGGGCTTGCCGCGCCGCCCGTACCCGGCGGCGTCCAGGATGCCCCGCGCCCGCGCCTCGTCCATGCCCTGCCTCGCCCTTCACACGCGTCCCCGCTACCGCCGGTCCAGTCTCGCACCCGCCGGGATGACCGGTTGGCCCACGCCCGGCGTCCCGCTAGCGCCGGCGGCACCTCGACGCCTGCGGTGGTCGCAGCCCCGCTCTGCGGGGGAGGGCGGGCCAGGCATGATCCGCCGGACACGACCTAGGCTGGCGGTCATGACGAGCAGCCGGTACGCCGCCCTCCTGCGGGGGATCAACGTGGGCGGGGCCAAGAAGGTCCCCATGGCAGAACTCCGAGCCGTCCTCACCGGGCTCGGACACAGCGACGTACGGACCTACCTCCAGTCCGGCAACGCGGTCTTCACTTCTGCGTCAGGCGCCGACGAGGGCGCGCTGGCAGCAGAGCTCGAAGCCGCTCTGCAGCGGCACTTCGGGTTCCCCGTCGACTGCCTGGTCCGCGGCGGCCCCTATCTGCGGGCCGTCGTGGACGCCTGCCCGTTCCCCGCCGCCGAGCTGGAGCCCAAGCAGCTCCACGTCACCTATCTGTCCGAGCCCGTCACCGAGGACCGGTTCGCCTCCGTCGACCGCGCCGCCTTCCTGCCGGAGGAGTTCCGGCTCGGCGACCGCGTGCTGTACCTCTACCTCCCCGACGGCATGGGCCGCTCCAAGCTGGCCGACGTCCTGGCGCGCCCCGCTCTCTTCAAGGGCGTCACCGCCACCAGCCGCAACTGGAACACCGTCGTGAAGCTCGCGGAAATGGCCCAGGCGAACACGCCGTGAATGGCCCGCTCACCCTGGACACCCCGCCGCTAGCCTCGGGCACATGGACACCGGACAGCCCCGCACCACCGTCGACTTCTGGTTCGACCCCGCCTGCCCCTTCGCCTGGATCACCTCCCGCTGGATCCTGGAGGTCGAGCGCCACCGCGGCCTCGACGTCCGCTTCCACGTCATGAGCCTCTATCTGCACAACCTCGGCAACGACCTGCCCGACTGGTACCGGGACCTCGTCGACCGGTCCGTCGGCCCCGTCCGCGTCGCGGCCGCCGCCGCGGAGCGCTACGGCGAGGGCGTGCTGCGCGACCTCTACACGGCGTTCGGCACCCGCATACACCAGGACGAGAACGACGACTTCGACACCGTCATCGCCGAGGCCCTGGCCACCCTCGGTCTGCCCGCCGACCTGGCGGCCGCCGCGCACGACCCGGCGTACGACGAGGCGGTCCGCCGCAGCCACGACGCCGGCAGGGACCCGGCCGCCGACGCCTACGTGGGAACCCCGACCCTCCACATCGACGGGGCGGTCTGGTTCGGCCCCGTCCTCAACTCCGTCCCGCGCGGCGACGAGGCCGTCCGCCTCTTCGACGCGTTCCGCACCCTCGCCGGGCACCGCGACTTCTTCGAACTGAAGCGCACCCGCACCGGCAGCCTCAGCTTCGCCTGACGTCAGGTCTGGCGCAGCGGCTCGTACGCGTCCGCCGCCAGCCCGAACGTCCAGGCGACGCCCTGCTTCGCGGTCCTGGTGGAGGGCGGCACGCGCAGCCAGTACGTACGGCTCGTGCCGTCCGGCTCGGGCGTGGAGTTGACGACCTCCACCATCGCCACGTCCTCGTCGTCCGGCAGCGGTATCCGCCACAGCACACCCGTCTCGTCCCGGTGCACCGGCTCGGCGCCCGACTCCCGCAGATAGCGGTCGTAGCCGTAGTGCTCCAGCATGACCCGGCGCAGCTCGGCGTTCTCCTCGTCCCGGATCCGGTCCGGCGTGAGTGTGTCGAGCGTGGCGACGAACTCGGCGGGCACGGGCATCCCGCGCCACGCGTGGAGCGCGAACCCGTCCGGGTAGGCGAGGGCCGGGCCGTCGCCGCGGTCGAGCCGGCCGGCCTCGTCGCGGTGCAGCTCCACGGGACGCTCGCACACCACGGCGACCCTCTCGTACGGCCACCACCAGCCGGCGGCGCGGGCCACATCGGCCAGGCCGTCCAGCGGCGTGCCCTCCTCCGGGTCGAACGCGCACAGCCAGGCCGCGTCGTGCTGGCCGAGCACCGCGTCGAGCAGCAGCAACCTCACCTCGGCCTCCTGCGGCCCGCCGTCGGCGAGCTCCTCGACCACACCCGTACGGATCCGGGACGCCAGCGCCTGCGTGGTGTCCCACAGCCGGGCGCCCGTCGTGCCCCACCGCTCGCCCCAGCCCCGCGCGCCGAGCCGCTCGTGGAGCCACGTCCGCTCCGCCGCCCACGGGGCGCTGCGCACCTCGTCCCGCACGCCGCGGCCCCGCGCGCCCGGCGCCGTCGGCGCGTCGCCGTCCGCCGCCCTCAGCAGCCGTACCGCCTCCAGGGGCGAGCCCGCCCACACGATGCGCTCCGGCTCCGCCAGTCCGGCCCGCCGGTACGCGAGCCGCACGCCCGCCTCCGCCGCCGCACGGTCAGCGGGTTCCGTCGCCGTCGCGACCGCCCGCCAGGACGCCACATCAGCCAGCACGTCCGTCACCACGTCATTCACGTCCGTCACCACACCCGTCACCACGCCCGTCATTCCGTTCCCTCCCGTATCCTCGCCGTCCGGCACCCAGGTGCTCGGTCCGCCGTTCAGTCCGCCACCAGCCGCACCGCGCCCGGCACGTACTCCCGCTGGCGCACCACCCGGTACCAGCCCTTCGGCAGCGGGATCGGCGCGTGCTCCTCGTGCACCACCCGCCCGCCGTCCGGCAGATGCAGCAGCATCGGCCCGAACGCCCCCGGCTCCCGCACCAGCCGGCCCGGACCCACGACGGCGTGCGCATGCCCCGTCACCTCGCCCAGCGCCAGCACCATCCGCCCACGGGCGTCCCGCGGCTCGTCCGCCGTGTCCGCGACGTGCGGCGGCACCGCCGCCTCCGCGAGAGGCACGATCAGCACATCTCCCTGCCGGTACATACGCGTTCCCTCCTCGCCGGACACCCGGTGCGCCCGACTGCCTCCGACGGTAGGGGGAGGGTCTGACAACGGGGCTTCGTCCGCCCCGGCCACCGGAGTTGTCAGTGCCGCTTGCTACAACTTTCAGCACATCGAACGGCGACAGCGAGGAGCGGCGGGGACATGAGTTACGCGGAACACCTGCGGGAGTGGTACGGACTGCCCGTCTTCGACTTCCCCGGTCCGGAGGACGAAGGGAACGACAAGGCGGACGACCTGCCTGCTGCCGACGCCGTCGCCTGGCGGATCTCCACCGACACCTACGACGCCGAGGAGAGCTGGCCGGAGGCCCTGGCCCGGTTCGCCGCCACGGTCGACACCACCCGCGTCCGCGCGATCGTCGTCGGCGCGGTCGAGGAGGCGTACGACGGCGACGCCGGCCTCAAGCCGGTGTACGGGGCGCTGCTCGACGCGCGCGCCGAGCTGCCGTCGCTGCGCGCCCTGTTCCTCGGCGACATGGAGTCGGAGGAGTGCGAGATCTCCTGGATCAACCAGGCCGACGTCGGTCCGCTCCTCCACGCGTTCCCCGACCTCGAGGAGTTCGGCGTACGCGGCGCCAGCGGCCTGGAGTTCCCCGCCGTCAGCCACCGGCGGCTGCGCACCCTCGTCGTCGAGTCCGGCGGCATGCCGGCCGACGCGGTGCGCGGCATCGCCGCGAGCGACCTGCCCGCCCTCGAACACCTCGACCTGTGGCTCGGCATCTCCGACTACGGCGGCGACAGCGAGCTGGGCGACCTGGCTCCCATCCTGGACGGGGCACGCCTGCCGCGCCTGCGCCACCTCGCCCTGCGCAACTGCGAGTACCAGGACGAGATCGCCACCGCCGTGGCCTCCGCGCCCGTCGTCGCCCGGCTGGAGACCCTCGACCTGTCCATGGGCGTGCTCACCGACGACGGCGCCACCGCCCTGCTGGACGGGCAGCCGCTCACCCACCTCAAGCGGCTCGACCTCCACCACCACTACATCAGCGGACCGCTCCAGCAGCGCATCCGGGAGACCCTGGAACCCGCAGGGGTGCGCCTCGACCTCGACAAGGACAACGCGGAAGAGGACGAGTACGACGGCCGGACCTGGCGCTATGTCGCCGTCGGGGAATAGCCCGCACGGGCGGCGGTTCGCCGTCGTCGGCAACCCCGGGAACCGCCGCGTGGACCTCTTCGCCCGCGCGGTGCGCGACGCCGGGCTGCCCGCGCCGCGCGTGGTGCCCTGGCGCGACGTGCTGCGCGACGGCGGCGCGGCGTTCGGTGACGACGAGGTCGTACGGCTCGACTCACCCGGCGAGGACGCCGAGGTGGACCGGCTCCTGCGGGGCGCCGACGACCCCACGCGGGTCGAAGGCGGCGCCCGCTGGTACGCCGGGCTCACCGCCGCCGTACGGACCCTGACCGGTGGCGTACGGCTCGACGACCCCGACGAGCTGGCCGTGCTGTTCGACAAGCGGCGCTGCCACGCCACGCTCGCCGGCGCCGGCGTACCCGTACCGGAGGCGCCTACGTCCGGAGGCGGCGTGCCGGTGCGGGGCTGGGACGACGTACGGGCCCTGATGGACGCGCACGGGATGCCGCGCGTGTTCCTCAAGCCCGCCCACGGGTCGTCCGCGTCCGGGGTCGTCGCCCTGGAGACCGCCGGCGGCGGGCGCCTCCGGGCCACCACCTCCGTCGAGGCCGAGGACGGCCGGCTGCACAACTCGCTGCGCGTGCGCCGCACCACGAGCGAGCGGGAGATCGCCGCTCTGGTCGACGCCCTGGCGCCCGACGGGCTGCACATCGAGCGCTGGTGGCCCAAGGCGTCCCTCGGCGGCGGCCGCGCGGCGGACCTCCGCGTGGTCGTGGTCGACGGGCGGGCCACCCACGCCGTCGTCCGCACCAGCCGCTCGCCCATGACCAACCTCCATCTCGGCGGCGCCCGCGGCGACCTCGCGGCCGCCGTCGAGGCCGCCGGACCCCGCTGGGCAGAGGCGCTGGAGATCTGCGAACGGGCCGCGGCCTGCTTCCCGGGCACGCTGTGCGTCGGCGTCGATCTGCTTCCGGCGGTCGGCTGGCGGCGGTTCGCCGTCGGCGAGGTCAACGCCTTCGGGGACCTGCTGCCCGGCCTCACCGGCCTGCCGGGGAGCGGCGCCGAGGGCCTCGACACGTACGCCGCCCAAGTCGCCGCGGTACAGCGGCCCGCCGTGCGGCCGCGGCCCGCACCACACGACACCGACCCGACCAGGAACCAGAACCATCGTGCAGCCCTCTGACACCCGCTCGTACCCGGGCGGACTCCCCGACATGAACGAGGTCGTCGGCCGCGACGACCTCCTCCTCGTCACGCTCGACACCCTCCGCTACGACGTCGCCGCCGAGCTGGCCGCCGCCGGGCGCATCCCCCACCTGGCCCGCCACCTCCCCGGCGGCGCCTGGGAGAAGCGGCACGCGCCCGGCAGCTTCACCTACGCCTCCCACCAGGCGATGTTCGCCGGGTTCCTGCCCACACCCGCCGCACCCGGACCGCACCCCCGGCTGTTCGCCGCACGCTTCGCGGGCAGCGAGACGACCGAGGACCGCACCTACGTCTTCGACACGCCCGACCTGGTGTCCGGCCTGGCGGCCGCCGGCTACCGGACGGTGTGCGTCGGCGGCGTCGGCTTCTTCAACAAGCAGGGCGCGCTGGGCGGCGTACTGCCCGGGATGTTCCAGGAGAGCCACTGGGAACCCGAGTTCGGCGTCGCCTCCCCCACGTCCTTCGAGGCGCAGGTCGAACGGGCCGAGCAGATCGCCGCCGGACTGCCCGCGGAGCAGCGGCTGTTCCTCTTCGTCAACGCCTCCGCGCTGCACCAGCCCAACTGGTTCCACCTGCCGGGCGCCACCCGCGAGGCGGGGGACACCCGCGCCACGCACGCCGCGGCACTGGAGTACATCGACCGGCACATCGACCGCCTCTTCACCGCCATGAGCGCGCGCCGCCGCTGCTTCGCCATCGTCTGCTCCGACCACGGCACCGCCTACGGCGAGGACGGCCACACCGGCCACCGCCTCGGCCACGAGGCCGTGTGGACCGTGCCGTACGCCCACTTCTTCCTGGAGCCGTCCCCGTGAACACGCCCCGCCCCTACCAGAACTACGTCTACGCCTACCCCCACAAGACCGCCTACCGCGAGCTCCCCGACCCGAAGCCCGCCCTGCGCGACCTGTGGCGCGGCGAACCCAAGGACGCGCTCTCGCTCTACCTCCACATACCGTTCTGCGAGGTCCGCTGCGGCTTCTGCAACCTCTTCACGCGCATCGGAGCCCCCGACGGGCTCACCGGCCGCTACCTCGACGCCCTCGACCGGCAGGCCACCGCCGTCCGCGACGCCCTCGGGGAGACGGAGACAGAGACGGCGACGGAGCAGGTACGGTTCGCCAACGCCGCGTTCGGCGGCGGCACGCCCACCTTCCTGACCGCCGACGAGCTGAACCGGCTGTGCGACATCGCCGAGAAACGCATGGGCGCCGGTCTTGCGACGATCCCGCTCTCCGTGGAGACCTCGCCGGCCACGGCCACCGCCGACCGGCTCGCCGTGCTCGCCGAGCGCGGCGCGACCCGGCTCAGCATCGGCGTGCAGAGCTTCGTGGACGAGGAGGCCCGCGCCGCCGTACGGCCCCAGCGCCGCGCCGACGTCGAAGCCGCGCTCGGCCGTATCCGCGACGCCCGTGTACCCGTCCTCAACATCGACCTGATCTACGGCATCGACGGCCAGACCCCGGCCAGCTGGCGCACCTCGCTCGACGCCGCCCTCGCCTGGCGGCCGGAGGAGCTGTATCTGTACCCGCTGTACGTCCGCGACCTCACCGGCCTCGCCCGCCGCACCGCCCACACCGAGGGCGAGTGGGACGAGCAGCGCCTGAACCTGTACCGGCAGGGCCGCGACCACCTCCTCGCCCACGGCTACGAGCAGGTGTCCATGCGGATGTTCCGGCGCGCCGACGCACCCCCGCAGGGCCCCGACGACCACGCCTGCCAGACCGACGGCATGATCGGCCTCGGCTGCGGCGCCCGCTCCTACACGTCGACGCTCCACTATTCCTTCGACTACGCGGTCGGCATGGGCGAGATACGGGCGATCATCGACGACTACACCGCCACCGAGGACTTCACGCGCGCCGTCCACGGCCGGTACGTCGAGGGCGACGAGGCACGCCGCCGCCACCTCCTCCAGTCGCTGCTCCAGGCCCAGGGCATGCCGCTCGACGACTACCGCGAGCGGTTCGCCTCCGACCCGTACGACGACTTCCCCGCCGAACTCGCCGCGTTCGCCGCCCGCGGCTGGCTCGACGCCGCCGCCGGGGCCTCACCGGCCGGGCTGCTGCGCCTCTCACCGGAAGGGCTCGCGCACTCGGACGCCCTCGGCCCCGAGCTGTTCTCACCCGCCGTACGGGCCGCGATGGCCGCGTACGAACCGAAGTAGCCCGCCGTGGACCTGACGATCCTCTACCGGGGGCCGCTCGCTTCCTGCGACTACGACTGCCCCTACTGCCCCTTCGCCAAGCGGCGCGACACGCCGGAGCAGCTGCGCGCCGACCGGGCAGCCCTCGCCCGCTTCACGGACTGGGCCGGGGCGCAGACCGATGACCGGCTCTCGCTGCTCCTCACACCGTGGGGCGAGGGACTCGTCCGTTCCTGGTACCGGCGGGCCCTCGTCGAGCTGTCCCATCAGCCGCACATCCGGCGCGTCGCCATCCAGACCAACCTCAGCTGCCGCACCGACTGGCTCGCGGACGCGGACCCCGGCACCGTCGCCCTCTGGTGCACCTACCACCCCGGCCAGACCCCGTACGACCGGTTCCTGACGAAGGCGCGGGATCTGGCCGACCGGGGCATCCGCTTCAGCGTCGGCGTCGTCGGCCTGCCCGAGCACCTGGAGCACGCCAGGCGGCTGCGCGCCGCCCTGCCCGCGCACGTGTACCTGTGGGTGAACGCCGCCGATGGCCGCACGTACACGGACGACGAGGCCGCCACCTGGACCGCGCTCGACCCGCTCTTCCCGTACAGCCGGCACCCGCACCGGTCCGCCGGGCTGCCGTGCCGCACGGGGGAGTCCGTCATCTCGGTCGACGGCGAAGGGACGGTCCGCCGCTGCCACTTCGTCCGCGCCGAACTCGGCAACCTGTACGACGGCTCCTACCGCGCCGCGCTCGCCCCGCGGCCCTGCCCGCTGGCGGTCTGCGACTGCCACATCGGTTACGTCCACCTGGAGACGCTGCCGCTGTACGACGTGTTCGCGGGCGGCGTCCTGGAGCGGATCCCGGAACGGATCCCGGAACGGGTGCCGACGCCCGCCGCGCCCGCGGTCGTCCATACGCCCTAGGTCCTGGCTAGACCGCCGCCGCCAACGCGCGCGTGGGTGCCGCCGCCTCGTCGTAGCGGTCCAGCAGCAGCCGTGCCAGCTCCGGGGCGGCGCCCAGGACGTCCGCCACGACGTCCGCGTCGGCCGCGCCCGCCGCGATGCGGTCCGGGAGGCGGCCCGGGGCGATCACGTACGGGGCGACGGCCACGCGCCGTACGCCGTCGGCGCGCAGGGCCCGTACCGCGTCCTCGGTGCGTGGAAGAGATGCGGAGGCGAACGCAGGCCGCACGGTGCACCAACCGGTGCGCCGCAGCTCCCGCGCCACATCTGCGATCACTGCGATCGCCTCCGGGTCCGTGGAGCCGGCCGAGGCCAGGACGACGCCTGTCGAGCGCTTCATGTTCTCGACGGCGCGTCGCCACTCGGGGCTCCCGGCCGGGGGGCCGGGGGTTGTCCCCCGGGAAGACACAGTTGCGATCACTGCGATCGCCTCCGGGTCCGTGGAACCCGCCGAGGCCAGGACGACCCCGGTCGAGTGTCGGTCGGCGGGTGTCAGCCCCGCCTCGTACAGGCGCCGCTCCAGCGCCGACACCAGCAGCGGTGACGGGCCGAGTACCTCCGCTTGGCGGATGCGCAGCGACGGCGGGGCCTGGCGCAGCACCGACGGGATGTCCGCCTTCGCGTGGAACGCCCGGGTCAGCAGGAGCGGCAGGGCGACCACGTTCCGTACGCCGTCGGCCGCCAGGGACTCCAGGGCGGCCGGGACCGACGGGACGTTGAAGTCCAGGAAGGCCACCTCCAGCCGCAGGTCCGGGCGCAGGGCCGCCGCCTCGCGCACCAGGGCGTGGACGGTCGCGGCGTGCCGCGGGTCGCGGCTGCCGTGGGCGATGACGAGGAGGACGGGAGCGGTCATGGCGGGCTCAGCTCCTGCCCAGCAGTCCGCGGCGGCGCAGCACCCGCCGCTCCAGCGGGCTGAAGACCAGCAGGTCGATCGCGATGCCCACCAGCAGGATCAGGAAGATCGCCAGGAAGATGCCCGGCATGTCGGAGTTGTTGCGGCCGTTGTCCAGGAGCTGGCCGAGACCCAGGCCCAGTTCCGGCGACGACGCGATGATCTCGGCCGCCATCAGGGACCGCCACGAGAACGCCCAGCCCTGCTTGAGGCCCGCCAGATAGCCCGGCAGCGCGGCCGGCATGACGATGTGCCAGGCGCCCCGCAGCCCGGTCGCGCCGAGCGTCCGGCCGGCCCTCAGGAACAGCGGCGGCACCTGGTCGACACCGGCCACCAGGCCGTTGGCGATCGACGGCACGGCGCCCAGCAGGATCACGGCGAACATCATCCGGTCGTTCAGGCCCAGCCACAGCACCGCGGGCGGCACCCAGGCGACCGACGGAAGGGACTGGAGGCCGGACAGGATCGGGCCGATCGCCGCCCGGACGAACCGCACCCGGGCGACCAGCAGCCCCAGCGGCGTACCGATGGCCAGCGCCAGCAGGAAGCCGAACAGCGCGCGGGACACGCTGGTCCACATCACGCCGAACAGCGTCCCCTGCAGCCACATCTCGGACAGGCTGTCCCACACCGCGGACGGCGACGGCAGCTTGTACGCGTCGGTGACCTCTGCCCACACCAGCAGCTGCCAGACCGCCAGCACCAGGGCGACCGCGACCACCGGCGGGAGGACCTTGCGCACCAGGACCTCGCGCACCGGTGTGCGCCGCTCCTCGACCGTGTCGAGCGCGTCGAGCCCGGCCTCCAGGCCGGCCAGGTCGTCGTTCTTGGCGGCCGTCGTCTCAGTGCTGGCCATGTCGGCGGATCTCCCCCCGCAGTTGTTCGGTGATCTCCAGGGACAGCTCCGCCACGTCGGCGTCCTCGATACGGCGCGGCTGCGGGATGTCCACCGTCCACTCGCGGGCGATCCGCCCGGGCCGGGACGACAGCAGCACCACGCGCTGCGCCAGCCGCACGGCCTCCCGCACGTTGTGCGTGACGAACAGCACCGACAGGCCCGTCTCGTTCCAGATCCGGGTCAGCTCACCGTGCAGCACGTCCCGCGTGATCGCGTCGAGCGCCGCGAACGGCTCGTCCATCAGCAGCAGCCGGCTGTCCTGCGCCAGCGCCCGCGCCATCGCGACACGCTGCCGCATCCCGCCCGACAGCTCGTGGACCCGCTTCCCGTACGCGCCACCGAGGCGTACGAGTTCGAGGAGCCGCTCCGCCTCGCCGCGCCGCTCGCCCTTCGGCATACCGCGCAGCTTCAGCGCCAGCTCGATGTTCTTGCCCGCCGTCAGCCACGGGAACAGCGCGTGCTCCTGGAACATCAGGGCCGGGCGGCCGTCCGTGGCGATCGACCCGGACGACGGCCGGTCGAGGCCCGCGACCAGGTTGAGCAGCGTCGACTTGCCGCACCCCGACGCCCCGAGGAGGGTGACGAACTCGCCCGGCGCGACATCGAGGCTGATGTCGTCCAGGACGAGCTGCTGCCCCTTGGGCCCGGCGAAGGACTTCGAGACATGCTCGATCCGGGCGGCGTTCTCGACCGCCGTACGGTCCTCGGACCGGGTCGCCGTGCTGAGCGTGATGGCCATGGTCGTCACCTCCTGAGAGCGGGTCTGCTGCGGGACAAGCGGGTCATGCAGGTCATGCAGGTCATGCGGGTCATGCGGGTCATGCGGGTCATTGGGGTCACGCGGGTCGTGCGGATCCGGTGCCGGTCCTGCGGGCTCACCGGACGCCGAGCCCGGCGTCGGAGACCTGCGGCCGGCCCTCGGCCGCGAGGATCTTGTTCAGCGGCCTCAGGTCGTAGATCCCGGCCAGATCGGGTTCTTCGAGGAGTCCGGTCGCGACCGCGTGCCCGGCCTGCTCCCGCAGCGTCCCGGCCAGCGGGTCGTCGAGGAACCGGAGCGTCGGCCACGCCGAGTCGATGACCTCGGCCGGCAGCGGCTTGCCGGAGACCGCCTCAAGCTGCGCGTTCGCGGCCGCCTTGGCCTCCCGCGGGTGGGCGTTGATCCACGCGTTGGTCCTCTGCGCGCCGCGCAGCACCGCCTCCACCACGTCCGGGTGCCGCTCCAGGAACGACTGCGACGCCACGATGCCGGTGATCGCGAACTTGCCGTCCGGCCACAGCGACGCCTCGTCGAGGAGCACCTTCGCGCCCTCCGCGATCAGCTTGGAGGCGGTCGGCTCGGGCACCCACGCCCCGTCGACCGACCCGGACCGGTAGGCGTCCGGCACGATCTTGTTGTCGACGCGCAGCACCGACACGTCGCCTTTGCCGGACTCCGCGTCGACCTTCCAGCCCCGCTCCGCGATCCAGTGCAGGAACGCCACGTCCTGGGTGTTGCCGAGCTGCGGCGTCGCGATCCGCTTGCCCTTGAGGTCCGCGACGCTCTTCACCTTGTCCGGGTTCACCACCAGGCGGACACCGCCGGACGCGGCGCCGCCGATGATGCGCAGGTTCTTCCCGCCGGACCTGGCGTAGCCGTTGACGGCGGGGGAGGGGCCGAGGAAGGCGATGTCCACGGACCCCGCGTTGAGCGCCTCGATCGCGGACGGGCCCGCGTTGAACGTCGCCGTCCGCAGCTCCGTACCGCGCAGCTCCTTCTGGAAGAAGCCCTCGTGGTCGCCCACCAGGGCCGTGCCGTGCGTGAGGTTCGCGAAGTAGCCGACCCGCACCGCGTCCGCCGACAGCTTCGGGCCCTCGGCCGTCACCTTCGCCCGGTTCGCGACCGCCTGCGAGCCGTAGCCCAGGCAGGAGGTCAGCACCATCAGCAGCGGCAGCACCGCGGCGACGGCGAGGCCGCGGCGCGGCGGCCAGGACCGGTGGCGGGGGGTGGCAGGCACGGGAGGGGTTCCTCTCGTCGGCCCGGCGCTACGCCCCGTACGGGGTGGGGTGCGGCGCCGGGCGGTCGGCGGTGGGCGGTCGTCTTCGGCGGGTGCCGGCGCACAAGGGGCTGCGCGGCCGGCTGCGGGGCGGGGTCATCAGGCGCATCCCGGTCATCGGGCGCATCCCGGTCATCGGGCGGCACATCGCGCTACACCTCCCGTGCCCGCGCCCATGCCGCCGCTGCCCACGCGACCGCCCTCCTTGGCGAAGGTCGCGTAGACGTCGGCGTACAGCGCGGGCGCCGGCATCAGAAGTCCCAGCCCTCGTCGTCGTCCTCGCCGACCCCGGCCGCGGCCTTCTCGGTGGCGAACGAGGCGCCCGCCATGCCGGCGGCCAGCGTCGTGCCGTCCGCCGGGTCGATCAGGAGGAACGAGCCGGTACGCCGCGAGTCGGCGTACGCGTCGAGCGCCAGCGGCTCCGCCGTACGCACCTTCACCGTGCCGATGTCGTTGGCGACGAGCCGGCCCGGGTCCGCATGCTGGGACAGGTCGTCCAGTGTCAGCCGGGACGGGATGTCCTTGACGATCGCCTTGACCGTACGGGTGGTGTGCTTCAGCAGCACCCGCTGCCCGACCGTCAGCGGCTGGTCGGCCACGTGGCAGACCGTCGCCTCGACGTCCTGCGTGGTCGCGGGCGCGTCACCGCTGGGCACGATCAGGTCGCCGCGCGAGATGTCGATGTCGTCCTCCAGCAGGAGGGTCACCGACTGCGGCGTCCACGCCACGTCGACCGACCTGCCGAGCAGGTCGATCCCGGCGATCTTCGACGTACGGCCCGACGGCAGCACCGTCACCTGCTCGCCGACCCGGAACGTACCGGCGGCGATCTGCCCGGCGTAGCCCCGGTAGTCGGGGTGCTCGGCGGTCTGCGGACGGATCACGTACTGCACGGGAAGCCGGGCGTGGCAGCCCGTCAGATCGTGACTGACCGGCACCGTCTCCAGGTGCTCAAGGACCGTCGGGCCGCCGTACCAGTCCATCGTCGCGGACGGCTCCACCACGTTGTCACCGGCGAGCGCCGAGATCGGGATGGCGGTGACCTCCGGCACGCCCAGCTCCGTCGCGTACGCCGTGAACTCCTCCGCGATCTTCGCGAACACGTCCTCGGCGTACCCGACCAGGTCCATCTTGTTCACCGCGAGGACGACGTGCGGGACGCGCAGCAGCGCCGCGATCGCCGCGTGCCGCCGGGTCTGCTCCACCACGCCGTTGCGGGCGTCGACGAGGATCACGGTCAGCTCGGCCGTCGACGCCCCGGTGACCATGTTCCGCGTGTACTGCACATGGCCGGGCGTGTCGGCGAGGATGAACCGCCGCCGGGGCGTGGCGAAGTACCGGTACGCCACGTCGATCGTGATGCCCTGCTCCCGCTCGGCCCGCAGACCGTCCGTGAGCAGTGCCAGGTCCGGGGCCTCCTGGCCGCGGGACCGGGAGGCGTGCTCGACGGCCTCCAGCTGGTCCGTGAGGACCGACTTGGAGTCGTGGAGCAGCCGCCCGACCAGCGTCGACTTGCCGTCGTCGACGGAGCCGGCGGTGGCGAAGCGCAGCAGGGTGGTGGCCGACAGCCGCTCGACGGCGCTGGTGCCGGTGCTGGTGCTGGTCATGTCTAGAAGTACCCTTCGCGCTTGCGGTCTTCCATCGCGGCCTCGGACAGCTTGTCGTCGGCGCGGGTCGCGCCCCGCTCGGTCAGCCGGGACGCGGCGATCTCGGCGATCACGGCGTCGAGCGTGGTGGCGTCGGAGTCGACGGCACCCGTGCAGGACATGTCACCGACGGTGCGGTAGCGGATGAGCCGCCGCTCGACGGGCTCGCCGTCCTTCGGGCCGCCCCACTCGCCGGCGGTCAGCCACATGCCGTTCCGCGAGAACACGTCCCGCTCGTGCGCGAAGTAGATCTCCGGCAGCTCGATGCCCTCGCGGGCGATGTACTGCCAGACGTCCAGCTCGGTCCAGTTGGACAGCGGGAACACCCGCACGTGCTCACCGGGGGCGTGCCGCCCGTTGTAGAGCTGCCACAGCTCGGGGCGCTGCCGGCGCGGGTCCCACTGCGAGAACTCGTCGCGCAGCGAGAAGACCCGCTCCTTGGCGCGGGCCTTCTCCTCGTCGCGGCGCCCGCCGCCGAACACGGCGTCGAAGCGGTGCTCCTGGATGGCCTCGGTCAGCGGCACGGTCTGCAGCGGGTTGCGGGTGCCGTCGGGGCGCTCACGGAGCTTGCCCGCGTCGATGTACTCCTGCACCGACGCGACGTGCAGCCGCAGGCCGTGCCGGGCCACCGTCCGGTCGCGGTACTCGATGACCTCGGGGAAGTTGTGCCCGGTGTCCACGTGCAGCAGCGAGAACGGCACCGCGGCGGGCGCGAACGCCTTCAGCGCCAGGTGCAGCATGACGATGGAGTCCTTGCCGCCGGAGAACAGGATCACCGGCCGTTCGAACTCGCCCGCCACCTCGCGGAAGATGTGGACGGCCTCCGACTCCAGCGCGTCGAGGTGCGACAGCGCGAACGGGCTGTCCGTGTCTTCCTGGACCGTGTTGACGGTGGTCGTCATGCCAGACCCCTTTCGGTGAGCAGCGCGTGCAGCGCCGCCGCGGACTCCTGCACGGTCTGGTTCTGCGACTCGATGCGCAGGTCCGGGTTCTCCGGCTCCTCGTACGGGTCGTCGACCCCGGTCAGGCCGCTGATCTCGCCGGCGGCCTGCTTGGCGTAGAGCCCCTTCACATCGCGTACGGAGCACACCTCCACCGGAGTGGCGACGTGCACCTCGACGTACGGAGTGCCTTCCTGCTGGTGGCGCTTGCGGACCGCCTCGCGGCTGTCCGCGTACGGGGCGATGACCGGCACCAGGACCTTCACGCCGTTCGACGCGAGCAGTTCGGCGACGAAGCCGATCCGCTGCACGTTGGTGTGCCGGTCCTCGCGGCTGAAGCCGAGGCCCGCGGAGAGGAACTCGCGGATCTCGTCGCCGTCGAGCAGCTCGACACGGTGGCCCTCGGCGCGCAGCCGGCCCGCCAGCTCGTACGCGATGGTGGTCTTGCCGGCGCTCGGCAGCCCGGTGAGCCAGATGGTGGCCCCAGTCACGTTCTCGTCTCCCACAGTCGTCATCCGTGCAGCCCGCATTCCGTCTTGGCCCGGCCGGCCCAGCGGCCGGCGCGCGCGTCCTCGCCCTCCAGCACGCGGCGCGTGCAGGGGGCGCAGCCGACGGAGGCGTACCCGTCCATCAGCAGCGGGTTGGTGAGGACGCCGTGCTCCGCGACGTACGCGTCGACGTCGTCCTGCGTCCAGCGGGCGATGGGCGACACCTTGACCTTGCGGCGCCTGGCGTCCCAGCCGACGACGGGGGTGTTCGCCCGGGTCGGGGACTCGTCGCGGCGCAGGCCGGTCGCCCACGCGTCGTACGCGGTCAGGCCCTCTTCGAGGGGCTTGACCTTGCGCAGCGCGCAGCACAGGTCCGGGTCGCGGTCGTGCAGCCTCGGCCCGTACTCGGCGTCCTGCTCGGCGACGGTCTGGCGCGGCGTCAGCGTGATGAGGTTGACGTCCATCACCGCCTCCACCGCGTCACGGGTGCCGATGGTCTCGGGGAAGTGGTAGCCCGTGTCGAGGAACACCACGTCCACGCCGGGGAAGGCACGCGAGGCGAGATGGGCGACGACCGCGTCCTCCATGGAGGAGGTGACGCAGAAGCGCTTGCCGAAGGTGTCGGCGGCCCACATCAGGATGTCGAGGGCGGGGGCGTCCTCCAGTTCGCGGCCCGCGCGCTCGGCGAGGGCCTGGAGATGCTGCTCTTCGGTCTCCGTCGTCACGTGTGTTCCCCTCCGCTGTCGTGGCGGCTGTCGTGGCGGCTGTCGGGTCGCTGGAGGCCCCGGGCCAGCAGGCCCAGGAACTTCAGCTGGAAGGCGCGATTGCAGGCCGCGCACTCCCACGCGCCGTGTCCCTGCTCGCTCGGGCGCAGGTCCTCGTCGCCGCAGTACGGGCAGTAGAAGGGCGCCGCGCGGCCGCTCACGAGAGGTCCTCCTCGCTCGCCCTGGCCGCCCAGGCGGCGAACCGCTCGCCGTCCTCGCGCCCCGCCTGGAAGCGCTTGAGGACCCGCTCGACGTAGTCGGGCAGCTCGGCTGCGGTCACCTTCAGACCGCGCACCTTGCGTCCGAAGCCGGCCTCCAGGCCGAGGGCGCCGCCCAGGTGCACCTGGAAGCCCTCGACCTGCTCGCCGTCGTCGTTCAGGACGAGCTGGCCCTTGAGACCGATGTCCGCCACCTGGATACGGGCGCAGGCGTTGGGGCAGCCGTTGATGTTGATGGTGAGCGGCTGGTCGAAGTCCGGCAGGCGGCGCTCCAGCTCGTCGATGAGGGAGGAGCCGCGGGCCTTGGTCTCGACGATGGCCAGCTTGCAGAACTCGATGCCGGTGCAGGCCATGGTGCCGCGCCGGAACGGGGACGGCTTGACCCGCAGGTCCAGCGCTTCCAGGGCGGAGGTCAGCGACAAGACCTGGCCCTCCTCCACATCGAGGATGATCATCTTCTGCTCGACGGTGGTACGGACCCGGCCGGAGCCGTGCGCCTCCGCCACCTCGGCGATCTTGGTGAGGGTCGCGCCGTCGACGCGGCCGACGCGCGGGGCGAAGCCGACGTAGAAGCGGCCGTCCTTCTGGCGGTGGACGCCCACGTGGTCGCGCCACTGCTGGACGGGCTGCGCGGGGGCGGGCCCGTCGATCAGCTTCCGCTTCAGGTACTCGTCCTCCAGCACCTGCCGGAACCGCTCGGCGCCCCAGTCGGCGACGAGGAACTTCAGGCGGGCGCGGGTGCGGAGCCGGCGGTAGCCGTAGTCACGGAAGATCGAGATGACGCCGGTGTAGACGTCCGGGACCTCGTCCAGCGGCACCCAGGCGCCGAGCCGGACACCGATCTTGGGGTTGGTGGAGAGCCCGCCGCCGACCCACAGGTCGAAACCGGGGCCGTGCTCGGGGTGCTCGACGCCGACGAAGGCGATGTCGTTGATCTCGTGCGCCACGTCGAGCAGCGGGGAGCCGGAGACCGCGGACTTGAACTTGCGGGGCAGGTTCGAGAAGTCCTTGTTGCCGATGATGCGGCGGTGGATCTCCTCGACGGCGGGCGTGCCGTCGATGATCTCGTCCTCGGCGATCCCGGCCACGGGGGAGCCGATGATGACACGCGGCGTGTCACCGCAGGCCTCGGTCGTGGACAGCCCGACCTCTTCGAGCCGCCGCCAGATCTCGGGCACGTCCTCGATGCGGATCCAGTGGTACTGGACGTTCTGCCGGTCGGTGATGTCGGCCGTGCCGCGGGCGAACTCCTGGGAGATCTCGCCGACGACCCGGAGCTGCCGGGTGGTGAGCTGACCGCCGTCGATGCGCACGCGCAGCATGAAGTACTCGTCGTCCAGCTCCTCCGGCTCCAGGACGGCCGTCTTGCCGCCGTCGATCCCGGGCTTGCGCTGGGTGTACAGACCCCACCAGCGCATCCGGCCGCGCAGGTCGTTGGGGTCGATGGAGTCGAATCCGGCCTTCGAGTAGATCGTCTCAATGCGTGTCCGCACATTGAGACCGTCGTCGTCCTTCTTGAACTGCTCATTGCCGTTGAGGGGCGTGAAGTGGCCCCTGGCCCACTGGCCCTCGCCACGGTGGCGCCCCGGCTTGCGGCGGGGCGTGGCGGGTGCGGGCTTTTCCGGGGTGGCGGCCATGGCTATACGTCCTTCGGGACTGCAGGAGGGCGGCTCTGACCTGCGCAATGTCGCGCAGGGCAGGGTCCCTGCGCGACATTGCGCGGTGGGCGTCAGAAGATCGGGATCGCGGCGGAGCTGGTGTGCTGGGGTTCGCTCAGCTCGCCGGACACATGGCGCTGGACATGCGGCCGAGGTCGACGTGCCGCCGACTCACCAAGGCAATTCCAGCTCGAGACATGACGGAAGCCTGGCACGGGGGTTTGGACTCAGTCCACCTTTGTCCGCGATGTGGACAAAGGTGTCTCGAATGACGGACGGATGTGGTGCGGGTCACGCGCCGGGGTACGCGCCCGGCCACGGACCGGGCGTGGACGCCTCGGGCTTCTCGGCGACCTTGGTGTCGTACAGCCGGAAGCCGCGCCGCCGGTAGTTGGCCATCGCGTGCTCGCCGTCGAGGGAGCAGGTGTTCAGCACGACCCGCTTGGTGGCCACCCGGCCGGGCCAGCGCTCCGCCAGGTCCCAGGCGCGCGCGGTGCCGTACGAGAGCAGATGCCCGCCGATGCGCCGGCCCCGGAAGGCCGGGACGAGCCCGAAGTACATGATCTCGACCTGTCCGTCGTCCTGCGGGTCCAGCTCGACGTACCCGGCGGGCGTCCCCTTCACATACGCGACCCACGTCTCGGCCCCGGGCCGCTCCAGGACGGCCAGCCACTCGGCGTATGTCATCCCGAGCCGGTCGATCCAGCACAGGTCGCCGCCGACGGCGGTGTAGAGGAACCGGCTGAACTCCGGCGATGCCACCTCGGCCCGCTCGATCCGGACGTCGCCGCCGTCCGGCGCGGCGGCGGGCCGCAGATCGTCGGGGGAGGTCTGCTCCAGGTACCAGGTGGTGACGGTGATGCTCATGGGGGCCAGGGAAGCACGGGGCGTGGCGCTGTGGCCAGCGCCGTCCGCCGGAGTGCGGGGCCTCCGCCGGAGTGCGGGGCCTCACCCGCCCCGGGCCGTCACCACCGCCGGGGCCGTCGAGTAGGGCAGGAGGTCGTGGGGGTCGGTCGGGGGCAGGACCTCCACCTCCACGTCGTCGCGGAAGCGGTACGGGCGGTGGGCCAGGACGCCCGACAGGGTGCGGCGTATCCGGGACATCTCCGCCCGGACCGTGACCGTGCGGGTGTGGTCGCCGAACACGTCCGCCGCCAGCTGGGCCGCCGTACGGCCCTCCCGGTGGACCGCCAGGACGTACAGCAGCTCGGCGTGGCGCGGGCTCAGTTCCCGTGTCCATCCGCCCACCGCGCCCGTGACCCGCACCGACCAGTCGCGGGAGTGGCTCACGTCCAGCACCACCCGCGTCACGGCGCCGTCCGCCGCACCGTCCCCGCCGTCCACGACCCGCAGCAGCCAGCCGCCCGGCAGCGGCTCCACGTCGCACTCGCCCAGCGACGGCAGCCACACCCGGCCGCCCGACTCGACCGAACCCGGCAGCGGCACCCGGTCCGGCGGCGCCACGCCCGTCACCGCGGCCGTCCACCCGTGCCGGTCCACCGCCACCGCGCGCCCGCCCACCCGGTGCAGCAGCGGCGCCGCCACCGCCCGCAGCCGGGCCAGCTCCGTGAGGTGACGGTTGCGCAGCTCGGCCTCCGCGAGCCGGGCCACCGAGCCGACCAGCAGCAGCGTCGCCGGGTGCATCGTCGTCACCGGGCCGCTCACATCGACCACGCCCATCAGCCGGCCGTCGCGCGGGTCCGTGATCGGGGCGCCCGCGCACGTCCACGGGTGGTGGGTCGCCACGAAGTGCTCCGCCGAGTGGACCTGCACCGGACGGCGCGTCACCAGCGCCGTACCGACGCCGTTCGTGCCGACCGTCGACTCCCGCCAGTCCGCGCCCGGTTCGAAGCCGTGCCCGTCCGCCATCCGCAGCACCGACGCGTGGCCCTCACGCCACAGCACCCGCCCCTCCGCGTCCGCCACGACCATGATGTGCCGCACCGGGTCGGCCACCGAGCCCGGCGCCTGCGTCAGGCCGTCGCGGAGCACCGGCACCACCTCCAGCAGCGGCGACGCGGCTCTGCGGGCCTCCAGGTCACCCGCCGTCAGTAGATCCGAGCGGCGGTCCCGGTCCGGGTCGACACCCCCGCGCAGCATCCGCTGCCACGACGCGTGGATGTCGGCGCGCGGCGCCAGCGGAGCCGTACCCCCGCTCAGCGCGGCGTCCCGTATGCCCTTCAGGAGCCGTGTCGCCTCACGTGCGTCCATCGAGGCGAGACGTGTCATCTCGACTGTGGTGTTCCGCACTGGGCCCTCCCCGCCCCGCGCACCGTAACTGGTCCACACCATCATCCCCCGGGGCCGGGCGGCCCCCGCCACCGGGCTGCAACCCCGTGCAACTCTCGCACCGGCCGCGCGGCTGTACGAAGGTGGGACGCGTACCGGCCTCCCGGTACGCGACGGGATGGTGCCGTGTCGGCGCAGCACCATCCCGGCCGCACCGCGGG
>NZ_JABWDV010000257.1 GCF_013362995.1 Streptomyces sp. TRM64462 | reverse complement strand
CGGGCACGGTACCTGTCACGGGCACGGTCCCTGTCACGGTCGCGGGACTCGGCGCGGGACCCGGCGCGGGCGCTGCCGCCGCCGACGGCGGCTCCGACGGCGGCTCCGCACCCGGCACCGGTCCGGGCTCCGACGCGCTCGGCCGCGACGCCGACGCCGGGTTCGGTGCCGGTCTCGGCTTCGGTGCCGGTTTCGGTTTCGGTCTCGGCTTCGGTGACGCCCGCGACCCCTTCGACCCGGCGCCCGCGCCCACCGGGCTGCCGTGGGGCGTCGCGCTCTTCGCGATGGGCCTGGCGGTCGAGGTGTACGGGGCGTACGGCACGAGCGGCGCGCCCCTGCCGCTGCCCGGCGGGTTCCCGGGCGCCCACCCGGTCGTCCTGGCCGGATGGGCGCTCACCGCGCTGGGCCTGGCGGTCGCGGGGCCCGGCCTGGCCCACCTGTGCGGCCGGCTCGTCCAGGCGTACCGGCCGGGTGCGACCCGGCTGCTGGCCGGCCGCGCGCTCATGGACGAGTCCCGCCGTATCGGCCGACCCCTGGGCGTGCTGTGCGCGGTGGTGTCCGCGGGCATCGCGGCGGCCACCCTGTACGGGCAGCAGGACACGCGCCCCCTCGGACCGCTCACCGGGCTCGGCGCGACCCTGGTCCTGACCTGCGCCGCGGCCACGCTGTTCAGCGCCGCCCTGGAGGCACGCCAGTCCCGCGCCGGCACCACCGCCGCCCTGATCCGCCTGGGCGCCCCGGCCGGCCTGCTCCGCTCGGCCGCCGCTCTGCGCGCCGTCGCCCTCCTGGCCGTCTTCGCCCCTGTGACGTGCGCGGTGGCCGTCCTGGCGGCGATGCCGCTCAGCCCCTGACCCTGCGTTCGAACACCGCGGCTATCGTGGCCGCATGGCGCACCTTCACCGGCACGGGCACGGCCACGGACACGACCGTGAGATCGAGACACTCGAGAAGTTCGACCAGGCCGTCGCACGCGGCAGTCTCGTCGGACACCGCGTCCAGTCCGTCGACCTGACGGACCGTACGTACGCGCTGCTCTCCGCGGACACCACCGGCGCCGTGTTCCTCGGCTGCCGCATGTCGCCGGACGCGGCCGCGAAGGTGCGGGCCGACGGCGCGCTGGTGTTCCCTCCGGTACCGGACATACCGTTCGACCCGTACCGGGGCCTGCTCTACACACCTGACGAACTGTTCGCGGGCCTGGACGAGCGGCACGGCTACGACTCCACACCGGACGCCCGTACGTACGAGTGGTTCCAGCGCACGTCCCGGGACGGCGACATCTTCGCGTCGATGCTGCGGGCGGTGCACGACGACGCCATGTCGGACGCGCTGGACGAACGGCTGGCCGGGGTGCCGGTGGTCGGCGTCATGGGCGGGCACGCGATGGCGCGCGGCACCGACGCCTACGCGGGAGCCGCACGCCTCGGACGGGCGCTGACCCGGGCGGGGCTGACCGTCGCGACCGGCGGCGGGCCCGGCGCGATGGAGGCGGCCAACCTCGGCGCGTACGCCGCGCCGCACCCCGACGCGATGCTGGACGAGGCGCTGCTGCTGCTCGGCAAGGAACCGTCGTACGCCCCGTCGATCGGCGCGTGGGCGCGTGCCGCGTTCGAGGTGCGGTCGCGCTGGCCGGAGGGCGGCGACTCGATCGGCATTCCCACCTGGTTCTACGGGCACGAGCCGCCGAACGCGTTCGCCGGGCACATCGCCAAGTACTTCGCCAACGCGACCCGTGAGGACGGACTGCTGGCCCGCTGCACGGCCGGTGTCGTCTACCTGCCGGGCGCGGCGGGCACGGTCCAGGAGATCTTCGACAACGCGACGCCCAACTACTACGAGTCGCGCGGCGAGCCGACCCCGATGGTGCTGGTCAACCGCACCCACTGGACCGAGCACCTGCCGGCCTGGCCGCTGCTGCGGGCGCTGGCCGAGAGCCGCTCGATGGAACACCGCATCGCCCTGGTCGACACCGTGGACGAAGCGGCCGAGACACTGCTGCGCCTGGCCGGCCGGTAGGTCGTGGCGAGCGTCAGCGTCAGCGTCGGCGTCGGCGTCGGCGTCAGCCCAGGACGACGACCTCGTCCGGGGTGAAGGTGACGCCGACCGCCGCGCCCTGGTCCGGGGCGTCGCGCAGGGCGCACTCGGCCTCCAGGTGCGGGGCGTCCGCGTCGGCGGGGCGCAGCGTGACCGCCACGTGGTGGCCGCGGAAGGTGCGGGCCTCGACGGTGCAGCGCAGCCCCTCGGCGGGGTCGCCGAGCCGTACCCCGGCGGGGCGCACCAGGAGCCGGGCGGCGCCCTGCGGGGTGCCGGGCGGGACCGGCACCTTGCCCCACGGCGTATCGGCGGCCTCGCCGTTCACCGTCGCGGCGACCACGTTGTCGAAGCCCAGGAACCGCGCCACGAACTCGGACGCGGGCCGCTGCCACACCTCCAGCGGCGTGCCCGCCTGGGCGACCCGCCCGTCGCGCATCACCACCACCCGGTCGGCCAGCGCGAACGCCTCGCCCTGGTCGTGCGTGACCGCCAGGACCGTGGTGCCGAGGCGCCCGAACAGTCCGCGCAGCTCCGCGACCAGCCGCTCCCGCAGCCCCCGGTCGAGCTGGCCCAGCGGTTCGTCCAGCATCAGCAGCCGCGGGTTCGGGGCGAGCGCCCTGGCCAGCGCGACGCGCTGCTGCTCGCCGCCGGACAGCGCGGCCACCGGCCGCCGCCCGGCGCCCGGCAGGCCGACCAGCTCAAGCAGCTCGGCGACCCGCGCGTCCCGCCCGGCCCGGTGCACGCCGCGCATGCGCAGCCCGAACGCGACGTTCCCGGCGACGTCCCGCTGCGGGAAGAGTTGGTGGTCCTGGAACATCAGGCCGACGCCGCGCCGGTGCACGGGCACGCCCGTCTGGTCGGCGCCGCCGAGCAGGACGCGGCCCGCGTCGGCCCGCTGGAGCCCCGCGACGACCCGCAGCAGCGTCGACTTGCCGCTGCCGCTGGGCCCGAGGACGCACACGATCTCGTGCTCGGCGACCGACAGGTCGACGCCGTCGAGCGCGGCCCGCGTGCCGAACCGTACGGTCAGGCCCTCCAGTTGGAGCAGCATCGTCAGAATTCCCCCGTGCGGTCCGTGCGGACCCGTTCGAGCAGCAGCAGCGCCGCCGCGCACACCGCCATCAGGATGGTGGACAGGGCCATCGCCTGGCCGTAGTTGAGCGCGCCGGGGCGCCCGAGGAGCCGGGCGACCGCCACGGGCAGCGTCGGGTGGTCGGCGCGGGCGATGAACACGGTCGCGCCGAACTCGCCGAGCGACACGGCGAACGCGAACCCGGCGGCGACCAGCAGCGCCCGTCGCACCATCGGCAGGTCGACCTCACGCCAGGCCCGCAGCGGCGAGGCGCCCAGCACGGCCGCGGCCTCCCGCAGCCGCTCGTCCACGGCGCGCAGGACGGGCAGCATGGTCCGTACGACGAAGGGCACACCGACCAGCGCCTGCGCGAGGGGGACGAGGATCCACGCCGAGCGCAGGTCCAGCGGCGGTTCGTCCAGCGCGATGAGGAACCCGAAGCCGACGGTCACGGCGGACACGCCGAGCGGCAGCATCAGCAGCGCGTCGAAGCCCCGTACGAACCGGCCGGCCTTCCGGGTGAGCGCGGCCGCGGCGAGCCCGCCGACGACGACGGCGACGGCGGTCGCGGCCAGCGCGTACTGCAGCGAGTTCCAGACGGCTTCCAGGGGCGGGACGACGAACGTGCCGCCGCTCGCGTCGACGGACAGCAGCGCCCGGTAGTAGCCGAGCCCGCCGGCCTCGTCCAGGGAGCGGGCGACCAGCATGCCGAGGGGCAGCACCAGCAGCAGCCCGATGGAGGCGAGGACCCCGCCGAGCAGCGCCCACTGCCCGGCGCCGCGCGGCCGGTGCGCCGTGCGCGCCGGGTCGACGAGCCGCAGCGCGGCCTCCCTGCGCCGTACGGTCCACGCGTGCACGGCGAGGATGCCGGCGACGGCCGTGAACTGCACCAGCGTGAGGACGGCGGCGGTCGGCAGGTCGAGGAGCTGCGCGGTCTGCCGGTAGATCTCCGCCTCCAGGGTGCGGTAGGCGGGCCCGCCGAGGATCACGATCACACCGAACGAGGTGTACGTGAAGAGGAACACCATCAGCGTGGCCGCGGCGACCGCGGGCGCGAGCGCGGGCAGCGTGACGCGCCGCCAGGCGGTGAACCGGGACGCGCCGAGGACGCGGGCGGCCTCCTCCTGGCGCGGGTCGAGCTGCGCCCACAGGCCGCCGACGGTCCGTACGACGACGGCGTAGTTGAAGAAGACGTGCGCGAGGAGGATCGCCCACACGGTGGTGTCGAGGCGCAGGCCCCACGTCTCGTCGAGGAGGCCGCCCCGCCCGACGAGGGCGAGGAACGCGGTGCCGACGACGACGGTCGGCAGCACGAACGGCACGGTGACGACGGCCCGCAGGAGCTGTTTGCCGGGGAAGTCGAAGCGGGCCATGACGTACGCGCCGGGCAGCGCCACCAGGAGGGTGAGCGCCGTGGAGGCGAGGGCCTGCCAGGTGGTGAACCACAGCACGTCGAGGATGTCCGGCCGGCTCAGCACCTCGCCGAGCCGGCCGAACTGCCACCCGTCGTCCGTCTTCAGACCGCGGCCGACGATCGCGGCGACGGGGTACGCGAAGAAGACGGCGAAGAAGGCGGCGGGCACGAGGACGAGCGCGCCGCGCACGGCACCGCCGCGGAGGGCGCCTCGTACCCGGGCCGCTGTCCGGGTGGCTACTTCAGGACGAGCGAGGACCACGACTGGATCCACTGGTCACGGTTCTCGGCGATCTTGTCGGGAGCCATGGTCTGCGGCTTCTCGACGACGACGCCGTGCTTCGTGAACAGCTCGGGCAGCTTCGCGTCCTCGACGACCGGGTGCACGAACATGTTCAGCGGCATGTCCTCCTGGAACTTCTTGCTGATCATGAAGTCGATGAGGGCCTTGCCGCCGTCGGTGTTCCCGGCGCCCTTGAGTAGGCCCGCGAACTCGATCTGGCGGAAGCAGGTGCCGGTGGACACGCCGGTGGGGGCCTCCGCGGGCTGCGGGTCGCTGTAGAGGACCTCGGCGGGCGGGCTGGAGGCGTACGACACGACGAGCGGCCGGTCGGCCTTGGCCTGCTTGCCGCCGGCGGAGCCGGAGAACTCCTGGTTGTAGGCGATCTCCCAGCTGTCGACGACCTTGACGCCGTTCGCCTTCAGCTTCTTCCAGTAGTCCTGCCAGCCGTCGTCGCCGTACGCGGCGGCAGTGCCGAGCAGGAAGCCGAGACCCGGCGACGACCGCTCGGGGTTCTCGACGACGAGGAGGTCCTTGTACGCGGGCTCGGCGAGGTCGTCGAACGTCTGCGGCGGGGCGAGCTTCTTGTCCGCGAAGTACTTCTTGTCGTAGTTGACGCAGATGTCGCCGGTGTCGACGGGCGTGACGCGGTGCTTGTCCTTGTCGAGCTGGACGGCGTCGTCGACCCGGTCGAGGCCCTTCGCCTCGTACGGCTCGAACACGTCGTTGTCGAGGGCGCGGGACAGCAGCGTGTTGTCGACGCCGAAGAAGACGTCGCCCTGCGGGGCGCCCTTGGTGAGGACGGCCTTGTTGACGGCTTCGCCGGCGTCGCCGCTCTTGAGGACCTTCACGGTGTAGCCGGTCTGCCGTGTGAACTCCTTCAGGACGGCGTCGGAGGCGACGAAGGAGTCGTGGCTGACGAGCGTGACGGTCTTGGACGCCGCGCCGTCGGCCTTCTTGCCGCCGGAGTCGTCACCGCACGCGGTGAGCGTCGTCAGGCCCAGCACGGCGGCGACGACGCCGACGGCGGTCTTCTTGGTGGTGCTCACTGATTCCTCCTGGGTGTGACCAGGAAGAGACGCGGCCCCGCCCACCGCTCGTGAAGAGGGGTGGGCAGGGCGCAACAGCTCGAGTAACGACCGAACTCCCTACCCAGAATGACCTGGGCGAGGTTCAGAGGGTCTGCGGTCTGACGGCACCGCACTCTCAGCGCTGTGGCGCTCCCCTGTCGGAATATCCAGATGTTGTTCGAGCTCAGACTACAACGGGGCGATTTCCGGTCAGCGCTCGGCGGCGGCGAGCTGACCGCAGGCCCCGTCGATCTCCTGACCGCGCGTGTCGCGGACGGTGACCGGGACGCCGTGCGCGGCGATGGCCTCGACGAACGCCTTCTCGTCCTCGGGCCGGGACGCCGTCCACTTCGAGCCGGGCGTCGGGTTGAGCGGGATGAGGTTGACGTGCACCCTCTTGCCCTTGAGGAGCCGGCCGAGGAGATCGCCGCGCCACGCCTGGTCGTTGATGTCGCGGATCAGCGCGTACTCGATGGAGACACGGCGCCCGGACTTCTCGGCGTACTCCCACGCGGCGTCGAGGACCTCGCGGACCTTCCAGCGCGTGTTGACGGGCACGAGCGTGTCGCGCAGCTCGTCGTCCGGGGCGTGCAGGGACACCGCGAGCCGGCATTTGAAGCCCTCGTCGGCGAACCGCAGCATCGCCGGGACGAGCCCGACCGTGGACACCGTGATGCCGCGCTGCGACAGACCGAGACCGTCCGGCTCGGGGTCGGTGAGGCGGCGGATGGCGCCGACGACCCGGTTGTAGTTGGCGAGCGGCTCGCCCATGCCCATGAACACGATGTTCGACAGCCGCGCGGGCCCTCCGGGCACCTCGCCGTCGCGCAGCGCCCGCATGCCGTCGACGATCTGGTGGACGATCTCGGCGGTCGACAGGTTCCGGTCGAGCCCTGCCTGTCCCGTGGCGCAGAACGGGCAGTTCATGCCGCAGCCGGCCTGGGACGAGATGCACATGGTGACGCGGTCGGGGTACCGCATCAGCACCGACTCGACGAGCGTGCCGTCGTGCAGCCGCCACAGCGTCTTGCGGGTGGTGTCGTCGTCGCACGAGATGTGCCGTACGACGCTCATCAGCTCCGGCAGCAGTTCACCGGCGAGCTTCTCGCGGGACGCGGCGGGAATGTCCGTCCACTGCGCGGGGTCGTGGGCGTACCGCGCGAAGTAGTGCTGGGACAGCTGCTTGGCGCGGAACGGCTTCTCGCCGATCGCGGCGACGGCCTCCTTGCGCTCGGCGGGCGTGAGGTCGGCGAGGTGCCGCGGCGGCTTCTTGGCTCCGCGCGGGGCGACGAAAGTGAGTTCTCCGGGCTTGGGCATGGTGATACCAGTGTCGCAGAGATATGACGAAGGGCCCGCCGCCCTGTGGACAACGAGCCCCTCACATGCGAAACAGCAGGTCAGCCGGGCTGATCCGATGCTGATCCGGTTCATCCCGCCCCGACGAACAGCACCAGCAGCAGCCACACCACCGGAGCCGTGGGCAGCAGCGAGTCCAGCCGGTCCATGATGCCGCCGTGCCCGGGGAGGAGGGTGCCCATGTCCTTGATGCCGAGGTCCCGCTTGATCATCGACTCGCCGAGGTCGCCCAGCGTGGCGCTGACCGCGACGGCGAGGCCCAGCAGGAGCCCCTGCCACCAGCTGCCGCCGTCGATGAGGAACTGCATGCACAGCGCGCCCGCGCCCATCGCGAACGCCACCGCACCGAGCAGCCCCTCACGGGTCTTGCCGGGGCTGATCCGGGGCGCCAGCTTGTGCTTGCCGAACCGCCATCCCACCGCGTACGCGCCCGTGTCGCTGACGATGGTCAGCACCAGGAACGTCAGCACGCGCTGCGGCCCGTCGGGTTCGGCGGCCAGCATCAGCGCCACGAACGTCGCCAGGAACGGCACGTAGAACGCGGCGAACACACCGGCCGTGACGTCCTTGAGGTAGCCATCGGGCGGTTCCGTCATCCGCCACACCAGCACCGCCAGCGCGGTCAGCGCCATGGCCACCCAGGCGCCCTCGGCGCCGCGCACATACCCGGCGACGACCATCGCGGCGCCACCCACCGCGAGCGGTACGAGCGGCGCCTTGATGCCCTTGCGCTCCTGGAGCCGCGAGGTCAGCTCCCACAGACCGACGACGACGGCGACCGCTATCACGCCGACGAACACGGCCTTGACGACGAACAGCGACGCCACGATGACGGCGCCCAGGCCGACGCCGACTCCTATGGCGGCCCGCAGATCCCGGCCGGCCTGCTTCTTCTGCCTCTGCTGCTTCCGCTGCGAACGAGGCTGCGGCGCGGAGGGCTCCGGTGGTTCCGAGGGCATGGGCTCCTGCGGCATCTCATCACGGAACAGGGGACCGCTCAGCCGAGCGGCCCCCCGGTCATGGTCGTCCAGGTCCCCACCTGCGGGGACGTCGGGCACGATGGGCATGGGCCGAGTCTGCTGGGCCACCTGCTCATCATGTGCGGGACCCGCCGGGGCAGCCGGAGCGAGCCCCTGGTCGGGCGGACCCCAGTAACCGCCTCGTGGCGGAGCCCCCGAGGAAGCGTCGTTCATCAGACCTCGAGCAGCTCGGCTTCCTTGTGCTTGAGCAGCTCGTCCACCTGCGCGACGTACTTCGCGGTGGTGTCGTCGAGCTCCTTCTCCGCGCGGCGGCCCTCGTCCTCGCCGACCTCGCCGTCCTTGACGAACTTGTCGATGGACTCCTTGGCCTTGCGGCGGACGGAGCGGATCGAGATCTTCGCGTCCTCGCCCTTGCCCTTGGCGACCTTGATGTACTCCCGGCGGCGCTCCTCGGTGAGCTCGGGGAAGACCACCCGGATGATGTTGCCGTCGTTCGTCGGGTTGACGCCGAGGTCCGAGTCGCGGATCGCCTGCTCGATGTTGCGCAGGGCGGTCTTGTCGAACGGCGTCACCACGGCCATACGCGGCTCCGGCACCGAGAAGGAGGCCAGCTGGTTGATCGGCGTGAGGGCACCGTAGTAGTCGGCCACGATCTTGTTGAACATGGCCGGGTGCGCACGCCCGGTGCGGATCGCGGCGAAGTCCTCCTTGGCGACCAGGACGGCCTTCTCCATCTTCTCCTCTGCCTCGAGGAGGGTCTCTTCGATCACCACTTGCTCCTGCGTGTCTTGGGTTTGTCCCGGCGTGCTCCACGGCCGCGGAACCTGCGTCGCGTCTTCTCCCCTGCACGGTGTCCGACCGGCAGGGCTTTGTCCATCCCCGGACGGGGCGACCCGGAGGTCCCGGAGGTCAGTGCCGGGTGCCCTGGTCGCTGACGAGCGTGCCGATCTTCTCACCCTTCACCGCGCGCGCGATATTGCCCTCCGCGAGCAGTTCGAAGACGAGGATCGGCAGCTTGTTGTCCCGGCAGAGCGTGATGGCGGTGGCGTCGGCGACCTTGAGGTCGCGGGTGATCACCTCGCCGTACCCGAGAGCGTCGAACTTGACCGCGTCCGGGTTGGTCTTGGGGTCGGAGTCGTAGATCCCGTCGACCCCGTTCTTGCCCAGGAGGAGAGCCTCCGCGTCGATCTCCAGGGCGCGCTGGGCCGCGGTGGTGTCGGTGGAGAAGTACGGCATGCCCATACCGGCGCCGAAGATGACGACGCGGCCCTTCTCCAGGTGCCGTACGGCGCGCAGCGGAATGTACGGCTCCGCGACCTGGCCCATGGTGATGGCGGTCTGGACGCGGGACTGGATGCCCTCCTTCTCCAGGAAGTCCTGGAGAGCGAGGCAGTTCATGACCGTACCGAGCATGCCCATGTAGTCCGAGCGTGCCCGGTCCATGCCGCGCTGCTGGAGCTCGGCACCGCGGAAGAAGTTGCCGCCGCCGATCACGACCGCGATCTGCGCGCCGTCGCGGACGACCGCGGCGATCTCGCGGGCGATGGCGTGTACGACGTCGGGGTCGACGCCGAGACCGCCGCCGCCGGCGAACGCCTCGCCGGACAGCTTCAGCAGGAAGCGGCCGGCCTTTTTACCGGTGATGTCGTCGCTCTGTGCGGCGCCCTGGTTCATTGGAGATCTCCTCGTGCACATACGAAGAAGGCCATTGCCGGGGGTGCTGGTGTCCCTTGCGGCAATGGCCTCCTCGTCAGATCTGCGGTCGTCCGGCGCGAACGCGGACGACTGCTTCGACCCTATCGGGGTCCGGTGTCCGTCGTGTACGGACTCAGATGCCGACCTTGATGCGCGCGAAGCGCTTCAGGGTGACACCGGCCTCGTCCAGGACCTTCTGGACGGACTTCTTGTTGTCCAGCGCGTACGGCTGGCCGAGCAGCGTGGCGTCCTTGAAGAAGCCGTTGAGGCGACCCTCGACGATCTTCGGCAGGGCGGCCTCGGGCTTGCCCTCGGCGCGGGTGGTCTCCTCGGCGACGCGACGCTCGGCCTCGACGACCTCGGCCGGGACCTCGTCCTTGGAGAGGTACTTCGGGGCGAACGCGGCGATGTGCTGCGCGACGCCCTTCGCGATCTCGGCGTTCTCCTTGTCGAGCTCGACGAGAACACCGATCTGCGGGGGCAGGTCGGGCATGGTGCGGTGCATGTAGGCGGTGACGTAGCCGCCGGTGAACTGCGCGAAGCGGTCCAGGACGATCTTCTCGCCCAGGTTCGCGTTGGCCTCGTCCACGAACGCCTGGACGGTCTTGCCGGGCTCGATCTCGGAGGCGAGCAGCGCCTCGATGTCGGCCGGGCTGGTGGCGGCGACGTGGGCGGCGAGCTTGTTGGCGACGGACTGGAACTTCTCGCCCTTGGCGACGAAGTCCGTCTCGCACTTCAGCTCGACGATGACACCGGAGGTGTTGTCGTCGGCGATCAGGGAGACGACGGCACCGTTCTCGGCGGAGCGGCCCTCGCGCTTGGCGACGCCCTTCTGGCCCTTGATGCGCAGGGCCTCGACGGCCTTGTCGACGTTGCCGTCGGACTCGTCCAGCGCCTTCTTGCAGTCCATCATGCCGGCGCCGGTGAGCTCGCGGAGCTTCTTGACGTCAGCGGCGGTGTAGTTCGCCATGATCTGTGAATCTCTCTCGAAGCGAAGTCTGGAAGATCTACCAGGATCTGTGGGTGGACGGCGGGGGCTTGTGGCCCCCGCCGTCGACGACCGGACCGGTCAGGCGGGGCGCGTAACCCCTGGCCTGGTGGTCTGGACCGCTGGTCAGGCCTGCTCGGCCTCGGCGGCCGGGGCGGCCGGAGCCTCGGCGGCGGGGGCCTCCGCAGCCGGGGCCTCGGCGGCCGGAGCCTCGGCCGGCTTCTCGGCAGCCTCGTCGGCCTTCTTCTCACCCTCGAGCAGGTCGCGCTCCCACTCGGCGAGCGGCTCGCCGGCGGCCTTCTCGCCCGGCTTCACGTCACCGGTCGCGACGCCGGAACGGGCGATGAGGCCCTCGGCGACGGCGTCGGCGATCACGCGGGTGAGCAGGGTGACGGAGCGGATCGCGTCGTCGTTGCCCGGGATCTTGTAGTCGACCTCGTCGGGGTCGCAGTTGGTGTCGAGGATCGCGACGACCGGGATGTTGAGCTTGCGCGCCTCGCCGACGGCGATGTGCTCCTTCTTGGTGTCCACGATCCAGACGGCGCTCGGCACCTTCTGCATGTCGCGGATACCGCCGAGGGTCTTCTCCAGCTTGGCCTTCTCACGCGAGAGGACCAGGAGCTCCTTCTTGGTGAGGCCGGAGGCGGCCACGTCCTCGAAGTCGATCGCCTCAAGCTCCTTCAGACGCTGAAGGCGCTTGTAGACGGTGGAGAAGTTGGTGAGCATGCCGCCCAGCCAGCGCTGGTTGACGTACGGCATGCCGACGCGGGTCGCCTGCTCGGCGATCGCCTCCTGCGCCTGCTTCTTGGTGCCGACGAACATGATGGAGCCGCCGTGCGCGACGGTCTCCTTGACGAACTCGTAGGCGCGGTCGATGTACGACAGCGACTGGAGCAGGTCGATGATGTAGATGCCGTTGCGCTCCGTGAAGATGAAGCGCTTCATCTTCGGGTTCCAACGACGGGTCTGGTGACCGAAGTGGACGCCGCTCTCCAGCAGCTCCCGCATCGTGACGACGGCCATGGCCGTATCTCCTTGTTTTTCTCGGTTGTTTCCTGACGCCCCTGCGCGCTGCGCCACGAAGGACCGATGAGCGCTGCCACGCCGGCTAGGGCGGTGGCGGGGCGTGCGAAGTCGACCCGGTGACCCGAGTCGCCAGAAGAAGTGTACGGGACCTGGAGACCAGCAGGTGACGGCGCTGTCCACAACCGGCTCGTCGTCCACAGATTCGGACCATGATCCCCGCGGCCATGCCTGTTTTCGGAACGCTACGGGACATGAACGGAACCATCCTCCTGCTGGTGACGGCAGCACTGCTCGCCACGGTCACTCACGCCACGCCGCACGCGCACGGGACGTGGCAGGGCACGGCGGTCTGGCCCCTGGGCCCGCCCCGCCCGGTGATCGTGCGCCCCTGGAACCCCCCGGCGACCCCGTACGGTCCCGGCCACCGCGGCGTCGACCTGGCGGCCCGGCCGGGCACCCCGGTCCGCGCGGCAGCCGACGGCGTGATCACCTTCGCGGGGTCCGTGGCCGGCCGCGGCGTCCTGACGATCACGCACCCGTCCCCACCGGGGACACCACCGCTCCGGACCACGTACGAGCCGGTGAATCCGACAGCACCGAACGGCACCGCAGTCAGAGCAGGCCACATCGTCGCCACCACGTCACCGGCCCCGGCCTCGGCCTCCCACTGCGCAGCCACCTGCCTCCACTGGGGCCTGCGCCGGGGCACCACCTACCTGAACCCCTTGTCGCTCCTCCCCCCAGCCCTTCTACGCCGCCCTCCTTCCCGGCTCCTACCGGTGACACCGCGCATGAGTGCAGGGCTTACTCCTGCTCACTGATCAGGAGCGGTGTGGAGGCCGTGGAGGGCCAGGGCCACCGCTGTGTCGGCGATCGCCGTCGGGTCTTCGGCGGCGCCCAGTTCGATGCGGCGGACGGCCGCGTCGACGGCGCCCTGGAGCAGCATGGCGGCCAGCCTGGGCTCCTTCTGGCCGAGGTCGGCCAGGGCTTCGACGATCATGGCGATGAGGCCACCGTGTGCGGCGCGGATCTTCTCGCGGGCGCCGTCGTCGAGTTCGCCGGCGGAGATGGCGACGACGGCGCGGTGGCGGCGGTCGCCGACGAGCTCAAGCTGGCGGCGGATGTACGCCTCGACCTTCGCCGCAGGACTGGCGGCCCTTTCCATCGCGGCCTCGACCTCGGCGGCCCAGACCGGGAAGTCGACGGCGCAGAGTTCTTCGACGACCGCGGCGCGGGAGCGGAAGTACTCGTAGACCGACGACCGGGCCAGGCCGGTGCGCTCGGCGAGGGCGGGGAAGGTCAGCGCTTCCGTCCCGCCTTCGGACAGCAGGCTGCGCGCGGCGTCCAGCAGGGCGGCGCGCTGCATGGTTCGGTGCTCGGCCACGGAGGCCGCTCGAATCCTCGGCACGGCACCACTTTACGGGCGTCCGTTCGACGCCGGGGCGGGTTGTGGTGGTTTCAGCGGCCCACGTCGGCGAGCTTGGCTCGGAGCTGGAGGACGGACTTGGTGTGGATCTGGCTGACGCGGCTCTCGGTGACGCCGAGGACGTTGCCGATCTCGGCGAGGGTGAGGCCCTCGTAGTAGTAGAGGGTGACGACGGTCTTCTCGCGGTCGGGGAGGGTGTTGATGGCCCTGGCGAGCAGCCGGCGCAGTTCGCGGCCCTCGGCGACCTCGACGGGGTCGTCGGCGGCGGTGTCCTCGAGGGTGTCCATGAGCCGGTCGCCGTTCTCGCCGCCGACGTGCAGGAGTTCTTCCAGGGCGACGACGTTGGCGAGGGACAACTGGCTGAAGACGCCGTGGAGTTCCTCGACGGGGATGCCCATTTCGGCGGCGACCTCGGTTTCGCTGGGGGTGCGCCGCAGTTGGGCTTCGAGGGTGGCGTAGGCGCGTTCGACGGCTCTGGCCTTCTGGCGTACGGAACGGGGGATCCAGTCCAGGGCACGGAGTTCGTCGATCATGGCGCCGCGGATCCGGGTGATCGCGTACGTCTCGAATTTGATCGAGCGGTCGATGTCGAACTTCTCGATCGCGTCGATGAGCCCGAAGACTCCGGAGGAGACGAAGTCGGCCTGCTCGACGTTCGAGGGCAGGCCGACGCTGACCCGGCCCGCGACGTATTTCACGAGGGGCGAGTAGTGCAGGATCAGCTGTTCCCGCAGCCGCTCGTCGCCCGTGTCCTTGTACGACCGCCACAGCTCGTCGAGCGACGAGGGAGCGGGTGGCCGCACGCTGCTCCGGGCAGCGGGGGGAGCCGCTGCCCTATCGGACCCGGAGGTGTGCTGGGGCATACGTCGCCTTGAGCCGTTCTGCCGTGGTGTGCGGGGGGACGGGTGAAGGGGCTGTACTGGAAGGGGGGTGGTTGCGGTGAGCGTAGCGTGACTGGGCCGTTGCGGTGAGCGAAGGTGGGGGTATCGCCCGTTGGCGGGGGCGTACCGTCGGCCGCATCTTCGAATGGCGCCGGCGGTGCGCCGGTCGGCTGCTCCGGCGCCTGTGGGGGGACTTCGGAGGGTCATCGGGATCACCTTTTCACCCGAATGCTCCAGGTCAAGTACCGCCTCGCCGGGCGTTCGGGTGGCGGGCGGCGGTGGGGGTGAGGCGCCATCCGTCGCCCTGTCGTTCGACGTGTCCGAGGGAGTGGAGTTCGTACAGCCTGACGAGTGCGTCGTCAACGCTGGTCCCAGCGGTTGTCGCCACGTCGGGGACGGTCGTGGTGCGGCCGGGTGGGGGGAGGGCTTCGAGTACCTGTGCGGTGAGGGGGTCGAGGAGGTCGCGGGGCAGGACGGGGCCGCGTCGGGCGGGGGCGAGTTCGCCGATGGCTCCGACGAGTTCGGTGACTTCGGCGGCGTCGGTGACGAGGGTGGCGTCGCCGCGCAGCAGTTCGTGGACTCCTGCGGAGAGGCCGCTGGTGGCGGGGCCGGGGACGCCCATGGTGTGGCGGCCGAGCTGCTGGGCGTCGCGTGCGGTGGACAGGGCTCCGCTGCGGTGGGCTGCTTCGACGACGACGGTGCCTCTGGTGAGGGCGGCGATGACGCGGTTGCGGAGGATGAAGCGGCCGGGTGTGGGGTGGTCGCCGGGTGGCAGTTCGCCGATGATCAGGCCTTGTTCCGCGATACGTCGGATGAGGGCGGCGTGGCCGCGCGGGTAGGCGACGTCGACGCCGCAGGCGAGGACGGCGATGGTGGCGCCGTTCGCGCCGAGGGCGCCGCGGTGTGCGGCCGCGTCGACGCCGAATGCGGCGCCGGAGACGACGACCCAGCCTTTTTCGGCGAGGCCGGCGCCGAGGGCTGCGGCCATGTGGGCCCCGTAGGCGGTGCAGGCCCGGGCGCCGACGACGGCGACGGACCGCAGGGCCCAGTGGCGCAGGTCGGGCCGTCCGCGTACCCAGAGGCCGAGGGGGCGGGCGTCGCCGAGGTCGTCGAGTTGGGTGGGCCATTCCTGGTCGCCGGGGACGATGAACCGTCCGCCGATGGCGTCGATGGCGGTGAGGTCCTGGTGGGGTCGTGTCCGGGTGACGCGGGTGAGGAGGCCGCGGATGCGCCGTTCGCCGGCGCCGGTGAGGGAGCCGGGCCGGTACGGGTCGGCGGTGAGGCGCCGCAGGAGTTCGACGGCGCCGAGTTCTCGGAGCCAGCGTCCGCCGTGTTCGTCGCCGGGTTCGATGACGCGGCAGAGGGCGGCGCGGGCGAGGCGTTCCTCGTGGGTGGGGTTCATGGGCGGCTCTCCCCTGGGCCGTGCCGACGGGGCCGACGGTGTGGTGCGCGGGGGTGTGGCGTACGGGGGTGTGCGCGGGTCACGGGGGGCCTCCGGCGCTGATGGGGACGCCGCGGGCGATGCCGGTGCGGAGTTCGAGGGCGAGTTGGATGTCGCGGGTCTCGGGGCGGTCTCGGCCGGCGAGGTCGGCGAGGGTCCAGGCGACGCGGAGGACGCGGTCGAGGCCGCGGGCGGTGAGGAGGCCGCGTTCGATGTCGCGTTCGGCGGCGGAGAGGGCGCCGGGTGCGGGGTGCCAGCGGGTGCGCAGTTCGTGGCCCGGCACTTCGGCGTTGAGGTGCCAGGGCGTGCCGTCGAGGCGCGCTGCGGCGCGTTCGCGGGCCGTGTGGACGCGGGCGGCGACGGCGGCGCTGGTTTCGCCGGTGCTGCCGCTGAGGAGGTCGGCGCGGCTGACGGGTTCGACTTCGACACGTAGGTCGACGCGGTCGAGGAGGGGTCCGGAGAGCCGGGCCTGGTAGCGGCGGATCACGGATGAGGGGCAGTCGCAGCCGTCGCCGTGGAGGGTGTGGCGGCCGCAGGGGCAGGGGTTGGCGGCGAGCACCATGAGGAAGCGTGCGGGGAGCCGTACGACGCCTGCGGCGCGGGCCACGACGACATGTCCGGATTCCAGGGGCTGACGGAGAGCGTCGAGGGCCTTTCCGGAGAATTCGGGTGCTTCGTCTAAAAAGAGGATGCCGCGGTGGGCGAGGGAGACGGCGCCGGGGCGTGGCAGTCCGTTTCCGCCGCCGACGAGGGACTGCATGGTGGCGGAGTGGTGGGGTGCGCAGTAGGGCGGCCTGCTGACGAGGGGCTTTCCGGGTGGGAGGATGCCGGCCACGGAGTGGACCGCGGTGACTTCGAGGGATTCGCGGCGGGTGAGGGGCGGCAGGACGCCGGGGAGGCGTTCGGCCAGCATGGTCTTGCCGGCGCCGGGTGGTCCGGAGAGGAGCAGGTGGTGGCCGCCGGCTGCGGCGACTTCGATGGCGAGGCGTGCGGCGCGCTGGCCGGCGACGTCGGCGAGATCGGGTCCGTCGGCGGGGTCGGGTGCGAGTCCGGTGCCGACTCCGGCGCCGGGTACGAGGAGTCCGGCCAGTATGGCGTCGGGCCTGCCGTCGTCGGCGGGTTCTTCCTCGGGTACGGGACCGTCGGTGAGTACGGCGATGAGTTGGCGCAGGCTGCGGACGCCGAGGACGGAGACGCCGGGTACGAGTGAGGCTTCGCCTGCGGTCTGTTCGGGCACGACGACCTGGTCGTAGCCGGCTTCGGCGGCGGCGAGGACGGCGGGGAGCACTCCGCGTACGGGCCGGACGCGGCCGTCGAGTCCCAGTTCTCCGATGAGGACGAGGTCGGCGATGGTGCGTGGGTCGATGGCTTCGGCGGCGGCGAGTACGGCCACGGCGACGGCGAGGTCGAAGCTGGATCCGGCTTTGGGTACGGATGCGGGGCTGAGTCCGACGGTGAGCTTCTTCTGCGGCCATTCGGCGCCGGAGTTGACGACGGCGGCGCGTACGCGTTCGCGGCTTTCGGAGAGGCTCTTGTCGGGGAGGCCGACGAGGGTGAACGCGGCGACGCCGGGTTCGAGGTCGGCCTGGACCTCGACGACCACGCCGTCGACACCGACGAGGGCGACGGAGCAGGTGCGGGCGAATCCCATCAGGCCACCCCCCGTACGTGTTCGACGACGGGGGCGCCGCGGCGGGGCAGCAGCACGCCGACGAGGTCGATGCGGACGCCGCCGGGTGGTGGTCCGCCGTGCCGTTCGAGCCAGCATTCGGCGAGCCGCCTGAGCCGGGCCGCCTTGTCGGGGGTGACGGCGGCGAGCGGGTGCTGGAAGTCGCCGCGCCCTCCGTGTGTCCTGCGGGTTTTGACCTCGCAGACGACGACGGCGTCGCCGTCCTGGGCGACGATGTCGATCTCGCCGCCGCGTCCGCAGCGCCAGTTCCTGGCGAGGACGGCCATGCCCGCCTCGCCGAGCCGGCGTGCTGCCAGCCTTTCTCCGTACTGTCCGAGTGCCCCGGTCGCGTTCATGCGGCACCACCTCCGGTACCGACTGTGACGCCTCGGTCACTCAGTTGTGGATCTTGGTGGACAAGTCGTCCGTTGTGGAAAACCTGGCCACCCGCACGGGTGGATCAGCTGCCGGGCAGTTCGAGGTCGGTCTTGTTGAGCTCCTCGATGTTCACGTCCTTGAAGGTGAGGACGCGGACCTTTTTCACGAAGCGGGCCGGCCGGTACATGTCCCAGACCCAGGCGTCCGCCATCGACACCTCGAAGAAGACTTCGCCGTGCACGGAGTGCACCTGCATCTCGTAGTCGTTCGTCAGGTAGAAGCGACGCTCGGTCTCGATGACGTACTTGAACAGCCCGACGACGTCGCGGTACTCCCGGTAGAGCTTCAGCTCCATCTCGGTCTCGTACTTTTCGAGGTCCTCGGCGCTCATGGCATGTTCCCCTTCAGCCGTGCGTGCCCCCATTGTGCGCCAGCGGTCCGTACCCCTGGACGATTTCCGGGGACAGGACCAGCGGCGTTCGTGGGGGGCCGTCGTCGAGCAGCGTGCGGAGCAGCTCGGCGAGTCGTGTCGGGTACACCGTCTCACGGGCCGCCGACAGTTCGGCGGAGGTCCACCACCTCAGGCCCGTGACGCTGCGGGCCTCCAGTTCGGTGAGGTCGGTGCCGAGGGCGGCGGTGGTGTGTCCGGTACGGGCGAGGTAGTACCACTCGTCCTGGTTCCACTGGCGCCCGTCGAACGGGAAGGAGCAGATCCGCCGCCATACGACGGGCCCGAGGTCGACGTCGGTGATGCCGGTCTCCTCGGCGAGTTCGCGCAGGGCGGCCTGTTCGCGGGTCTCGCCGTCCTCGACGCCGCCGCCGGGCGTGAACCACCAGTTCAGGGCGGGGTCGGCCGGCTCGTACCCGTGGAGGAGCAGGATGCGGTCGTCGGGGTCGAGGAGGACGACGCGGGCGACCTTGCGCAGCTCCCCCGGCGGGAGCAGCTCGCCCGGCGGGACCAGCTCCCCCGGCGGGAGCAGCTCGCCGGGCGGGCGGCCGTCAGGGAGCGCCTGGCCGGTCGTCTCGTCCATCAGGTCCTCCTTCGGGCCCGTGAGCGGCCGAGGAGCTTCGCCAGGGGCCCGTACGCGGCTCCGCCGAGGATCAGGGCGGCGCCGCCCGCGACGGCCCATGCGAGGGGCTCGGCGGGCCCCGGCCGCGAGATGCCGCCGGGGAGCGCGGCGAAGCCCTGGGGCCGATCCACGAGCCCGCCGAAGGGCCACACGACGGCGTCCACGCGCCCGGTGACCGTGCTTCTGGGTACGGAGCCCTGTCCGGGTTCCTTGAGGTGGACGCGGGAGTCCTGTGAGGAGCCGCGCTGGTCGCCGAGGAGGAAGAGGTGCCCGTCCGGCACGGTCGCGGAGAAGCCCGTCGGTGAGGCGGTCTTCCCGCCGCCCCAGCCCTGGTGGCGCAGATACGGTTCTTCGACGGGAGTGCCGTTGACCGTGAGGCGTCCGTCGGCGTCGCAGCAGGCGATCGTGTCGCCGCCGATCCCGACGACCCTCTTGATCATCGGGGCGTTGGCCCAGTCGGTGTCGGTGAAGACGACGACGTCGCCGCGCCGGACGTCCGCCCCGTCGATGCGCTGGGCCAGCACGCGGTCGCCGGACATGACGGTGGGGGTCATGGAGTCGGTGGGCACGGTGTACGGCTGGTAGACGAGGGCGCCCCAGACGAATCCGCCGAGGAAGAGCAGACAGCCGACGGCCACGGCCAGTCCAGACAGCGCGCTGCCGAGACGGCCGTGGCCGTCCGTACGTTCCGTACGTGTCGTTCCGCCCATCCCAGCGCTCCCGCCTCAGCAGATCGATGACCTGGGACGGAACCCTACCCGCGGGTCACCGCACGGCGGTATGCCCGTCAGGCGTCCCGCTCCGCGAGCAGGCGCCGTCGCCACAGGACGACGGGGAGCGCGCCGGCGAGGCCGAGGGCTCCGGGGCCCGCGGTGGCGACGGCGGCCGCGGCCAGCCCGGTCCGCTCGAAGACGTCCGGAACGGGCAGGGTCGACCAGCGGCCGATCGGCCAGGCGACGACGATGGCGCGGCCGACGACTTCCTTGTTCTCGATGGTGCCGTTGCCGGGGAGCTCCTGGTGGTAGCGGGAGTCCAGGGAGTTCTGGCGGTTGTCGCCCATCACCCAGATCCGGCCGTCCGGGACCTTGATCGGTCCGAAGGGCTGGTCGTCGCACGGTGTGGAGCCCGGGTACAGGTAGCCGGTCTCGTCGAGCTCCTTGCCGTTGACGTGGACCTTGCCGCCCCGCTTGCACTCGACGGTGTCGCCGCCGACGGCGATGACGCGCTTGATGAGGTCCTGCTGGTCCGCGGACGGCATGAGGCCGATCTGGCTCAGGAACCACTGGAGCGCGTTGGGCTCGGGGGCGGGTTCGTTGAGCCAGCCGCCCGGGTCGTGGAAGACGACGACCTCTCCGCGCTCGGGTTCGGAGCCGAACCACGGGGTCAGTTTGTCGACGAGGACCCGGTCGCCGCGCTGCAGCGTGTTCATCATCGACTCGGAGGGGATGGAGAACGCCTGCACCAGGAACGTCTTGATCAGCAGCGCGAGGAGCAGCGCGATGCCGATGAGCAGCGGAAGTTCCTTCCAGAAGGAACGCTGTTTCCTGGGCTGCGGCTCGTCGCCACTGCCGTCGTCGCCGTCGCCGTCGGCTCCTCCGCCGCCGCCCGTCCTGTCGTCGTCCACGCTGTCGCCCTCGGCGTTCTCCGCGCTGTGCGCCCCGTCAGCACGTGCCTGGCTGCCCGCGCCGCCCGCGGGGGGGCTTCCTGCCGGTCCGGGGGATCGCTCAGCGAGCTCTTCGCGCCCCTTCTCCGGCTCGTCGCGTCCGGATCGTGCGCCGACCGCCAGATCCCCCACATCCACTCCTCAGTCCGTGCTCTTGCCCGCCCCCGAAGCAGGGGAAGGCCCATCACTCCCATAACGAGCGGGAGTTCCGCAGGGGTCGGGAGCCGTATCGATCCATTCGGATGCCGAGAGGACACACTATGCGACGCACCGGTCGTCGTCGCGGTGGCGGGCGGCGCGTCCGGTACCGAGCCGAACACGTCGCGCTGCTCCAGGCCGCTCCAGTGGTCGAAGGGCCAGGCGATGACGACGGCACGGCCGACGACCTCGTCCTCCGGGATGGTGCCGTGGAACTCCTCGTCCAGGTGGAAGCGCGAGTCCGCGGAGTCGGAGCGGTGGTCGCCGAGCACGAACAGCCGCCCCGGCGGGACCGTCACGTCGAAGGGGATGGTCGATGGCGCGTTGCCGGGGTGCAGGTACGGCTCGTCGAGGGGTACGCCGTTGACGCTGACGCGTCCGCTGTCGTCGCAGCACTTGACGGTGTCACCGCCGACGGCGACGACCCGTTTGATCAGGTCCTGTTCGTCGTCGGACGGGAGCAGGCCGATGGTGGTCATGGCCTGCTTGACGTGTCTGACGACGACGGGGTCCTCGTCCTGCGGGGTCTGTTCCGCCTGGAGCCAGCCGCCCGGGTCCCTGAAGACGACGACGTCGCCGCGCTGCGGCCGGCTGCCGAACCAGGGGGTGAGCTTGTCCACCAGGACCCGGTCGTCGACGCGGATCGTCTGTTCCATGGAGCCGGACGGGATGACGAACACCTGGACCAGGAACGTCTTGAGGACGAGGGCGATGAGGACGGCGACGGTGATGAGGAGCGGTATCTCCTTGATCGCCGAGCGCCGGCGGCGCCGTTTGACCTTGCGGGCGAGCCTGCGCCGCTCGGCGCGCCCGGGCAGCGGCCGGGTGCCGTCGGTGGGGCGGGATCCGGTGGGGAGCCGCGTGTCGGAGCGGTGGCCCCCGCGCCGGCCGCGGCTACCCATGGCCTCCGCCCGTCGCGGAGGCGTGCGGCGCTCGCGGTACGGAGTCGAACGCGTCGGTCGGGCTGATGCCGGACCAGCGGGAGGCGGGCCAGCCGATCCAGTCGGCGCGGCCGATCACCTTGTCGACGGGGACCATGCCGCCGCCGGGGCTGCCGAGGTGGTCGCGGGAGTCGCGGGACTGGCTGCGGTGGTCGCCCATCACCCACAGCGTGCCGGGCGGTACGACGATGTCGAAGGGCACCTGGGACGGCGGGTTCCCGGGGTACAGGTACGGCGTCTCGTCGACGGGTGCTCCGTTCACCTCGATCCTGCCCTCCTTGTCGCAGCACGTCACACGGTCCCCTCCGACGCCGACGACGCGCTTGACGAAGTCGGTGTCGGCGGGCTCCGCGAGGCCGAGCGCCGCGGCGGCGCCGCGCAGGAGCCCGGTGACGGGGTTCTCCTCGGGAACGTCCCGGACGAACGATCCGGTTCCGTCGAAGACGATGACGTCACCGCGGGCGGGCTGGGCGCCGAAACGGTACGCCAGCTTGTTCACGAGCAGCCGGTCGCCGACCTGGAGGGTGGGCTGCATCGATCCGCTGGGGATCTGGAAGGGCTGGACGACGAACTGGCTGACGAGCAGGAGGGCGACGGCGCAGATGAGGCCGATCAGGCCGCTGGTGCGCCAGGAAAGCGCGAAGCGCGGCCTCTCCTCCGTACGCGTGTCGGCGTCGGGGGAGAGGTCGCGCTCCGTGTGCTGTGCTTCGGTGTCCAGCTGTGCTTCGGTGTCCATTGGGGCCAGAGCCTAACCGGCCGCCCTGTGAGGACTCATCCGAAGCGTGAGCGGGCGAGAGGAGCCGGGGCTCAGTTCTCGCGCTTCTCCTTGATCTTGGCGGCCTTGCCGCGCAGCTCACGGAGGTAGTACAGCTTGGCGCGGCGGACGTCACCACGGGTGACGAGCTCGATCTTCTCGAAGATCGGGCTGTGCACCGGGAAGGTGCGCTCGACGCCGACGGAGAAGGAGACCTTGCGGACCGTGAAGGTCTCGGAGACGCCCGAGCCCTGGCGGCGGATGACGACACCCTTGAACTGCTGGATACGGGAGCGGTTGCCCTCGATGACGCGAACGTGGACGTTCACGGTGTCACCGGGACGGAACGCCGGGATGTCGGTCCGCAGGGACGCGGCGTTGACGGCGTCGAGCACGTGAGACATGTGTGTCTGCTTCCTCACTGATGCCACAGGTCATCAGCGGCAACTAGAGATGAGTTTCGGTGGCTGTCCGTCGGGGGCGGCGTCGTGTCCCCCTGTGGCAGGGGCGCCGGCCGGACGTACAGCAGCGGTCTATTCTTCCACGGCCTCGGGCCTGCGCCAAAATCGGCCGCCGGGTTCGGGTGCCCAGCCCAGGATGGAGAGGATCTCGCGGTCCTTCTTGTCGAACGCGGAGGCGTCGCAGCGTTCGATGAGGTCGGGCCGGTGGCGCGCGGTGCGCCGGAGCGCCTCGTCGCGCCGCCAGCGGGCGATCTTGCCGTGGTGGCCGCTGAGGAGGACGTCGGGGATGCCGCGGCCGCGCCACTCGGGGGGCTTGGTGTAGACGGGGCCTTCCAGCAGGTTGGCCATGGCGCCGGGCGCGAAGGAGTCGTCGCGGTGGGACTCGGCGTTGCCGAGGACGCCGGGCAGGAGCCGGGCCACGGCCTCGGTGATCACCAGGACGGCGGCCTCTCCCCCGGCGAGCACGTAGTCGCCGATGGAGACCTCGTATACGGGCATCCGTGTCGCGTACTCGTCCATGACGCGGCGGTCGATGCCCTCGTAGCGGGCGGGCGTGAAGATCAGCCAGGGGCGCTGCGACAGGTCGACGGCGACTTCCTGGGTGAAGGGGCGGCCGCTGGGGGTGGGGACGACGAGGACGGGGCCGTGGGCGCCGGACTCGTATCCGTCGGCGAGGGTCTCGTCGAGGGCGTCGCCCCAGGGGTCGGTCTTCATGACCATGCCGGGGCCGCCGCCGTAGGGGGTGTCGTCGACGGTGCGGTGCCGGTCGTAGGTCCACTGCCGCAGGTCGTGGACGTGGACGTGGAGCTGTCCACGCGCGCGTGCCTTGCCGACGAGGGAGACGTTCAGCGGGTCGAGGTACTCGGGGAAGATCGTGACGACGTCGAGCCGCATCAGCGCCCGCCCTCACCGCTGTCGCCGGCCTCGGTCTCCGGCTCGGTGCCGGTCGCCTCGTCGCGGGCCGAGGCGATCTCGGCGCGGTCGTCGATGAGGCCGGGGGGCGGGGAGATGACCGCCTTCTGCTCGACGAGGTCGACGTCGGTGACGATCTCCTCGACGAACGGGATCATGACCTCGCTGCCGTCGGGCCGTTCCACGATGAACAGGTCCTGGGAGGGCAGGTGCGAGATCTCGGTGATCCGCCCGACCTCGGTGCCGTCGGCCAGGACCACGTCGAGGTCGATCAGCTGGTGGTCGTAGTACTCGTCCGGCTCCTCGGGGCGCTCGTCCGGGTCGACGTCGGCGATCAGCAGCGTGTTGCGCAGCGCCTCGGCGGCGGTCCGGTCGTGTACGCCCGCGAAGCGGAGCAGCAGGCGGCCGCTGTGGACGCGGCCGGTCTCGATGGTCAGGGGCCCGGCGGCGGCCGGGTCGGTGGCCAGTACGGCGCCGGGTGCGAGCCGCAGCTCGGGCTCGTCCGTACGTACCTCGACGGTGACCTCGCCCTTGATGCCGTGGGCGCGGCCGATCCGTGCGACTACCAGCTGCACTTTCTGAACTCTCCTGTCGTACGACGACGGGCCGGGGTGGGCCGCAGCCCTCCCCGGCCCGTGCGCCGGTGTTCAACTTTGCTCAGCGGACCTGGTCCACGTCGACGAGGTCGACACGGACACCGCGGCCGCCGATGGCACCCACGACCGTACGCAGTGCGCGCGCGGTGCGGCCGTTGCGGCCGATCACCTTGCCGAGGTCGTCGGGGTGGACCCGGACCTCCAGCACACGTCCGCGGCGCAGGTTGCGCGAGGCGACCTGCACATCGTCGGGGTTGTCGACAATGCCCTTCACGAGGTGCTCGAGAGCCTCCTCGAGCATGCTCAGGCCTCGGTCGACTCGGTGGACGCGACCTCGGCCTCGTCCGCCTTCTTGTCGGCCTTCTTGGCCTTCGGGGTGATGGCCTCACCCTTGGCCTCGTCACCCTCGATCGCCTTGGCGAACGCCTCGAAGGAAGCGCGCTTGTCTTCCTTGGTGGCCGGGGCGAGCAGCGGCTTCTCCGGGGCCGGCAGACCCTTGTGCTTCTGCCAGTCGCCGGTCAGCTTCAGGATGGCGAGAACCGGCTCGGTCGGCTGGGCGCCGACGGACAGCCAGTACTGCGCGCGCTCCGAGTCGACCTCGATGCGCGAGGGGTTCTGCACCGGGTGGTACAGGCCGATCTCCTCGATGGCCCGGCCGTCACGGCGGGTGCGGGAGTCGGCGACGACGATGCGGTAGTGAGGCGAACGGATCTTGCCCAGACGCTTCAGCTTGATCTTGACTGCCACGGGTGTGGTGTCTCCTGGTCTTGACGTGGTGGGGCACAACGAGATGCCACGTGGGGTTGCGGTACCCGAGTGCCCGATGGACGCGTCAGCCGTAGGAGAGAGGGGTCCTGTTCGACTGTCGAGTACAGCTAGCCATTGTGCCACACCCGGCGGGGCCGTCCCGTCCCGGGGTCAGCGGGCGCTCATCGTGCGGCGCCCACCGTCTCCGGGATGCGGAAGGGCTTGCCGCACCCGCCGCAGACGATCGGCGCCTGGGCGAGGACGGACGGGACGACCCGTACGTTGCGGCCGCAGTCGCACACCGCCTTGACCCGTACGCCGCCGCCCGACGAGCCGTGCCGGGCGGCCGGTCCGCGGAAGGAGCGCTTGGTGTCGGCGGCGGTGGCGGCCGTGTGCGCCTTGAGGGCGCGCTGCAGCCGCTCGATCGTCGGCCGGTAGCGGCGTTTCGCCTCGGGGTTGAGCGTGACCAGGGAGAAGCCGCTGCTCGGATGTGGCTCCTCGGAGTGGTCCAGGCCCATCTCCTCGGCGATCGCCAGGAATCGGCGGTTGTGGTAGCGGCCGGCGCGCGAGGTGTCGCGGACTCCGCGTGCGGCGGCGATGCCGTGGACTGCCTCGTGGAGCAGTCGCTCGAAGGAGAGCTCGGCGCCGCAGGCGGACGACGACTCTCCGATCAGGGACTCGGGCGCGGCGAGATCGGGCAGCTCGGGGTGGTACCGCTGAATGTCGGCCCACGCCTGTGCCAGTTCTGCGGCGAGGACAGGTGGTGTCGTGCTCACGTCGTGATTAACGAGCCGGGGAGCCGTCGGGTTCCATTCCGGGGCATCCCAAATAATTTGCACGTACCCGTCAGTTGCGGTGGTTGTGTCCCGACGGGGGCCAGTGCGCTGATCTGCGGAGAAGCCACACAGCTCACCTCAAGGTGGTACGTAGCGGCGCGCCCTGGCCGGTCGCGCCCGGCAGCGCACGCCCCGGCGCGCGGGGACTTCCCGGGCGCCGCCGTACGGGATGCCGGACATGGCGCCCCGTCGCGGAGGCGACAGTACCCGGGTGGCGTAGGCCGCGGGGCACCGGCCCGGCTGGCATGGCGGGATCCGCTCGGCGGCTCCACTATGGGAGGTGGTTCGTGCCGGGCCAGGGGGCGCACGACCGGGGCACGCAAGCATTGCGCCCCAACCCCTGGACGCGGGGGCGGATGCGGAGTTCTCTGGCTTCACGGAAGTGCGGCGCACGCACACGGGGGCTGTCAATCAGGGCACGGACGCACAGATGGACCTCTCGGCTGATTGGGGCGCTTTCGATGACACCTATGCTCGTCCAGCACCACCCCCACCCGGCCTCGGCCGCCCCCGCGGCGCCGGTCGCTCCGGGCCGCGCACGCGACTGGGCGGAGATCCAGGAGAGGATGCTGGTACCGCTCTACGAAGCGGTGTACGAGCACCTGGAGGTCGGCACCGGGACGCGGCTCCTGGGCCTCGGCTGCGGTTCGGGGCTCGCACTGCTCATGGCGGCCACGCGCGGCGCCCAGGTCACGGGCGTCGACACCGACCACGCGCGCGTGGACCTGGCCAGGCAGCGGCTCCTCCCCGACCCCGGAACACCCGGCACGCCCGGGACGGCCGGGACACCCGGCGGGACCGGGCACCCACGCGGCGGCCCCCGCCTGGAGACCAGGCTCCTGTACGGCGGACCCTCCGATGCCGCCGCATCCGACGACCAGGACCTCCCCGCGTACAACCTCGTCACGGCACTCCAGCCGATCGGGTGCACCGCGGACGACGCCGACGGGCTCGTGCCCACCCTCACGGCCGCCGTGCCGCTCGCCGAGCGCGGCAGCGCCGTCGTCCTGGCCGGCTGGGGACCGCCCGAGCGGTGCGCCACCACCGGCGTCCTGCGCATCGCGTGTCGCCTCACGGAACGGCTGCGCGGCCGCGGGGCGTGGCGGCCCGCCCTCAGGGACGACCTGGAGGACGTGGCCGCGCGGGCGGGCCTGCACCCCGACGGGTCCGGGCGCGTGTCGTGCCCGTTCGGGTACGCGGACACCGACAGCGCCGTACGCGGGCTGCTCTCCACCGGGCACTTCGACGCGGCGGTCGAGGCCTCCGACCAGGAGACCGTGGAGAAAGAGATCACCGAGGCGCTGCACCCGCACACCCGCCCCGACGGCACGGTGTGGATGCCGAACGTCTTCCGGTATCTGGTCGCCAGGATCCCGTGAGCCGCGCCGCCCGGGGCTTCGTTCAGGGCCCCGGGGGCGCCTCCTCCGGCCGGCCGCCTTCAGGCCGGCCGTCGTCATGCCCGGCGGTCCCCGGCCCCTCGTTCTCCGGCCCCGCGGTCCCCGGCCCCGCGGTCCCCGGCCCCGCGGCCTCCGCGCCCTCCGGCCCGTCGTCCTCCTTGGCCAGGCGGGTGATGCCCGCGGCCCGGTAGGCCGCCGCCTCGTCGAGGGTCTCGTTCTCCAGCAGGGCCGCCGCCAGCGCGTCCAGCCGGTCCCGGTTCGCCCGCAGCAGCGCGCAGGCACTCTCGTAGCACTCGTCGACGATCCGCCGCATCTCGCTGTCCACCGCGTCCAGCGTCGCCGGCGCGGCCGAGAGTCCGTACGCCTGCTGCGCGTCCGACGGGATCGCCGTGAGCCGCCCCACGCGGCCGCTCATCCCCCACCGACCGACCATGCCGCGGGCCATGTTCGTCACCTGCTCCAGGTCGCTCTCGGACCCCGTCGTCACCACCCCGAAGACCACCTCCTCGGCCGCCATGCCCCCGAGCGCCCCGATGATCCGGCCCCGCAGATACTCCTCGGTGTACGCGTACTTGTCCGTCTCCGGCGTCGACAGCGTCACGCCCAGCGCCCGCCCGCGCGGCACGATCGTCACCTTCCGCACCGGGTCGGCGCCCGGCTGGAGCATCCCCAGCAGCGCGTGACCGCTCTCGTGGTACGCCGTACGGCGCCGCTCCCCCACCGGCATGACGAGCTGCCGCTCGGCACCCAGCTGGACCTTCTCCAGGGCGTCCGACAGGTCCGCCTGCGTCACCCGCTCCTGACGGCGCTTGACCGCGAGCAGCGCCGCCTCGTTGGCGAGATTGGCCAGTTCCGCACCGGTCATACCCGGTGTCGTACGGGCCACCTGCACCAGATCGACATCGGCGGCGAGCGGGATGTCCCGGGTGTGGATGCGCAGGATCGCCGCCCGGCCGCCCCGGTCCGGCGGGCTCACGTTCACGATCCGGTCGAACCGGCCCGGCCGCGTGAGGGCCGGGTCGAGGACGTCGGCCCGGTTGGTCGCCGCGATCACGATGACGCCCTCCGAGCCGGAGAAGCCGTCCATCTCGGTCAAGATCTGGTTGAGGGTCTGCTCGCGTTCGTCGTGACCGCCCATGCCGGCGCCCGCGCCGCGGGCCCGCCCGATGGTGTCGATCTCGTCGATGAAGATGATCGCGGGCGCGACCTTCCGGGCCTCGTTGAACAGCTCCCGTACGCGGGAGGCGCCCACGCCCACGATCATCTCGATGAACTCGGACGCCGACGCCGAGAAGAACGGAACCCCCGCCTCCCCCGCCACGGCCCGCGCCAGGAGCGTCTTGCCCGTACCGGGCGGGCCCGACAGCAGCACACCGCGCGGCATCTTGGCGCCCATGCGCCAGTAGGCATGCGGGTTCTTCAGGAAGTCGACGACGTCGTTCAGCTCGCCCGCGACCTCGTCGATGCCCGCCACGTCCGCGAAGGTCGTCCGCCCTCCGGCCTCCACCTCGACCGGTTTCGGCGGTGCCTTCGCACCGAACATGCCGCCCGCCCCGCCGGCGAGCCGGGCGCTCATACGGCGCGCGATGAACAGCCACAGCACGACGAGCAGTACGAGCGGGGCCAGCGAGAACAGCAGGTTCGCCAGGAAGCTCGGCCGCTCCACGACCGGCTCGGCGGTCACGGTCACGTTCTGCGCCGTCAGCGTCGCCCACAGATCGTCCTCGGCGAACGCCGGGCGCTGCGTCGTGAACTTCGTGTAGTCGCCGTCGCCGTCCGGGACCGGCTGCTTCTCCTTCAGCTCGCCCTCGATGGCGTCGCCCTTGGAGTAGATCGTGGCCACGTTCCCGGCCGTGACCTGCCTGCTGAACTCGGTGTACGAGATGGTCGGCTCGTCGCCCTCCCCGTTGAACAGCGACAGGATCAGGTTGGTGAGGAGGAACAGCACCAGCGCGGTGACGACCAGTCCGACCCAGCCGCCGGGCATCTTCCGCTTCGGCGGCGGCGGAGGCGGAGCGCCCTCGGAACGCCACGGCTGATCGGTGCGGTCGCGTGGGGGCACGGAACTGGTCACGCTGCGATTATGAAAGACCGCCACAAAACCGGCATGACGGATACGTACGCGTGGACCAGCGCGGGAGTGCGTAAGGGGCACCCCTCCATGGAGGGGTGCCCCTTACCTGAGCGCTACGAGTGAAGGTCAGCCCATGAACTTCTTGAACTCGTCCGGAAGCTCGAAGTCCTGCCCCGGCTGGCCGGCCGGAAGCCCGAACGCCCCGCCCTGCTGCGCCGCCTGCTCCCGGCGCGCGGCCTCGGCCTGCTCCTCGGCCTTCCGCTTCATCGGGTTGCCGCTGCGGCGCTTGCCCTTGGCCTGCTTCTGCTGCTTCTTCTGCCGGCCGGGGCCGCCGCCCATGCCCGGGATCCCCGGCATGCCCGGCATACCGCCGCCCTGCGCCATGCGCGACATCATCTTCCGCGCCTCGAAGAACCGCTCCACCAGCGACTTCACGGCGCTGACCTCGACACCGGAACCGCGGGCGATCCGCGCGCGCCGCGAACCGTTGATGATCGTCGGGTCCTGGCGCTCCGCCGGGGTCATCGACTTGATGACCGCGGCGGTGCGGTCGACCTCCCGCTCGTCGATGTTGTTGATCTGCTCCCGCATCTGGCCCATGCCCGGCATCATCCCGAGGAGCTTCGAGATGCTGCCCATCTTCCGGACCTGCTCCATCTGGGCCAGGAAGTCGTCGAGCGTGAAGTCCTTGCCCTTGCTGCTCGCCAGCTTGGAGGCCATCTTGGCGGCCTCTTCCTGGCTGAAGGTCTGCTCGGCCTTCTCGATCAGCGACAGGATGTCGCCCATGCCGAGAATGCGGGACGCCATGCGGTCCGGGTGGAACGCGTCGAAGTCGTCCAGCTTCTCGCCGTTGGAGGCGAACATGATCTGGCGGCCGGTGACGTGCGCGATGGAGAGCGCGGCACCACCGCGCGCGTCGCCGTCGAGCTTCGACAGGACGACGCCGTCGAAGCCGACGCCGTCGCGGAACGCCTCGGCGGTGTTGACGGCGTCCTGGCCGATCATCGCGTCGACGACGAAAAGAATCTCGTTGGGCTGGACCGCGTCCCTGATGTCGGCGGCCTGCTGCATCATCTCCTGGTCGATGCCCAGGCGACCGGCGGTGTCGACGATCACAATGTCGTGCTGTTTGGTCCGCGCGTACTCGATCGAGTCCTTCGCGACCTGGACCGGGTCGCCGACACCGTTGCCCGGCTCCGGTGCGTAGACGCCGACGCCGGCGCGTTCGGCGACGACGCTGAGCTGGTTGACGGCGTTCGGGCGCTGGAGGTCGCACGCGACGAGCAGCGGAGAGTGCCCCTGGCCCTTCAGCCACAGGCCGAGCTTTCCGGCGAGGGTGGTCTTACCGGCACCCTGGAGACCGGCGAGCATGATCACGGTCGGGGGCTGCTTGGCGAAGCGCAGACGGCGGGTCTCCCCGCCCAAGATCGCAACCAACTCGTCGTTGACGACCTTGATCACCTGCTGCGAAGGATTGAGCGCCTTGGAGACCTCGGCCCCCAACGCCCGTTCCTTCACGTTCTTGATGAAAGCCCGAACGACCGGCAGAGCCACGTCCGCCTCAAGCAGCGCGATACGGATCTCACGTGCCGTGGCGTCGATGTCGGCCTCGGTAAGGCGGCCCTTGCCCCTGAGTGTCTTGAAAGTGGCGCTAAGGCGGTCGGAGAGGGTATCGAACACGGCGGTCGCGGATCCTCGGGTCTAGGGGGCGAGCGGACAGTCGGACTCAAGGGTATCTGGCCGTGCAAGAGAAGTGCCCTCGCCTGCCGGAACTGGCGGGCGAGGGCACAAGCCCCGCGTGCGCGGGGACCCATCACGCCCGCAGCGCCACCTCCAGCGCCCGTGCCACCTCCGACGCGGCCTCCCCCGGCAGCGGTGCGCCCTCGACATCCGTCACATAGAAGGCATCCACGGCGTTCGCGCCGAGGGTGCTCACGTGCGCGCTCCGCACCCGTACGTCCGCGCCCTCCAGGGCCCGGCCGATGCGGTGCAGCAGCCCCGGGGCGTCCTGGGCGCGGACCTCGATGACCGTGGCGCGCGCGGCGGAGCCCGCCGGGGCGACCGTGACGCGCGGCGGCGGGGCCTGTACGCCGCGGCGCCTCGGGTACGCGGCCTCGCGCTCGGCGAGGCGGGACGGGATGTCGAGGGTGCCGTCCAGGGCGCGCACGAGGTCGGCGCGCAGGCGCGCGGCCTGCGGGAGGGAGCCGTACTCGGCGGCGACGCGCCAGTTCAGAACCAGGACCGACGGCCCGCCCCCAGCCGCCTCCAGGTCGATGGCGCGGAGGTCGGCGGAGCGGACGGTGAGCCGGTGCAGGGCCAGGACGCCGGCGACGGCGGGCAGGACGCCGGGCTGGTCGGGCAGGGCGATGAGGAGCTCCACGCCGACGGGTTCCGGCTCGGCCTCGTCGTGTGCCGCCTCGTGCTGGGCGTGCAGGGTGAGGACCGGCTCCCCGGTGCGCAGGGCCTCCACGGCCAGGCGTTCCTCCTCCGCGCCGGGCGCTGTGGGCTCGGCCACCTGCGGGGCGTCGCCGGCCAGTGCGCCCGCCACCCGCTTGACCAGGTCGGCGACGAGCGAGGCCCGCCACGAGGACCAGGCGGCGGGGCCTGTGGCGAGGGCGTCGGCCTCCGTGAGGGCGTGCAGGAGCTCCAGCGTGGAGGCGCTGCCGACGGCTTTCGCGACGGATTCGACGGTCGCCGGGTCTTCCAGGTCCCGGCGGGTCGCGGTGTCGACGAGGAGGAGGTGGTGCCGTACCAGCGTCGCGAGGACCGCCGCGTCCGTCTCGTCGAAGCCGATGCGTACGGCGACGTCCCTGGCGATGGTCTCGCCTGCGACGGAGTGGTCGCCTGGCCAGCCCTTGCCGATGTCGTGGAGGAGCGCGGCGACGAGCAGCAGGTCGGGGCGGCCGACGCGGCGGGTCAGGGAGGAGGCGCGTACGGCGGCTTCGACGAGGTGGCGGTCGACGGTCCAGGTGTGGACGGGGTTGCGCTGGGGGCGGCAGCGTACGCGTTCCCAGTCGGGGATGAGCCGGGTGACCAGCCCTTCGGCCTCCAGGGCCTCCCAGACCGCGATCGTCGGTTCGCCCGCGCCCAGCAGGGTGACGAGCTGCTCGCGGGCCTCGGCGGGCCAGGGCACGGGGAGCGGTTTCGCGGCGGTGGCGAGGCGGCGTACGGCGTGCCGGGAGAGGGGGATGCCGGTCTGGGCGGCCGCGGCGGCGGCGCGCAGCGGGAGGACGGGGTCGCGTTCGGGTTTGGCGGTGCGGGCGAGGACGGCCTCGCCGTCCATCTCGACGACGCCTTCGGCGAGCGGGGTGCGTTCGGGTTGCGGCTTGCCACCGCGGGCCCCACCGAGGGCGCCACCGCGGGCGCCGCCGAGGAGGGCGCGCAGCCGGGGCCGTGCGGAGCGGGCGCGCAGGACGCGGTGGACCTCGCGCCAGGTGACGTCGGAGGCGTAGGCGATGGTGCGCGCGGCCTCGTACACCTCGCGGAGCAGGGTGTCGGCGTCGAGGACGCCGAGGGCCTTGGCGACCTGGGTCTGTTCCTGGAGGGCGAGGCGGTCGGTGGCGCGTCCGGTGGTGAGGTGGAGGGCGTCGCGGGTGTCGAGGAGGGTGCGGGCGGCGTCGGCGAGGCCTTCGCGGGGGGCGTCGGCGAGCCAGGAGGCGGCGACGGCGCGCAGGGCGGTGGCGTCGCGGAGGCCGCCGCGGGCCTCCTTGAGGTCGGGTTCCAGCAGGAAGGGGAGCTCGCCGGCGCGTTCGGCGCGTTCCTGGCACAGCTCGTGGAGTTCGGGGAGGCGCTTGGGGGCCTGGTTGCGCCAGTCGGCGAGGACGGTGGTGCGGAGTGTGGCGACGAGGCCGACGTCGCCGGCGACGGGCCGGGCGTCGAGGAGGCCGAGCTGGACCTTGAGGTCGTCGGCGGCGGTTTCGCGGGCCTCGGCGGGGGTGCGTACGGAGTGGTCGAGGGCGAGGCCGAGGTCCCATACGGGGTACCAGACGCGGTCGGCGAGTGCGGCGACGGTGGCGGGGTCGGCTGTGCCGTCGTGGAGGAGGAGCAGGTCGAGGTCGCTGCGCGGGGAGAGTTCGCCGCGGCCGTAGCCGCCGACGGCGACGAGGGCGGTGCCGCGGGGCGGGGCGGCCGCCGCGAAGAGCGCGGCCAGCCAGTCGTCGGTGAGGCGGGCCAGGGCGGCACGGCGCGGCGGCCCGGGCCGGGCCTCCTGCTGGAGGAGGCTCAGCCGGGCCGCCGCGTAACCGCTGGGTCCCGAGTCTTCCGTTGTGTCGTTCGCTTCGAGGCTCGTCACCCAGCAGCTCCTCTACAGTGCGTCGGGTCCGCGTTCGCCGGTGCGGACGCGTACGGCGGTCTCGACGGGGACGCTCCAGACCTTGCCGTCACCGATCTTGCCGGTGCGGGCGGCCTTGACGACGACGTCGATGAGCTGTTCGGCGTCGTCGTCCTCGACGAGGACCTCGATACGGATCTTGGGGACGAGGTCGACGGTGTACTCGGCGCCGCGGTAGACCTCGGTGTGGCCGCGCTGGCGTCCGTATCCGCTGGCCTCGGTGACGGTCAGGCCCTGGACTCCGAATGCCTGGAGGGCTTCCTTGATCTCGTCGAGCCGGTGGGGCTTGACGATCGCGGTGATGAGCTTCATGCGTCCACCTTCTTGTTCTGCTGCGCTGCTGCCGCGGTCTGGCCGGCCGCGGGCACGGACTTGCGGGGGGCGGCGCCGCCGCCGGCTCCGCTGAAGTCGTACGCGGTCTCGGCGTGCTCGACCTGGTCGATGCCGGAGACCTCGTCGTCCTCGCTGACCCGCATGCCGATCGTCTTGTGGATGATCAGGGCGAGGACGGCGGAGACGACCAGAGAGTAGGCGAGGACCGCGACGACACCGATGAGCTGCTTGGTCAGCTGGTCGACGCCGCCGCCGTAGAAGAGGCCCTTGGCGTCGGACTGGACGCCGCCGGTGGCGAAGAAGCCGACGAGGAGGGAGCCGATGATGCCGCCGACGAGGTGGACGCCGACGACGTCGAGGGAGTCGTCGTAGCCGAACTTGTACTTGAGGCCGACGGCCATGGCGCACAGCAGACCGGCGATGGCGCCGACGGCGATGGCGCCGAGGGGGCTGACGGAGCCGCCGGCCGGGGTGATGGCGACGAGGCCGGCGACGGCGCCGGACGCGGCACCGAGGGTGGTGCAGGCGCCGTGGCGGATCTTCTCGTAGGCGAGCCAGGCGAGTACGGCGGCGGCGGTGGCGATCTGGGTGTTGATGAACATGACGGCGCCGACGCCGTCGTCGTTGCCGAGCCACGAGCCGGCGTTGAAGCCGAACCAGCCGAACCAGAGCAGTGCGGCGCCGAGCATGACGAGCGGCAGGCTGTGCGGCCGCATCGGGTCCCTCTTGAAGCCGACGCGCTTGCCGATGACCAGGATCACGCCGAGGGCTGCGGCGCCGGCGTTGATGTGGACGGCGGTTCCGCCGGCGAAGTCGATGACGCCCATGTCGAAGAGCCAGCCGCCCTCACCCCACACCCAGTGGGCGACGGGGAAGTAGACGATGGTGACCCAGAGCGTGATGAAGAGGACCCAGGCGCCGAACTTGACGCGGTCGGCGAGTGCGCCGCTGATGAGGGCGGGGGTGATGATCGCGAACATCAGCTGGAAGACGGCGAAGACGAAGACGGGGATGGTCGTGGCGCCCCAGACCTCGTCGCGTCCGATGCCGGTGAGTCCGACGAACTCGGATGACCAGCCGACGACCGATCCGATGTCGGTGCCGAAGGCGATGCTGAAGCCGTAGAGCACCCAGAGGATGGTGACGATCCCGAGGCTGATGAAGCTCATCATCAGCATGTTCAGGGTGCTCTTGACGCGGACCATGCCTCCGTAGAAGAAGGCCAGGCCGGGGGTCATGAGCATCACCAGGGCGGAGCAGATGAGCATGAATCCGGTGTTGGCGGCAGAGATGGCGGGTGCTTCCTCTGCGGCGAGCGTCAGGATGCCTGGGGGCATCGGCGTTCTCCTCGTCGTCGTTCGGCCTGTGCGGGGGCGCGGAGCCGGGGCTGCGCGGCTATGAGGGGTGGCCGGTTATGACGCAGGAGATTCGCGCAGCGCGGTTTCCGCAGATGCCGCACGATGTTTCGCCGCAGTGACGAAGAGGGCGGATGTGTTACGCCGCTATGAACTGCCGGATCACGGATGGGTAACGGGGCTATCCTCTGCCCCTGTCATGGACCGGCCGCGACAGCTTCACCCTGTTGACCTGGCGGTGGGGGAACCGAGTCGGGCTGTACGGGGTGGCTGTCGCGGCCGGGGTCTGTGCGGGGGGGATACGGGCTCTGGATGGGGGTCGGACGGGTCAGACGGCTTCCGCGGTCTCGGGGAGATCGGTGGCGAGCTTCTCGGTGAGGTCGATGACCGCGGGGACGGCGCCGAAGTCGCGCACGGCGGTGTCGACGGTCTTGCGGAGCCGGGTGTTGACGCGTTCGGACCGGACGCGCTTGGCGATCCGCAGGGCTTCTTCGGCGCGTGCGGTGGCCTGCTCGGGTTCCCGCTTCAGCAGGTGCACGGTGGCCATGCCGACGAGGTTGAGCGCGTACGACCGCTGGTGCTCGTGGTCCTTCGCGAAGAGGTCGACGGCCCGCTCCATGACGGGTTCCGCGAGGGAGGCGTAGGTGGGGCTGCGGCCCGCCACGTAGGCGAGGTCGCGGTACGAGTGGGAGTTCTCGCCGTTGAGTTCGGCCTCGGAGAAGAACCGGATCCAGTCGGGTTCGGGTTCGCCGTCGAGGCCGACGTCCGCGAACGTGTCCTCGGCCATGCGGACCGCCCGCTTGCACTTGCTGGGCTGGCCCATGTTGGCGTAGGCGCGGGCCTCCATCGCATACAGCATGGCCTGGGTGCGGGCGGTGGCGCAGTCGCGGCTGCCGTACTGGGCGAGGTGGATGAGTTCGAGGGCGTCGTCGGGCCGTCCGAGGTGGATCATCTGACGGCTCATCGAGGAGAGGATGTACGAGCCGAGGGGCTTGTCGCCGGCTTCCTTCGCGGCGTGCAGGGCGAGCACGAAGTACTTCTGGGCGGTGGGCTGGAGGCCCACGTCGTAGCTCATCCACCCGGCGAGTTCGGCCAGTTCGGCCGCGCACCGGAAGAGCCGCTGGGCGGTGGCGGCGGGATGGGTCTCCTGGAGGAGGTCGGTGACCTCGTGGAGCTGCCCGACGACGGCCTTGCGCCGCAGTCCGCCGCCGCACTGGGCGTCCCAGGTGCGGAACATGACGGTGGTGGACTCCAGCATCTCCAGCTCGGCCTTGGAGAGCTTGTACGGGCGGCGGCTCGCGGCGGCGGGTTCGGTGCGGTCGGTGGCGGGGGTCGGGACCAGCCACCGCTGCATGGGCTCGATGAGCGCGGGCCCGGCGGCGAGGGCGAGTGAGGTGCCGAGGAAGCCACGGCGGGCGAGCATGAGGTCGCTGCGGGAGAAGTCGCTGAGCAGCGACACCGTCTGGGGCCCGGCCCAGGGCAGGTCGACGCCGGACACCGACGGTGACTGGTGCGCCGTGCGCAGGCCGAGGTCCTCGACGGCCACGACGGTGCCGAAACGCTCGGAGAACAGCTCCGACAGGATGCGCGGGATGGGCTCGCGAGGCTGTTCGCCGTCGAGCCAGCGCCGCACCCGCGAGGTGTCGGTGCTGATGTGATGTGCGCCCATCTGGCGCGCCCGGCGGTTCACTTGACGCGCCAGCTCGCCCTTGGACCAGCCGCTGCGTACGAACCACGAGCTGAGCTGCTCGTTCGGGCGCTTGCCGGTATTCGTACCGTCTGCGCCGCTGCCGCCCACTGGTAGGCCCCCATCCGCCGTATCGCCTGTTGTGCCCGAACCCATATCAGAATGCCGTGAGTCGAGGTCCGCCGTCCGGGGTTCGGCCCTTCGGACGGGCACCGGCGGTAGCCGGCTTGCCTCCGGCATACCCACGAGCGAGGACGGTACCCCGGGTTCGTGCACCGAAAGTAATCCTACGATCACCCGTCCCGCGAGGCCGATTCCATAAACGCCACCATTCGCCACCCCTTCGAATGAACTCGCCTGGGGCGGGGCGCGATTCACTTGACACATGACGATCGGGAGGCTGGCGCGTTGACGCACCCGGCGGCGCGCGCGGGGAGACGCACCCCCCTGTCCGCCTCCGCGCGCCACCCGGACGAGGGACTGTGCGACGCAGTGTCACGACGGTACTCCGGGTCGTAACCACCGGCGAGTTCTACCCGTTGGAGGGGGCATGGGCTTCACGATCGGCGGCACGCGCATCCGCGACATGCGGTCCGGATGGACGGGATTGACCGGCTTCACCGGGTTGACGGGGTCCCGCCGGCGGGCGCACCGCGCAGCGGAGTGCACGGTGGCGGCCGAGTACACCTGCCTCTGGGGCTGGGACGTGGTCCCGGGCGCGCGCGCCGCGTCCGGCCGGTGCTCCTGCGGCGACACGGCGTGTACGGCTCCGGGGGCGCACCCGCTGGGCTTCACGCCCGACGTGGTCGCGGGCGCCCCGCTCGACGCGGTCGCCGAGGCCTGGTCCCGGTTCCCGGGCGCGGCCCTGATGCTGCCGGTCGGCAGGGCGTTCGACGTCCTGGAGGTGGCCGAGGAGGCGGGGCGGCGGGCGCTGGTGCGGCTGGAGCGGATGGGGGTGCCGCTGGGGCCGGTGTGCGTGACGCCGGCGGGGCGGGCGCAGTTCTTCGTGGCGCCCGGGGCGGCGGCGGAGCTGCCGCGGCTGCTGTACCGGATGGGGTGGGACGACGCGGACCTGGACCTGCGGTGCCTGGGGCCGGGCGATCACATCACGGCGCCGCCGTCGGATCTGGGCGGTCTGGGGCCCGTGCGGTGGCTGCGGGCGCCGTCGCTCGACGCGGCGCACGCGCCGCCGCAGGCCCGGCTGCTGCTGGGCACGCTGGCGTACATCTGCCACCGCGCCTGAGCCCGCCCCCTTCCCGAGACTGGGGGCTCCGCCCCCAGACCCCCGTTCGCGCCTGAACGGCGCTCGTCCTCAAACGCCGGACGGGCTGAAAATCAGCCCCTCCGGCGCTTGAGGAGCGGGTTCGGGGGCGGAGCCCCCGATTTGTGGGGCTAGTCGCCGATGAGGGCGTCCACGAAGGCGTCCGGTTCGAAGGGCGCCAGGTCGTCGGGGCCCTCGCCCAGGCCGACGAGCTTCACCGGGACGCCCAGCTCGCGCTGGACCGCCACAACGATGCCGCCCTTGGCAGTGCCGTCCAGCTTGGTCAGCACGATGCCCGTGATGTCGACGACCTCCGCGAAGACCCGCGCCTGGACCAGGCCGTTCTGGCCGGTGGTGGCGTCCAGGACCAGCAGGACCTCGTCGAGCGGGCCGTGCTTCTCGACGACGCGCTTGACCTTGCCGAGCTCGTCCATGAGGCCGGTCTTGGTGTGCAGACGGCCGGCGGTGTCGATGAGCACCACGTCGGCGCCCTCGGCGATACCTTCCTTCACCGCGTCGTACGCCACGGACGCCGGGTCGCCGGCCTCCGGGCCGCGGACCGTGCGGGCGCCGACGCGCTCGCCCCAGGTCTGGAGCTGGTCGGCGGCGGCCGCGCGGAACGTGTCGGCCGCGCCGAGTACGACCGAGCGGCCGTCCGCGACGAGGACGCGGGCCAGCTTGCCCGTCGTCGTGGTCTTGCCGGTGCCGTTCACGCCGACGACCATGACGACGCCCGGCGTGTCCATGCCGCTCTCGGTCTTGACCGTGCGGTCGTAGTCGCCGAGCAGGGTCAGCAGCTCTTCGCGCAGCAGGGCGCGCAGCTCGTCCGGGGTGCGGGTGCCGAGGACCTTCACGCGCTCGCGCAGGCGCTCCACGAGCTCCTGGGTGGGGGTGACGCCGACGTCGGCGGTGAGGAGGGTGTCCTCGATCTCCTCCCACGTGTCCTCGTCGAGGTGCTCGCGGGACAGCAGGGTGAGGAGGCCCTTGCCGAGGGAGTTCTGGGAGCGGGCCAGCCGGGCGCGCAGCCGGACGAGGCGGCCGGCGGTCGGTTCGGGGACCTCGATCTCGGGGGCCGGGGGTGCGGCCATGACCGGGTCTTCGACGGCGGTCGGCTCTTCGAGGATCTCCTCGGCGGTCGGGAGGTCGACCTCTTCGATCGTGCGGCGCGCCCCTTCGCGCGGTGTCTCCGCCTCCTCGCCGATGTGCGGTTCGGCGGGCGGCGCGGTGACGGTCGGGGTGGCGGACGGGGCCTCCGGCGGCGGCAGCTGCTTGGTCCGGCGGCCGCTCACCACGAGGTAGCCGGCCACTCCGACCGCGACCAGGGCGATGACTACAGCAAGGATGACGAATTCCATGGTCCGTCCAGTATGCGCGACGCGGCCGGGCCACCCTTGCCGGAATATCCCTTTTCGGGTAATTCTGCGATGAATGTATGAGAGCCGGGGTCTGGAGCCCGTGCCCGACGCCGAGCGCGCCGGCCGCGTCCGTGAGCTGTTCCCGACGTGGGTGGCGGCGAACATCACGGTTCTGTTGCTGACGGTGGGCGCGGGTCTGGTGGTGCTGCACGGGCTGAACTTCTGGCAGGTGCTGGTGGTCGCGGTGACGGCGCCGGTCGTCTCGTACGGGATCGTCGGCCTGGTGTCGGTCGCGGGCAAGCGGGGCGGGGCGCCGGGGATGGCGCTGTCACGGGCCGTGTTCGGGCAGCGCGGGAATCTGCTGCCGGGCTCGGTGATCTGGGTGGCGCGCTGGGGCTGGGAGACGATCAACGCGGTGACGGGCGCGTACGCGCTGCTGACGGTGCTGGACCTGGCGTTCGGGGTGCGGGTCGGGACGCCGCTGATCGTGGTGACGCTGCTGCTCTTCGTGGGGTCGACGTTCCTGGTGTCGGGGCTGGGGATCGGGGCGTTGCGGGTGTGCTGCCGGTGGTCGGCGTATCTGTTCGGGGGGTTCTCGGTGCTGGTCCTCGTCCATCTCGTGGCGCGGACCGACTGGGGCGCGGTGTTCGGGCGGCCGCCGGGGCCGGTGTCGATGATGGCGGTGGGGGTGGGGACGCTCGCGGCGGGGGCGATCAGCTGGGCGCCGTCGGCGCCGGACTTCACGCGCTATCTGCCGCGTGCGGCGTCGGGCCGGGCGGTGGTGGGCGTGACGGTCACGGGGGCGGCGGTCGTGGTGGTGCCGCTGGTGCTGATGGGGACCGTGATGGCGGTGTCGACGCCGGGGCTGGCCCGGACGCAGGACCCGGTGTCGTTCATCGGCACGCTGCTGCCGCTGTGGCTGTCGGTGCCGTATCTGCTGATCGCACTGGTGGGCATGCTGCTGATCAACGCGCTGTCGATGTACTCGGCGGGGTTCACGGCGCAGACGCTGGGAGTGCGGCTGCCGCGCGCGTGGGCGGTGGCGGTGAACGCGGTGATCAGTCTGGTGCTGGGGTTTCTGCTGATGGTGGTGGTGAGCAGCTTCCTGGGGGCGTTCCTGTCGTTCCTGACGCTGCTGGGGGTGGCGTTCTCCGCGTGGATCGGGGTGTTCGGCGCGGACATGCTGCGGCGGAGGTCGTACGACGGTACGGCGCTGCTGGACACGGGCCGGTCGAGTGCGTACTGGTACCGGGGCGGGTTCGCGTGGCGGGCCGTCGCCGCGTGGGGTGCGGCGCTGGCGGTGGGGCTGCTGTTCACGCGCGTGGACTGGTTCGCGGGGCCGCTGGCCGGGAGCTGGCCGGGGCGGCACGGGCTCGGCTGGGTGGTGACGGTGCTGGTGGCGGCAGGCGTGTACGGGGCCGCGACTGCCCCGGCACGCGCGGAAGGCGCGGGCCGGGGCAGTCGGAAGGTCGAGGAGAGGGGCAGCGGGGATTAGCCCATCTCCTCCAACGCCTTGCCCTTGGTCTCCTTCACGAACTTGAGCACGAAGGGGATGGAGAGCACGGCGAAGACCATGTAGAGGACGTACGTGCCGGAGAGGTTCCAGTCGGCGAGGGACGGGAAGCTCGCGGTGATGAGCCAGTTGGCGACCCACTGGGCGGAGGCGGCGACGCCGAGGGCTGCGGCGCGGATGCGGTTGGGGAACATCTCGCCGAGGAGCACCCAGACCACCACGCCCCACGAGAGGGCGAAGAAGAGGACGAAGGCGTGCGCGGCGACGAGGGCGACGACGCCCTGCGTAGCGGGCAGCTTGCCGCCGACGAGGTCGGCGGAGAACGCCCACGCCTCGCAGGCGAGCGCGAGCGCCATACCGGCGGAGCCGACGAGGGCGAGCGGCTTGCGGCCGACCCGGTCGACGAGGACCATCGCGATCACGGTGCCGACGATGTTGATGATCGACGTGGTGAACGAGTAGAGGAACGAGCTCGACGGGTCGACGCCGACGGACTGCCACAGCGTCGCGGAGTAGTAGAAGGCGACGTTGATGCCGACGAGCTGCTGGAAGACGGACAGGCCGATGCCGACCCAGACGATCGGCAGCAGGCCGAAGCGGTTGCCGAGCAGGTCCTTGAAGGTGGACTTGTGCTCGCGGTGCATGGCGTCCTCGATCTCGGCCACGCGCGCGTCGAGGTCGACGGTGTGGCCCTCGACCTCGGTGAGGACCTCGCGGGCGCGGGCGTGCCGGCCGGCGGAGATCAGGAAGCGCGGCGACTCGGGGATGGCGAAGGACAGCAGTCCGTACAGCACGGCCGGGAGGACCTCGACGCCGAGCATCCACTGCCAGGCCTCCAGGCCGGCGATCTCGCCGCGCTGCTGTCCGTCGGCCGTGTTGAGGATGGCCCAGTTGACCAGCTGGGAGACGGCGATGCCGATGACGATGGCGGCCTGCTGGAAGGAGCCGAGGCGGCCGCGGTAGGCGGCGGGGGCGACCTCGGCGATGTAGGCGGGGCCGATGACGGAGGCCATGCCGATGCCGAGGCCGCCGACGACCCGCCAGAAGGCCAGGTCATAGAGGGTGAAGGGCAGGGCCGAGCCGATGGCGCTGACCGTGAACAGGACGGCGGCGATCTGCATGACGCGGATGCGGCCGATGCGGTCGGCGATCCGGCCGGCGGTCGCGGCGCCGACGGCGCAGCCGATGAGCGCGATGGCGATGACCTGGGCGAGCGCACCGGAGCCGACGTCGTAGCGGTCCCGGATGGCCTCGACGGCGCCGTTGATGACGGCGCTGTCGTAGCCGAAGAGGAAGCCGCCCATCGCGGCGGCGGCCGTGATGAAGACGACGTGGCTGAGGTGGTCCGGATGGGCCTGCCTGGCGCCCGAGACCGGGGGCCGCGCGGTGCTGGTCACGTGTACGTACTCCTGGGCCTGGCGCCGTCGCCGGGCGTCGGGGGCGAGCCCTTCAAGTGGCGCACAGGCGCACGCCACCCACCACTTGAAGGTAAAAACAACGTTGCAGAGACTATGCCTTCAAGTTTCGAAGTCAATAGGGCGCGTGATGTGACATGAAGCGCAGGCGTTCGAGCGGTTGCGTTCAGGTGTTGAAATTGATCAGCGGAGGCGCTGGCTGATGACCTTCGAGACGCCGTCGCCCTGCATGGACACGCCGTACAGCGCGTCGGCGACCTCCATGGTCCGCTTCTGGTGGGTGATCACGATGAGCTGGGAGCTCTCCTGGAGCTCTCGCATGATCCGGATGAGCCGCTGGAGGTTGGTGTCGTCGAGCGCGGCCTCCACCTCGTCCATCACGTAGAACGGGCTCGGCCGGGCCTTGAAGATGGACACCAGCAGGGCGACGGCCGTCAGGGACCGTTCGCCGCCGGAGAGCAGGGACAGCCGCTTGACCTTCTTGCCGGGCGGGCGGGCCTCGACGTCCACGCCGGTGGTGAGCATGTTGTCGGGGTCGGTCAGGACGAGCCGGCCCTCTCCGCCCGGGAAGAGCCGGGAGAACACGCCCTCGAACTCGCGTGCGGTGTCCCGGTACGCCTCGGTGAAGACCTGCTCGACGCGCTCGTCGACCTCCTTCACGACCTGGAGGAGGTCGGCGCGGGTCTTCTTCAGGTCGTCGAGCTGCTCGGACAGGAACTTGTGGCGTTCCTCCAGCGCCGCGAACTCCTCCAGGGCGAGCGGATTCACCTTTCCGAGCTGCTGATAGGCCCGTTCGGCGGACTTGAGCCGCTTCTCCTGCTCGGCGCGTACGAAGGGGCGGGCCTGGTTGCGCGGGTGCTCCGGGTCGTCGGGGAGCTGCTCGCCGTCGGCGGGCGGGGCGGGCGGTACGAGCTGGTCGGGGCCGTACTCGGCGACGAGCGCGGCGGGCTCGACGCCGAGCTCCTCCAGCGCCCGGGTCTCCAGCTGCTCGATGCGCAGACGCTTCTCGGCGCCCAGGACCTCGCCGCGGTGCACCGAGTCCGTGAGCTTGTCCAGCTCGGCCTTGAGGTCGCGGCCCTCGGTGCGGGCGGCGGCGAGTTCCTGTTCCCGGGCGGCCTTGGCGGAGCCGGCGGCGGACCGTTCCTGTTCGGCGCGTACGAGGGACACCTCGATGTGCGCCAGGAGCTGTCGGGCCCCGGAGGCGACGGCCGCGGCGACCTCCGCCTCGTGGCGCAGCCGGGCGCGCTGCTGCGCGGCGCGGGCGCGGGCCTCGCGTTCGGCGCGGGCGGCGCGGTCGAGGGAGTCGGCGCGGCCTGCCAGGCCCTTGACGCGTTCCTCGTGGGTGCGGACCTGGAGGCGGGCCTCCATCTCGGTCTGGCGGGCGTTGGCGCCGTCGGCGGCGAGGCGGTCCCGTACGGAGGTGTCGGGCTCCTCGTCGACGGGGGTCTCCTGGGCGACGAGGAGCCGTTCGGCGAGCTCCTCGGCCTCCTCGACGGCCCGGTCCAGGGCCTCCTGGGCGCGGGCGACGGCGGCGTCGGTGCGTTCGGCCTCGCCGGCGGCGCCCCGGGCCTGGCCCGCGAGGCGGCCGAGCTGCTGGGCGACGGCGGACTTCTCGCGGTCGGCGGTACGGCGCCGCTCCCCCAGCTCCTCGACGCGGGCCGCGTGGGCGCGCCGCAGCTCGGCCGCCTCCTCCTGCCGTGCGGCGAGGTCGTCGCACCGTACGGCCAGTTCGGCCAGCTCCGCGGCGGCCTCGTCCACGGAGGCCTGCACCTCCAGGAGGCTGGGCGCCCCGGCGGAGCCGCCCTGCGCGAAGTGGGCGCCCAGCAGGTCGCCGTCGGCCGTGACCGCGGTGAGCCCGAGGCGGGCGTACACGAGCTCCTCGGCGTCCTCCAGGGTGCCGACGACCACGACGCCCCGCAGCAGGCGCCGCACGGCGGGCAGCAGCGTGTCGGGGCCCCGCACCAGGTCGGCGGCGTACGTGGCGCCCGCCACGCGCGCGTGGGCCGCCGGGCCGGTGTCGTGCTGGGCGCCCCGGGCGCCGCCGTCCACCTGGGCGTGCGGGCCGCCGGAACCCCCCTGCACGTCCGGGGCCTGCCCGGGGTCCGGCACGCGCGCGTAGTCACCGTCCCGGGCGCCATGGCCCCCGGCCTCATGGGCGTCCCCGGCAACCCGCGCGCCCGGCACCCGCAGAGGGTCACCGCCCAGCGCCTCGCGACCGCCCTGGGCCTCGCGGCCGCCCTGGGCCTCGTCGCCACCGGGGGCGCCGCCGTCCACCCGGGCGCCACGGCCCACCTCGGCGTCCCGGCCACCCCGGGCCTCTCCCGCACCCCCCGGCACCGCCGCACCTTCGCGGCCCTCGCCGCAGCCACGGGATCCACCGTCCACCCGCAGGCCGCTGTCCACCTCGGGGTCCCGGCCATACCGGGCCTCCCCGGCATCCGACACCCGCGCACCGCCACGGCCCTCGCCGTCGCCGCTGGCGCCACCATCCACCCGCGCACCGCCACGGCCCTCTTCGCCGCCGGCGCCACCATCCACCCGCGCGCCAGCGCCCACCCGCGCGCCGCCGTCCTCCCGGGCGCCACCGCCCGCCCGAAGGCCGCCGCCCACCCCGGCGTCCCGCCCGCACTCGGCCTCCCCGGCGCCCGGCACGCGCGCGTAGTCGCCGTTCGGGGCGTCGTGGCCATCTCGGGGCTCCAGTGGTTCCCGTGCCTCGGGGACGTCCCCGGTCGCCCGGGCGGTCCGCGCGGCGGCCTCGTCGTCCGGTGCGCCGCCCAGCAGCAAGGCGGCGCGTCCCGCGTCCTGTTTGCGGAGGAGCCGCAGCGCCTCGGCGGCGGTGGACGGGCCGGTCACGGCGAGGGCGTCGGCGGCGGCGCCGAGGGCGGCGGCGACCGGCACCTCGTACCCGGGGGTGACCGTGAGCAGCCCGGCGGCGGGCCCGAGCAGTCCCGTGAGCCGGTCGCCGGCCTCCAGCAGCGCGCCGGTGCCGTCCTTGCGGCGCAGCCCAAGCGCGAGCGCATCGTGCCGGGCCTGGGTGGCGGCACGGCTCCGTTCGGCGGCCGTGGCCGCCTCGCGTGCGGCGGTGAGCGCGGCCTCGGCGTCGGCGAGCTGCCGCTTGGCGGTGTCGTGGGCGGCGGCGAGTTCGGCGTCGTCGGCGTCGAGCCCGTCGACCTCGGCCTTGAGCCGCTCGTACTCCTCCTGGGCGGTGACCGCGCGTTCCCGGGCCTCGTCGCGGGCGGTGGTCAGGCGGTCGATCTCGGCCTGCGCCGCGGCGGCGCGGGAGCGGGCGGCGCCGGCCTGGGCCGTGAGCCGGGCGAGGCCCTCGCGGCGGTCGGCGATGGCGCGCGCGGCGTCCTTGAGGCGGCGTTCCTCGGCGGTGAGGGCGCGCTCCAGTTCGGCGCGGTGGGCGACGGTGTCCTCCAGGGCGCGCTCGGCGGCCTCCAGGGCGGCTTCGAGCTCGGCCTCCTGCTCGCGGACGCGGGCGGCTTCCCGTTCCAGGTCCTCGGGGTCGCGGCCGCGGCGTTCCTCGACCGGCCGGTCGGTGGCGCTCCTGACGCGGGCGTCGGCCAGGGAGACGGTGCCGCGCACCCGTTCGGCCAGCCGGGACAGTTCGTACCAGGTGTGCTGGGCTCGCTCGACGCGCGGGGCGAGGCGGCGTACCTCGTCCTCCAGGGCGGCCTCGCGTGCCTGGGCGGCCTTCAGGTCGGCTTCGGCGCTCTCCTTGCGGGAGCGCAGCGCGGCCTCGTCGGCGATCTCGGCGCTCAGGGCTTCCCGGAGCCGTACGAGGTCGTCGGCGAGCAGCCGCAGCCGGGCGTCGCGGAGTTCGGCCTGGATGACGGCGGCGCGGCGGGCGACGGCGGCCTGCCGGCCGAGGGGTTTGAGCTGGCGGCGCAGTTCGTCGGTGAGGTCCTGGACGCGGGCGAGATTGGCCTGCATCGCGTCGAGTTTCCGCAGCGCCTTTTCCTTGCGCTTGCGGTGCTTGAGTACGCCCGCGGCCTCTTCGATGAAGGCGCGGCGGCCCATGGGGTCGGCGTGCAGGACTGAGTCGAGCTGGCCCTGCCCGACGATCACATGCATTTCCCGGCCGATGCCGGAGTCGCTGAGGAGTTCCTGGATGTCGAGGAGGCGGCAGGTGTCGCCGTTGATCTGGTATTCGCTGCCGCCGTTGCGGAACATGATCCGCGTAATGGTGACTTCGGCGTAGTCGATGGGCAGCGCGCCGTCGGAGTTGTCGATCGTGAGGGAGACCTCGGCGCGGCCGAGGGGCGGCCGGCCGGTGGTCCCGGCGAAGATGACGTCCTCCATCTTGCCGCCGCGCAGGGATTTGGCGCCCTGCTCGCCCATGACCCAGGAAAGCGCGTCGACGACATTGGACTTGCCGGAGCCGTTGGGACCGACGACGCAGGTGATGCCCGGTTCGAACCGCAGCGTGGTGGCGGAGGCGAACGACTTGAAACCGCGGAGGGTCAGGGCCTTGAGGTGCACGCCCCCGGACTCTACCTTCCGGGTTTCGTTTGACTCGTGAACGAGGAGGGCAGATCAGTCGGTAACCGGGGGGTACCGCCAGGTGAACGACGGGGGCCGCGAGCGGCCGGAAGGGGCGGTAGCGGTAAGGGCGCCGGAAGTGCCGTGAGAGGCCGGAAGGGGCCTTAAGGGCGGGAAAAGAAAGAAGGGACGCCGGAGCGCCCCTTGCATATCTGATCTCGCGAGAGTGTTTCTCACCGTCCCGCAGGCCCAGGTTCAGTTCTACGGGTTCCCTTGCGGGGGTCAGGTGAGCGCAGGCTCGCCCTTGGGTACGTCGATGTCGATGCCGTCGAGCAGCGGCTCGCGGTGAGCGGCGGCAGCGTTGAGCGCGTCATTCTCCGACTGGATCCGGACCAGCTCGGACTCCAGGTCCTGGACGCGCTGCTGAAGCCGTCGCATCTCGGCGAGCAGTCGCGGGTCGGTACCGCCGACATAACCGAGAAGCGCCTTTGCCATGATGGATGGTCCTCCACACTGAGTGACCGACCGTAGTGGTGTGGGTCGTGAGGGAAACGCACCCGAGGTGTCCGGCAGCATGGGGTGCCGCTGCGGTTCTCACTGCCAAACAGCTAAGGTGCCCGGGGCTTCCAGCGTCTCACCAAAAAGTTTGACGGTCAACACGATCACGCCCTGTATCAAGGGGCCACCGGGAGGTCCACGGCCGCTGACCATACGGCGGCGCCTCGCACACGGTGCCCGGAAGGGCGTCGAGATCATCCTTGCGTGCCGGGGCCTGGGTCACAACCCCTTCTCGGCAATCACCTGGTCATTTCTGTCGCATCGGGCGGTACGGCGTGCTGTACGGCCGCCTCCTGAAGGACTCCGAATGCCCGTGGGGAAAGGCTTTCGGGGCGTGCTTCAGCGGATCTCGAAGCCGTCGTATCCACCGCGCGGTGTGCCCCAGATCTCGGTCACTCCGTCCACATGTCCGGGTGTGTCGCCGGAGCGGAGCCAGTCCAGCAGGCGGTGGCAATTCTCACGCGGGCCCTCGGCGACGACCTGTACGCGGCCGTCGTCGAGGTTGAGGGCGAATCCGGTGAGGTCTCCGATGGCCAGCGCGTTCGCCCTGGTGAACCAGCGGAAGCCCACTCCCTGTACTCGTCCGCGTACCCAGGCGGTGATCCGTGCGTCGTCGTTCATGGCTGCACGCTAACCGGCCGATCGGTCCGCGATCGCTTCCCCTCCCCGTGTCATGGCGTACAGTCCCGACGCAATGAGCCTCACCCGTTCGGGTGTGTCACACGGGAAGCACGGGAAGCAGGAGGGCAGGGGAGATGGGACGCCATCGACGCTCCGGCGCCGCACCCGCCGCCGACGAGTCCGCGGCCGGGCAGCCGGCGGGCGGCAGCCGGCGCCGGGCCGGTGCGCGCCGGAAGA
>NZ_JABWDV010000256.1 GCF_013362995.1 Streptomyces sp. TRM64462 | reverse complement strand
GACGCGCCGCCCCCCGCGTACGACCCGCCCGCCCCCGCCGGCCCCCCGCCGGTCGCCCTGGAGGACGACGTACCGGAAGAGGACGACCCGGACCTCGTCGAGTCGGCGCTGTCCGGCCACGACCTGATCGTCCGCGAGCTCGGCGCCACCGTCCTGGAGGAATACACGAACGAATAAGGGGAGTCCGCTCAGTGGCCCGCACAAAGATCGGCCCGCCCACCCGGCTACCCTGGCTGGCGTGAAGGTCCTCGTCATCGGCGGCGGCGCCCGCGAACACGCCCTGTGCCGCTCCCTCTCCCTCGATCCCGACGTCACCGCTCTGCACTGCGCGCCCGGCAACGCCGGAATCGCGGACGTCGCCGAGCTCCACCAGGTCGACGCCCAGGACGGTGCCGCCGTGGCCCGGCTGGCGGCCGGCTTGGAGGCCGATCTGGTCGTCATCGGCCCGGAGGCCCCGCTCGTCGCCGGCGTCGCCGACGCCGTCCGCGCGGCCGGCATCCCCTGCTTCGGCCCCTCCAAGGAGGCCGCGGAGCTGGAGGGCTCCAAGGCGTTCGCCAAGGACGTGATGGCCGCCGCCGGCGTGCCCACCGCCCGCAGCTACGTCTGCACGACCCCCGCCGAGATCGACGAGGCACTCGACGCGTTCGGCGCCCCGTACGTCGTCAAGGACGACGGCCTCGCGGCCGGCAAGGGCGTCGTCGTGACGAGCGACATCGAGCAGGCCCGCGCCCACGCCCTCTCCTGCGACCGCGTCGTCATCGAGGAGTACCTCGACGGCCCCGAGGTCTCCCTCTTCGCGATCACCGACGGCACCACCGTCCTCCCGCTCACCCCCGCCCAGGACTTCAAGCGGGCGCTCGACGACGACGAGGGCCCCAACACCGGTGGCATGGGCGCCTATTCGCCGCTGCCGTGGGCCGACCCGAAGCTGGTCGACGAGGTCATGGCGACCGTCCTCCAGCCGACCGTCGACGAACTGCGGCGCCGCGGAACGCCGTTCTCGGGTCTGCTGTACGCGGGCCTCGCGATCACCTCGCGCGGGGTACGGGTCATCGAGTTCAACGCCCGCTTCGGCGACCCCGAGACGCAGGTCGTCCTGGCCCGCCTCAAGACCCCGCTGGCGAGCGTCCTGCTGAACGCCGCGAACGGCACCCTCGACGCCGAGCCGCCGCTCAACTGGCGTGACGACGCCGCCGTCACGGTCGTCGTCGCCTCGCACAACTACCCCGGTACGCCGCGCACCGGCGACCTCATCACGGGCCTGGACGAGGTCGCGGAGCTCGACGCGCCGCACGCGTACGTCCTCCACGCCGGTACGCGGCGGGACGGCGACGCGATCGTGAGCGCCGGCGGACGGGTCCTGTCGGTCACCGCGACCGGCGAGGACCTCGCGCAGGCCCGCGACCGGGCGTACGCGGCGGTCGGGCGCATCCGCCTGGACGGCTCCCAGCACCGTACGGACATCGCCCGCAAGGCCGCCGGGCAGTAACCCTCGGCCCGGGCGGGC
>NZ_JABWDV010000255.1 GCF_013362995.1 Streptomyces sp. TRM64462 | reverse complement strand
CGCGCTGGCGCTCGTCGCCGCGAGCGGCCCGGCGGGCCCCCCGCGGGCGGCGCCACCGGCGGAGCCGCACCGTGGCTCCGTGATGCTGATGTCCGGTGTCGACTCGGCCTCCGGCACCGGAGCGATGCTGGAAATCGACCCGCACACGCTCGGATACCGCTGCGCGCAGACCTTCTCTTACTCGTACGCCGGACCGGGCCCCGGACAGCCGCGCGGCCGCGCACTGTGCCCCGTCACGACGGGAGCGCCCTACCGGCCGGAGGACACCCTGCGCCCCACCGCCGAGCTGATCGCCTTCCTGGAGGAGCAACTCGCCGGCGTGCCGCCGCCGGTCCTGCTCACCACCCACTCGCAAGGGGTGTGGATCGTGTGGGAGGCCGCCGCACGCGGACGCCTGCCGCACGTGGAGACGCTCGTGCTCGTCGGGCCCTTCCCGGAGAACCCGGTGCCCTACCCGCCGCAGGGCGAGTCCGGCCGGTCCCGCCTGGCCGCGGACGTCGTACGTCTCCTGACGGCCCTGCCCCGCCCCGGCGGCACCTCGGTCTTCCGGCCCGACTCCCCTCTCGGCCGTGAGTGGCTGGCCCATCCCACGGCGGTCGAACGCACGCTGGCCCGCCCGCTGCCGCCCCGGCTGCGCGCGCTGAGCATCCCGAGCGTCTTCGACCTCCCCCTGATGCCGCACGGCCCGCGCATCCCGTCGACCGCCAACGCCTGCCCGGTCCCGGTCATCCACCCGGACCTGCCCTACGCCGCCGAGTTCCGGCGCCTGGTCGACTCCTTCGCGGACGGACGTGAGCCGCCCGCCGCCTGTCCGGCCTGGCGCTCACTCGTCGGCCCGCTGTTCCGTCCTTTCGCGGTCCCGTCCGCCCGCGAATGAGCCGAGCCGCCGCGCAGCCGGGCAGCCGGGCAGCGGCGCCCGTGGCCTCCGGGCCGCCTTCTCACAGAACGGACGAACCTGGCCCACCGACCGGAATGCCGCTTATGCTCCCGTGCAGACCGGACCGGGCCTTCCGGCACCCCCGTACGGAGTGTGGTTTCCATGAGTCAGCATGTGCACGTCCGCGTCCAGCGGGGCTTCGCCGTGTCGGAGCAGGGCGAGCTCGTCGAGGAGTACGCCTGCCGCTGCGGTGCCTCCTGGTCCAGGGCGTATCACGTGCGGGACCCGGAGCCGGAGTGAAGGCCGGCCCCGGGTCCGGACCGCCCGGTGCGCGGCCCCGGTCCGGGGCCGCGCCGGGTCACGCGGTCTCGCCGCTGATCTGCCGGCGCTTGCCGATCTCGATCTTGCGGCGCTTCGCCTCCTCGCTCTTCGGGACGCGCACGGTGAGGATGCCGTCGCTCAGGTCGGCGTCGATCCTGTCGCTGTCGACGGCCGACGGCAGCGTCGTGCGGTAGGAGAACGAGCCGGTGCGCCGGCTCAGCACCTTGCCGCGGCGCTCCTCGGTGAGTTCACCGCTGATGTAGAGCTCGTTGCCCTCGACCTCGATGTCGATGTTCTCCGCGGGCACGCCCGGCAGCTCGGCGCGCACCACGTACGCGTCCTCCTCCTCCGCCTCCTCGGCCATGGGCATCCAGGCCCCGGCGCCCGGGGCGGCGGGCACCGCGGCGCGTTCGAGGAGCCGGCCCATCTCGTTCCACATGTTCTCGAAGTCGCCGAAGGGGTCCCACAGGCCCCGGTGGCGTTCAGGTGCGCCGCCCGCGGCGCATCGGAAGTGCCATGATCATCCTCTCCCCTTCACTGCTTCGTTCCCGTCCGGCACCTGACGGGTTACCGCCGAACCCCGGGGGTAACCGCCGCGCGTGTGCCCTCCGGTGGGCATTTCGTTGCCCCGGTAAAGTCATGGTCAAGGCTGCCCGGGCGGGACACCGGTGTGGCCTGTTCGCGTCGTTCGTCTGCCGAGGGAGATCCGCTGTGCCCGCTCCGCGTATGAGCAGTACGCCGTTGCCCGGGATCGGGGTCCGCTACGACCTCACGACACGGGAGCACCGCCGGCTGTCGGTGGTCGCGCAGCGGGACGGGGCACGGATCCTCAACGCGTACCACCCCGACGACCCCGACGCGTGCGCGCTGTCGGTGCGGCTGTCGGCGGGTGAGACCGAGGCGCTGATCGACGCGCTGATGCCGGCCCACCACAGCCCGAACCTGCTGTCGACGACCGGGCTCGGACTGGTCGCCGAGCGGATCGAGCTGCCGTCGGTGTCGTACTGGAGCGGCCGCGTGCTCGGTGACACGCGGCTGCGGACCGAGACGGGCGCGTCCATCGTGGCCGTGCTGCGCCGGGCGGACGCGATCCCGTCGCCGGGGCCCGACTTCCGGCTGTCCGGCGGGGACACCCTCATCGTGATCGGCACCCGCGAGGGCGTCGACGCGGCCGCGGCGATACTCGGACAGGAGTGAGCGCGTGCACTCCTCCGCGGTCTTCCTGATCGAGTTCGGCGCGATCATCCTCGGTCTGGGCCTGCTCGGCCGGATCGCCGGGCGCTTCCGGTTCTCGCCCATCCCCCTCTATCTGCTGGCGGGGCTCGCGTTCGGCACGGGCGGGCTGCTGCCGCTCGGCGCCAGCGAGGAGTTCGTGGCGATCGGCGCCGAGATCGGCGTCATCCTGCTCCTGCTGATGCTCGGCCTGGAGTACACGGCCACCGACCTGGTCACCAACCTCAAGACGCAGTACCCGGCCGGCCTGGTGGACGCCGCCCTGAACGCCCTGCCGGGCGCGGCCATGGCGCTGCTGCTGGGCTGGGGGCCGGTCGCGGCCGTCGTCCTCGCGGGCGTCACCTGGATCTCGTCGTCCGGCGTCATCGCCAAGGTCCTCGGTGACCTGGGGCGGCTCGGCAACCGCGAGACGCCGGTCGTGCTGAGCATCCTGGTCCTCGAGGACCTGGCCATGGCGGTCTATCTGCCGATCGTCACGGCGCTGCTCGCGGGCGTCGGCCTCGCCGCGGGCAGCGTCACGCTGGCCATCGCGCTCGGCGTCGCGGGCCTGGTGCTGTTCCTGGCGCTGCGGTACGGCCGGGTCATCTCCCGGTTCGTGTCCAGCGACGACCCGGAGAAGCTGCTGCTCGTCGTGCTCGGCCTGACGCTGCTGGTGGCGGGGATCGCGCAGCAGCTCCAGGTATCGGCCGCGGTCGGCGCGTTCCTCGTGGGGATCGCGCTGTCCGGCGAGGTCGCCGAAGGCGCCCACCATCTGCTCAGCCCGCTGCGGGACCTGTTCGCTGCGGTGTTCTTCGTCTTCTTCGGCCTGCACACCGACCCGGCCAGCATCCCGCCCGTCCTGCTGCCCGCCCTGGCCCTGGCCGTGGTGACGGCCGGTACGAAGATCGCCACGGGCTACTGGGCGGCGCGGCGCGCCGGGATCTCCGCCAAGGGCCGCTGGCGGGCCGGCGGGACGCTGGTGGCGCGCGGCGAGTTCTCCATCGTCATCGCCGGACTCGCCGTCACCGCGGGCATCGAGCCGTCGCTGGGCCCGCTCGCCACGGCGTACGTGCTCATCCTCGTCGTCGTCGGTCCGCTGACCGCCCGGTTCACCGAGCCCGTCGCCACCCGGCTGACCGCCCGGCGCCGCGGCCGTGCCGCGG
>NZ_JABWDV010000254.1 GCF_013362995.1 Streptomyces sp. TRM64462 | reverse complement strand
GGCGCTCGTCCTCAAACTCCCCCAAGCTCTTCGAGCAGGGGGTACCCCCAGACGGGCTGAAATCAGCCCCTCCGGCGCTTGAGGAGCGGGGGTCCGGGGGGGGCAGCGCCCCCGGGGCCGCCGCCCCCGCGATACTGGACCGCATGACCCGCCTGATCCTCGCCACGCGCAACGCCAAGAAGGTCACCGAACTCCGCGCCATCCTCGCGGAGGCCGGCCTCCCCCACGAGCTGGTGGGCGCCGACGCCTACCCCGACGTCCCGGACGTCAAGGAGACCGGCGTCACCTTCGCCGAGAACGCCCTGCTCAAGGCGCACGCCCTGGCACGCGCCACCGGTCGCCCGGCCGTCGCCGACGACTCGGGCCTCTGCGTCGACGTACTCGGCGGCGCCCCCGGCATCTTCTCGGCCCGCTGGGCCGGCACCCACGGCGACGACCGGGCCAACCTCGACCTGCTCCTCGCGCAGCTCTCCGACATCGACGACGCCCACCGCGGCGCCCACTTCGCCTGCGCCGCCGCCCTCGCGCTCCCCGACGGCACCGAGCGCGTCGTCGAGGGCAGGCTCCGCGGCACGCTGCGCCACACCCCGTCCGGCAGCGGCGGCTTCGGGTACGACCCGATCCTCCAGCCCGAGGGCGACACCCGCACCTGCGCCGAACTCACCCCGGACGAGAAGAACGCCATCAGCCACCGCGGCCAGGCCTTCCGCGCCCTGGTCCCGGTCATCCGCGAACTGCTCGGCTGACACATGGCGACGGGCGCGGCACTATGAGCGCCGCGCCCGTCGTCCATGGGCCCGGTGGGACTCGAACCCACGACACACCGGACCTAAACCGGCGCCCTCTTGGCCAGCTGGGGTACGGACCCGCGAGCCCCTACTGTACCGGGGCCGATCGACCGGCATAGGTGGACGTCTGACTGTGACAGGACGGACACAGGTAGCGGAGGTTCTTCCGGCGATTGTCAGTCGATCCCCGTTGACGTGGTCGATCTCCAGGACCAGCCGCCTGCCCTGCCACACCTCACCAGTCCCGCACTCGGCGCAGACGTGAGGTACACCGAGTTCGTCCAGCGCCCGCCTCAGCAGGACGGTCTTGGCGCGCGGCGAACCGGGCTCAAGCCTTCTCAGGATCTCGGCGGCCGGCTTCCGGGTCGGCGAGGCGGTGCCCCGACGGTGCCCTTGTCCGGTGAAATGCGCGGTGGAGATGCCGTGTGCTTCCAGGCTGCGCTTCACGCGCGCCCGTTCGGCGCCACTGTCCTGAAGCCCGAGAGACCTCAGGGCACCCGCCAGGCTTGTCGACCTGGCGATGACGAAAGCAAGCGGTTCACGAGGCAGAATCCCTGGCCCGTGCCTGCGGCCACTCGTGAAGTGTGAGGTGTCGATGCCGAACTGGTCGAGCTTCTTCCTGATGTGGTGGTAAGGGCTGTCGCGCGGCGGGTAGCCCATGTACTCCAGCATTTCTCGGATGCTGTGTGAGTGGGCGGCTGCCTCTTCGAGGCGCTCCTTCGCATAGCTGCGCTTCTCCCTGGCCGGGAGCGGTTCCTCGACGAAGTGGGATGTATCGATTCCGTAGTGCGCCAGCCTGCCCCGTAGGTATCTCAGCGGCCCGCTTCCAAAAGGCGCACCCAGGCGGCGCATGAGATCCACGAGGCTGGATGACGCGGCAGCGGTCCTGGTCAGCAGATCCCGGGTGTACCTGGGTGTGCTCATGCTACCGGGGCCGTCCGCCTACGGCCCCGGTACGTGTCAGTGACGGCATGACAGTTGGGGCACAGCAGCCGGAGGTTCTCCGGGCGGTTGTCCCACCAGTCCCCGTTGACGTGGTCGACTTCGAGCCGAAGTGGTTTGCCGTTCCACTCGGGGCCCGTACCGCACATCGTGCAGCGTTCCGGTATGCCGGTCCGGAGCAGTTCGCGTCGGAGCCGCTCTCCGGGCACTCTGCCCGCCTCTGGTGCCCGGAGAGCCATGAGAGGTCCTCGGGAGCCCTTGCGGACACCCCGCCGTGTCGGCGAGAAGTGCGACGTGTCGATGCCGAGCGCCGTGATCCGACGGCTTATGTGGGTGTTGTTGCCGCCCACCGGGCTGAGGCCGAGGCGGCGCACGACCTCCTGGACACTGGTCGAGAGAGCGACCACCTCGCGCAGTGTCTCCTGCGTGTGGCGGGCCCACCGTGTGGGGAAGTGGGAGACGTCCGCCCCTGCCTCCGCCATCTTCTTGCGCAGATAGCGTCTGCTGCCCACCGTCGGTGTCCCGCCGCACCAGCGCACCGCGTCGTCCCAGTTCTTCGTCTCCCGCGCCGCCTCGATGAGCAACTCCCGGGTGTACCTGACCGGCATCGTGCGTCCCCTCCGTTCTCGGCCGCGCGTTCGCGACATCGTACGGAGCAACGAACCGAATATCGGACAGTTACGTCTGATAAACGGAACGGCCCGTACCGCTCGGGTGCGGTGCGGGCCGTTCGGGAAGGTGGCGCGGTTGGGGTGGAGTCGGAGTCAGATGCCCAGATCCTTGATGATCTTCGCGACATGGCCGGTCGCCTTCACGTTGTAGAGCGCGCGCTCGACCTTGCCGTTCTCGTCCACGATCACCGTCGAGCGGATCACGCCCGTCACCGTCTTGCCGTACAGCTTCTTCTCGCCGAAGGCGCCGTACGCCTCCAGGACCTTCTTCTCCGGGTCGCCGACCAGCGTGACCTTCAGGTCCTCCTTCTCGCGGAACTTCGCGAGCTTCTCCGGCTTGTCCGGGGACACGCCGATCACGTCGTAGCCCGCGTCCGCCAGCAGCGCCAGGTTGTCCGTGAAGTCGCACGCCTGCTTGGTGCAGCCCGGGGTCAGCGCCGCAGGGTAGAAGTAGACGATGACCTTGCGGCCCTGGTGGTCCGCGAGCGAGATCTCGTTGCCGTCCGCGTCGGGCAGGGTGAAGGCGGGGGCGGTGTCGCCGGGCTGCAGTCGCTCGCTCATGACTCTCGGTCTCCTCGACGGGGGGTAAGGCTCGGTACCCGACCGAGCCTAATGGGGGTCTGTGACAGCCCCGTCCCGTACGAGCTGACAAACTGTCCATGACGCACCCCACGGATCCCACGACCACCACCCACGGAGGCAGCGCGGTGTCGGACGACAGGACCCCCGCACAGATCGAGGCGGACATCGTCCGCCGGCGCGAGCAGCTCGCCCTCACGCTCGACGAGATCGGCGTACGGATGCACCCGAAGACGATCATCGGTGACGCGAAGGCGAAGGTGGCGTCCACGGTCGACGAGACGGCAGGCCGGGCCTTCGTCACCGTGAACCGGGTCGTGACCGACGTGAAGGCGCGCTTCGTGACGGACGACGGCTCCCCGCGCCTGGAGCGCGTGCTGCCGGTCGCGCTCGTCGCCGTCGGCGTGATCGGCCTGATCGCCGTGTCGTCGCGCAAGCGCAAGGGCTGACCCGGCCCTCGCGCGCACTCGGGCGGTCCACGCCAGGTAAGTTCATGGGGTGAGCGAGAACACCCACGACAAGTTGCCCATCCGGATGCTGCACGACCGGGTGCTGGTCCGGTCCGACGTTCCCGAGGGCGAGCGGCGCTCCGGAGGCGGCATTCTCATCCCGGCGACCGCCGCCGTAGGCCGCAGGCTGGCCTGGGCCGAGGTGGTCGCCGTCGGCCAGAACGTACGGACCGTGGAGCCCGGCGACCGGGTGCTGTACGACCCCGAGGACCGCGCCGAGGTCGAGGTGCGGGGCGTCGCGTACGTCCTGATGCGCGAGCGCGACCTGCACGCCGTCGCCGCCGACCGCTTCGAGGGCTCCGAGGACTCCACGGGCCTCTACCTCTGAGTTTGCTACGGTTGTACGAACCCGACGAGACGCGCCGTACCGGGACATAAGGCAAAGACGACGCACCGCTGAAGTCCTCTCGTCCCGAAGGGTGCGTGTCGTCATGGCCTGGGTCCTGCTCATCGCCGCCGGTCTGCTGGAGATCGGCTGGTCGATCGGAATGAAGTTCACCGACGGATTCACCCGCCTCTGGCCCAGTCTGCTGACGGGCCTCGGCATCGTCGCCAGCATGGCCCTGCTGGCCCAGGCCACCAAGACCCTGCCGATCGGCACGGCGTACGGCGTGTGGGTCGGTATCGGTGCCGCCGGTGCGGCGGTCGTCGGGATGCTGGTGCTCGGTGAGCCCGCGACCGCCGCCCGGATCTTCTTCGTCTGCCTGCTGCTGGTGGCCGTGGTCGGCCTGAAGGCCACGTCCGGCCATTAGGCCGTTCCGAGGGCGCCCCCGGCGGGGTGGGTCAGGACGTGCAGACCTTGCCCACCTCTGCGGCCGCGTCGGTGACGGGCGTGATGTCGGGGGTGGCGTCGCCGTTCTTGACGGCGGTGCGGACCTCGTCGACGCCCTTCGAGAGGTCGTCGACGGCCTTCGACAGGTCGGCGTCGCCGGTCTTGTCCTTGAGCGTGGCCAGCTCCTTGTCGATGTCCGCCAGGGACTCCTCGATCTGGGTCGGGTCGCCCGCGTTGCCGACGGCCTGGGTGAGCCGGTCGACGCTGGTGGCGATGGCGTCGGCGGTCTGGACGCAGTCCAGCGCCTTGTCCAGGGCGCCGCAGCCGGTGAGCGTGAGGACGGCGGCGAGTGCGGTGCCCGCGGCGACGGCGGCGGCGGTGGTGCGGTGGCGACGCATGGGTGGGTCCTCCCCTGGTGGTGACGGGTGCACGGGCGTACGGGACGTCCCGTACGCCCGCCCGTGCTGGATGAGACGCCCGGCCGTGGCGGCCGGGTTGCTCAGAGGGTCTGGCCGAGGGCCTCGTTCTGGAGCGCGGCGAGGTCGGCGCAGCCGCCGGTGGCCAGGTCCAGGAGCGCGTTGAGCTCCTTGCGGTCGAACGGCTCGCCCTCGGCGGTGCCCTGGACCTCGACGAAGCGGCCGTCGCCGGTGCAGACGACGTTCATGTCGGTCTCGGCGCGGACGTCCTCCTCGTAGCAGAGGTCGAGGAGCGGGGTGCCGTCGACGATGCCGACGGAGACGGCGGCGACGGTGCCGGTGAGCGGCTTGCGTCCGGCCTTGACGAGCTTGTTCTTCTGCGCCCAGGCGACGGCGTCGGCGAGCGCGACGTACGCGCCGGTGATGGCGGTGGTGCGGGTGCCGCCGTCGGCCTGGAGGACGTCGCAGTCGAGGACGATGGTGTTCTCGCCGAGCGCCTTGTAGTCAATGACGGCGCGCAGCGAGCGGCCGATGAGGCGGGAGATCTCGTGCGTACGGCCGCCGATCTTGCCGCGTACGGACTCGCGGTCGCCGCGGGTGTTGGTGGAGCGGGGCAGCATCGAGTACTCGGCGGTGACCCAGCCCTCGCCGCTCCCCTTGCGCCAGCGCGGAACGCCCTCGGTGACCGAGGCGGTGCAGAAGACCCTGGTGTCGCCGCAGGAGATGAGCACGGACCCCTCGGCGTGCTTGCTCCAGCCGCGCTGAATGGTCACCGGGCGGAGCTGTTCGGGCGTACGGCCGTCGATTCGCGTCATGGGACAGAGCCTAGGCGGTGGACGGACGGTCCTGCTCCGGGCGGGGGTCTCCGTACGACGGGGCAAGACCGGGGGCCATGACGAAGCCCGTCCCGGGCCGGCGGTGCGGCGGGCGGGGCGGGCCTCGTCAGGGGTGCTGCCTGCGCGAGCGGCGGCAGGTCACATCATGTCTTCGATCTCGGCGGCGATGGGGTCGGCGTCGGTGCCGATCACGACCTGGATCGCCGAGCCCATCTTGACGACGCCGTGGGCTCCGGCGGCCTTCAGGGCGGCCTCGTCGACCAGGGCCGGGTCGCTGACCTCGGTGCGCAGGCGGGTGATGCAGCCCTCGACCTCTTCGATGTTGTCGATCCCACCGAGCCCGGCGACGATCTTCTCAGCCTTGGTGGCCATGTCTTTCTCCCTGTTTTTCAAAGAGCGCGGTCTCGGCGCGGCCTTGGGTCCGCAGTCCGCGATGTCACGGTAACTCACGGTTGGCCCATCTACGCGGGCGAGCTGCCGTCCCGTCATCGAGCATGACGATCACCGGCACCCTGCCGCGGCCGGGGCTCCGGAGCCTATCGCAACTGGTCTACACCAGTCTTGTTCGGGAGGACGCGGATGAGCAACGACCGTAACGACCGTACGGACAGCGCGGCCGCCCGGCGGAAGTCGCCGTGGAGCGGGCTCCTCCAGGGGCTGCAGAAGGTGGGGCGCAGCCTCCAGCTCCCGGTGGCCGTGCTGCCCGCGGCCGGTCTGCTCGTCAGCCTGGGCAATCTGTTCTCCGCGTACCTGGGCGGCACCTTCTGGGACAAGACGTCGAGCGTGCTGCTCAAGGGCGGTACGGCGATCCTCGACGGGTCGTTCGGGCTGCCGCTGCTGTTCTGCATCGGGGTGGCGATCGGGTTCGCGAAGAAAGCCGACGGGTCGACGGCTCTGGCGGCCGTGGTGGGCTTCCTCGTCTACTTCAACGTGCTGGAGGCGTTCCCGAGGGAGGGGACGGTCACGCCCGACGTGCCGGAAGGCGTGCCGCAGAACCCCGGTGTGCTGGGCGGCATCCTCATCGGGCTGCTCACCGCGGTGGTGTGGCAGCGCTACCACCGTACGAAGCTCGTGGACTGGCTCGGCTTCTTCAACGGGCGGCGGCTCGTGCCGATCCAGATGGCGTTCCTGTGCGTGGTGATCGGCGTCGCCTTCGGGCTGCTGTGGGAGCCGGTCGGTGACGCGCTGGAGGCGTTCGCGCGGCAGCTCATCGGGCTCGGCGCGTGGGGCGCGGGGATCTTCGGCATCGCGAACCGGCTGCTCATCCCGGTCGGCATGCACCAGTTCATCAACACGTTCTTCTGGTTCCAGGCGGGTCAGTTCACCCAGCCGGACGGGACCGTGGTGCAGGGCGACCTGACGCGGTTCTTCGCGGAGGACCCGACGGCGGGGCAGTTCATGTCGGGCTTCTTCCCGATCATGATGTTCGGCCTGCCGGCCGCGGCCCTGGCCATCGCGCACACCGCGCGCCCGGAGCGGCGGCACGAGGTGGCGGGCCTGATGGTGTCGGTGGCGCTGACGTCGTTCGTCACGGGGGTCACCGAGCCGATCGAGTTCTCGTTCATGTTCGCGGCGCCGCTGCTGTACGGGCTGCACGCGCTGCTGACCGGGGTCTCGATGGCGGTGACGTGGGCGCTCGGGGTGCACGCGGGGTTCAGCTTCTCGGCGGGCCTGATCGACTACGTCGTGAACTGGCACCTGGGCACGAAACCCTGGCTGATCATCCCGATCGGGCTCGGCTTCGCGGTCGTGTACTACCTCGTCTTCCGCTTCGCGATCACGCTCTTCAAGCTGCCGACGCCGGGGCGTGAGCCGGAGGAGATCGAGGAGGCCATGGAGCGGGACATCACCAAGCCGTAGCGGACGCGTCACAAATCTGCAGGTTCCTTATCTAACCCCGACCGTGCTACAACAGGTCTACACCACTAATGGTGTAGACCACGCGGCCCTGTCCCCCGTGCCGCGTTCCCCCGAGACGCCGCCGTCCCCATCTTTCTGCCTGGGCGGCGCCTGCCCCATGGAGGAAGTTGATGTCCACGGCCAGCGCCGCCCCCGCGGCGGAGCAGAAGAAGAAGGGCGCGGGCGTGATGGCGGTCATGCAGCGCATCGGCCGCAGCCTGATGCTGCCGGTCGCCGTGCTGCCCGCGGCCGCGCTGCTGACGCGTTTCGGTCAGGACGACATGCTCGGCAGGGAGTCGCTCCCGGCCTTCGTCAACAAGATCGCAGAGTACATGGCCGCGGGCGGCCTCGCGCTGCTGAACAACATGGCGCTGCTGTTCGCCGTCGGCATCGCGATCGGCTTCGCCAAGAAGTCGGACGGCTCCACCGCCCTCGCCGCCGTGGTCGGCTACCTGGTCTTCAAGAACGTCCTCGGCACGTTCACGGACAGCAGCCTGCCGCAGGTGGAAGCCATCGTCGACGGCAAGATCGTCATGGTGGACCAGGCCGTCGACGCCAAGGTGCTCGGCGGCGTCGTCATGGGCATCATCGTCGCCCTGCTCTACCAGCGCTTCTACCGTACGAAGCTGCCCGACTGGGCGGGCTTCTTCGGCGGCCGCCGGCTCGTCCCGATCCTGTCGGCCTTCGCCGGTCTGCTCGCCGGCATCGTGTTCGGCCTGATCTGGCCGTGGCTCGGCGCGGGCCTGCACTGGTTCGGTGAGAGCCTCGTCAACTCCGGCGCCGTCGGCGCGGGCATCTTCGGTGTCGCCAACCGCGCGCTCATCCCGGTCGGCATGCACCACCTCCTGAACTCCTTCCCGTGGCTCCAGGCCGGTGAGTTCGACGGCAAGACCGGCGACATCGCCCGCTTCCTCGCCGGCGACCCGACCGCCGGGCAGTTCATGACCGGCTTCTTCCCGATCATGATGTTCGCCCTCCCGGCGGCCTGCCTCGCCATCGTCCACTGCGCCCGCCCCGAGCGCCGCAAGGTCGTCGGCGGCATGATGCTGTCGCTCGCGCTGACCTCGTTCGTCACCGGTGTGACCGAGCCGATCGAGTTCACGTTCATGTTCATCGCCCCGGTCCTGTACGCGGTCCACGCCGTGCTGACCGGTGTGTCCATGGCGCTGACCTGGGCGCTCGGCATGAAGGACGGCTTCGGCTTCTCGGCCGGCGCGATCGACTTCCTGCTGAACCTGGGCATCGCGACCAACCCGTGGGGCCTGGCCCTGGTGGGCCTCTGCTTCGCGGCGGTCTACTACGCGGTGTTCCGCTTCGCGATCGTCAAGTTCAACCTGCCGACGCCGGGCCGCGAGTCCGACGAGGAGCTGGCGGAGCTGGAGAAGGCGGAGGCCAAGTAGGCCGTACGCACACGGCCGTACGCGACCGGCCGTACGCACCTGTGGGTGGGCCCCGGGACCTGGTTCGCATCCAGGTCCCGGGGCCCACCCGTGTCCGCTGCCGCTACAGCTCGTACACCGCGCCCGGCCTCGCCAGCTCCGCCGGTCCTTCGTACACCGCGCGGGCGTCGGCGAGGTTGCGGTCGCCGTCCGTCCACGGCGGGATGTGCGTCAGGACCAGGCGCCTCACCCCGGCCCGCGCCGCGTGGGCACCGGCCTCGCGGCCGTTGAGGTGCAGCTCCGGGATGTCCTCCTTGCCGTGCGTGAAGGACGCCTCGCACAGGAACAGGTCCGCGCCGGCCGCCAGCTCGTCCAGGGCGTCGCACACGCCCGTGTCGCCGGAGTACGTGAGGGTCCTGCCGCCGTGCTCGATCCGGATGCCGTACGCCTCGACCGGGTGGCACACCCGCTCGGTCCGCACCTGGAAGGGGCCGATGTCGAACGAGCCCGACTTGAGCGTGCGGAAGTCGAACACCTCGCTCATGGAGGTGGGGGACGGCGTGTCCGCGTACGCCGTGGTCAGCCGCTGCTCGGCGCCGTCGGGCGCGTACACGGGGATCGCGCCGCAGCGGCCGCCCTCGTGGCGGTAGTAGCGCGCGACGAAGTACCCGCACATGTCGATGCAGTGATCGGCGTGCAGATGGCTGAGGAAGATCGCGTCGAGGTCGTAGAGACCGCAGTGGCGCTGCAGCTCGCCCAGGGCGCCGTTGCCCATGTCGAGGAGCAGCCGGAAGCCGTCGGCCTCGACGAGGTAGCTCGAACAGGCCGATTCCGCGGACGGGAACGACCCGGAGCAGCCGACGACGGTGAGCTTCATGGAGCGTGAACCTCCGTGGACGGGAGCGGGGGGAGCGCTGACGGGGGGAGGTCGTGCGGTGCGTCGAGCGTAAGGCGCGGTGGGGCGGGGCGCTCCTTCGTGGCGGCCCGTTGTGGGGGAACTCACCCGAGCTGTCACCGGTTCGGATGGACGTGTGAGGGGGCTGTGCGCGGGCCGTGCGGACGGGTGCGTACGGAGGAGGGCGGCCGGGCGGGGTGGGGTGCGGGCCGGTAACGTCCGGGGTATGGACACGTCCTGGTGGCTGGCGCTCGGCGCCGTGGTGGTGATCGCGCTGGTCGCTGCGGTGGCCGACGGG
>NZ_JABWDV010000253.1 GCF_013362995.1 Streptomyces sp. TRM64462 | reverse complement strand
GGCGCCGACGGGGCGTGTGGCGCCGACGGGGCGTGTGGCGCCGACGGGGCGTGTGGCGCCGACCGGGTGCGTACGCCGGCCCCGCGCGTCAGGCGAACCGGGCGGGGCGCGGCCGCGCTGAGGGCCGGCCGCGCGGTGCGCAACCGGCGAATTCCGGTCAGGTGCGCATCATGCGGGCGATGGCCTTCGTGGCCTCCTCGACCTTCGCCTCGATCTCGTCCCCGCCCTTGACCGCCGCGTCCGCGACACAGTGCCGCAGGTGCTCCTCCAGGAGCTGGAGCGCGAAGGACTGCAGGGCCTTCGTGGACGCGGAGACCTGGGTGAGTATGTCGATGCAGTAGATGTCCTCGTCGACCATCCGCTGCAGGCCCCTGATCTGGCCCTCGATCCTGCGGAGCCGCTTGAGGTGCTCGTCCTTCTGCTGGTGGTAGCCGTGCACACCGTGATCGTGCTCACCGTGGGCGGCGCCGTGCGCCGTGCCTTTTTCCGTGACCGGAAGGCCGGCCGCCTCGGTGGTCGTCATCTCGTCCTCCCGTTGTCCACAAAGGGTCTGTATACCCCTCGTGGGTATATGGTACCGATCCCCGGGGGATTGTGCGGGGTCGGTTCTGTTCACTGTGCCTCATGGGCGACACTGAAGAACGCCGCTTAGCCGTGGCCAGATGATGCGCCTAGCATCAGCCTGACCGACTTCCACGCACCCGAGGGACCCCACGTGCGCTTTCGTCTGACCCCCAGGGAGACGAGCTTCTACGACATGTTCGCCGCGTCCGCGGACAACATCGTCACGGGATCGAAGCTCCTCATGGAACTGCTGGGTGCGGAAGCGTCCGGGAGGTCCGACATCGCCGAGCGCATGCGGGCGGCCGAGCACGCGGGCGACGACGCCACCCACGCGATCTTCCACCAGCTCAACTCCTCCTTCATCACGCCCTTCGACCGCGAGGACATCTACGCCCTCGCGTCGTCGCTCGACGACATCATGGACTTCATGGAGGAGGCCGTCGACCTCGTCGTCCTCTACAACATCGAGGAACTGCCGAAGGGCGTCGAGCAGCAGATCGAGGTCCTGGCGCGGGCGGCCGAGCTGACCGCAGAGGCCATGCCGCACCTGCGGACCATGGACAACCTCACGGAGTACTGGATCGAGGTCAACCGGCTGGAGAACCAGGCCGACCAGATCCACCGCAAGCTGCTGGCGCACCTCTTCAACGGCAAGTACGACGCCATCGAGGTGCTCAAGCTCAAGCAGATCGTCGATGTGCTGGAGGAGGCCGCGGACGCCTTCGAGAAGGTGGCGAACACGGTGGAGACCATCGCCGTCAAGGAGTCCTGACCCCCTGTGGATACGTTTGCGCTGGTCGTGACCGTCGGGGTCGCGCTCTTCTTCACGTACACCAACGGCTTCCACGACTCGGCGAACGCCATCGCCACATCGGTGTCGACCAGGGCCCTCACCCCGCGGGCCGCACTGGTCATGGCCGCGGTGATGAACCTCGCCGGTGCGTTCATGGGCAGCGGCGTCGCCAAGACGGTGAGCGAGGGCGTGATCGCCACGCCGACGGGTGAGAAGGGGATGGGGATCCTCTTCGCCGCACTGGTCGGGGCGATCACCTGGAACCTGATCACCTGGTACTTCGGGCTGCCGTCGTCGTCCTCGCACGCCCTGTTCGGCGGAATGGTGGGGGCGGCGCTCGCGGGGGGCACGGAGGTCATCTGGGGCGGGGTGCTCGAGAAGATCGTCATCCCGATGTTCGTGTCGCCCTTCGTGGGGCTCATCGTCGGCTATCTGGTGATGGCCGCGATCATGTGGATCTTCCGGAAGGCGGGGCCGCACAAGACCAAGCGCGGGTTCCGGATCGCGCAGACCGTGTCCGCGGCGGGCATGGCGCTGGGGCACGGCCTTCAGGACGCGCAGAAGACCATGGGCATCGTGGTGATGGCCCTGGTCATCGCGGATGTCGAGCAGGCCGGGGACCCGATCCCGCTGTGGGTGAAGGTCGCGAGTGCGCTGATGCTGTCGCTGGGTACGTACGCCGGCGGGTGGCGGATCATGCGGACGCTGGGGCGGCGGATCATCGAGCTGGACCCGCCGCAGGGGTTCGCCGCCGAGACGACGGCGGCGTCGGTGATGTACACGGCGTCGTTCATGTTCCACGCGCCGATCTCCACGACGCATGTGATCACCTCGGCGATCATGGGTGTGGGGGCGACGAAGCGGGTGAACGCGGTGCGGTGGGGGGTCGCCAAGAACATCGTTCTCGGCTGGTTCATCACGATGCCTGCGGCGGCGGTGGTGGCCGCGGTGAGCTTCTTCTCGGTGAACCTGCTGTTCGGCTGACCCATGACACCGAATGGGCCCGCCCCCTGGGAGTGGGGGCGGGCCCTTCGTCTTGCGGTGGCACCGCCATGCAGCACCGCAAGGAACCGAGGACGGTGCCTAGCCGAAGCGGCCCGAGATGTAGTCCTCGGTCGCCTGCACCGACGGGTTGGAGAAGATGCGCTCCGTGTCGTCGAGTTCGATGAGCTTGCCGGGCTGGCCGACGGCCGCCAGGTTGAAGAACGCCGTGCGGTCGGAGACGCGGGCGGCCTGCTGCATGTTGTGCGTCACGATCACGATCGTGAAGCGTTCCTTCAGCTCGCCGATCAGGTCCTCGATGGCGAGGGTGGAGATCGGGTCGAGGGCCGAGCACGGCTCGTCCATCAGGAGGACGTCCGGCTCCACCGCGATCGCCCGGGCGATGCACAGGCGCTGCTGCTGGCCGCCGGAGAGGCCGGCGCCCGGCTTGTTGAGGCGGTCCTTGACCTCGTTCCAGAGGTTGGCGCCCTTGAGCGAGCGCTCGACGATGTCGTTCAGCTCGCTCTTCTTGTACTTGCCGTTCAGACGCAGGCCCGCCGCCACGTTGTCGAAGATCGACATGGTGGGGAACGGGTTCGGGCGCTGGAAGACCATGCCGACCGTGCGGCGCACGGCGACCGGGTCGACGTCCTTGCCGTACAGGTTCTGGTCGTCCAGCATCACCTTGCCCTCGACGCGGCCGCCGGGGGTGACCTCGTGCATCCGGTTCAGGGTGCGCAGGAACGTGGACTTGCCGCAGCCGGACGGGCCGATGAAGGCCGTCACGGAGCGGGGCTCGACGGTCATCGAGATGTCGTCGATCGCCTTGTGGGCGCCGTAGTACGCGGAGAGGCCGCTGACGTCGATTCGCTTGGCCATATCAATTCACTTCCAGAGGTGGCCGCGGTCAGCGGCCGGTCTTCGGGGCCTTCCAGCGGGCGATGCCGCGGGCCACCAGGTTGAGGAGCATGACGAAGGCGATCAGCACGAGCGCGGCGGCCCAGGCGCGGGCCACGGCGGCGTCGGTGCCGACGGCGTACTGCTCGTACACGTAGAGCGGGAGCGACGCCTGGGCGCCTTCGAAGGGGTTCGGGTTGATCAGCTTCGTACCGAAGACGAGGAGCAGCACGGGGGCCGTCTCGCCGGTGATACGGGCGACCGCCAGCATGACGCCGGTGGTGATGCCGCCGATCGCGGTCGGCAGGACCACCTTGATGATCGTCTTCCACTTCGGCACGCCCAGCGCGAGGGACGCCTCGCGCAGCTCGTTCGGGACGAGCTTGAGCATCTCCTCGGTGGAGCGGACGACCACCGGCATCATCAGGATGGCGAGCGCCATCGAGCCGGCGAAGCCGGAGGGCCCGAAGCCCAGCATCAGATTCCAGGTGGCGAGGATGAACAGACCCGCGACGATGGACGGGACGCCCGTCATGACGTCGACGAAGAAGGTCACGGCCTGGGCCAGCCTGCCCTTGCCGTACTCGACGAGGTAGATCGCGGTCAGCAGGCCGATCGGGGCGGCGATGAGGGCCGCGATGGCGACCTGCTCGATGGTGCCGAGCAGCGCGTGGTAGACGCCGCCGCCCATCTCCGCGTCGAGGACGCCGTTCATCGAGTGGGTGAGGAAGTACCCGTCGAGGACTTCGAGGCCCTTGCTGATCGTGACCCAGCCGAGGGAGGCGAGCGGGACGATCGCGAGGATGAAGCAGACCCAGACGACGCTGGTCGCCACGCGGTCCTTCGCCTGGCGGGCGTTCTCGACCTTCGTGGTGATCGCGTACGTCGCGGCGACGAACACCAGAGCGGCGATCATGCCCCACTGGACGCGGCTCTCCCAGCCGGCCGCGAGGCCGACGCCGACGCCCGCGGCGATGGAGCCGGCGGCGATGGCGGCCGGCGCCCAGCGCGGCATGCGCGCGTGGGAGAGGGGCGACTGCCGGTGCGCGGGGGCGGTCACGGGACGCTTGTCCTGGATGACGTGGCTCATGCGTTGGCCCCCGAGTACTCCTTACGGCGCGCGATGATCCATCGGGCGGCGCCGTTGACCAGCAGCGTGATGACGAAGAGGACGAGACCGGAGGCGATCAGCGCGTCACGGCCGTACTCGTTGGCCTCGTTGAACTTGGCGGCGATGTTCTGCGCGAACGTGCCGCCGCCCGGGTCGAGGAGGTGCCCGGAGATGACGAAGCTCGGGGAGAGGACGACGGCGACGGCCATCGTCTCGCCGAGCGCGCGGCCCAGGCCCAGCATGGACGCGCTGATGATGCCGGAGCGGCCGAACGGCAGCACCGACATGCGGATGGTCTCCCAGCGCGTCGCGCCGAGGGCCAGGGCGGCCTCCTCGTGCATGCGCGGGACCTGGAGGAAGACCTCGCGGGTGACGTTGGTGATGATCGGCAGAATCATGATCGCCAGCAGGATGCCGACGGTGAACATGTTCCGCGCGACGCCTTCGCCGGACTTGTCGAAGATGTACGTCCAGCCCATGTACTGGTCGAGCCACTTGTTGAGGCCGTCCAGGTACGGGACGAGGAAGATCGCGCCCCACAGGCCGTAGATGATGCTCGGCACGGCGGCGAGGAGGTCGACGACGTACGCGAGGGGCGCGGCCAGCTTGCGCGGCGCGTAGTGCGAGATGAACAGCGCGATGCCGATGGCGACCGGCACGGCGATGGCCATGGCGATGACCGAGCTGACGATCGTGCCGAAGGCGAGGACGGCGATGCCGAAGACCGGCGGGTTGCCGGCCGGGTTCCACTCGGAGGTGGTGAGGAAGTTGCCCTCGTTCTGCGAGATGGCGAGCACCGCCCGGTAGGTGAGGAAGACCGCGATCGCGGCCATGATCACCAGGAGGGCGATGCCGGAGCCGCGGGACATGCCGAGGAAGATCTTGTCCCCGGCGCGGGACGGCGCCGTGCTCTTGAGGGGCTGTATGTCGTCGTGCCGCGGGGGCGGCGGGGTTGCGTTGCTGGTGGCTGTTGCCATCTGAGGATCTCCGGTCTGCGGAGCCCGGGGGCTCCTGGCGGCGGTGCACCGGATACCGGGGCCGGCCCGGCCCGGTCGGTGTCCCTCTCCCCGCGGGGGGAGCCGCGGGGAGAGGGGGCGGGCCGGGCGGCCTCGGTCAGTGTCGTCGGACGGGTCGGGTGGACTCGTCGGCGGTGTGCCGGCTGTGGGAGCCGGCCTCACGGGTCGGTCAGGACAGGGTGGGGACGATCTCGCGGACCTTGGCTGCGATCTCGGCCGGGAGCGGGGCGTAGCCCGCGTCGGAGAGGACCTTCTGGCCCTCCTCGCTGGCGGTGTAGTTGAGGAACGCCTTCAGGGTCGGCAGGGTCTCCGCCTTGTTGCCCTTGTCGCAGGCGATCTCGTAGGTGACGAGGATGATCGGGTAGGCGCCCTCGGCCTTGGTCTTGTAGTCGAGGGACAGGGCCAGGTCGTTGCCGGTGCCCTTGATCTTGGCGGCGGCGATGGCCTTGGAGGCGTTCTCGGTGGTGGCCTCGACCGGCTGGGCGGCGCCCGTGTTCAGCTTGACGGCCTTGATGTTGTTGGCGGTCGCGTAGGACAGCTCGAAGTAGCCGATCGCGCCGTTGGTGTCCTTGACGGCGGAGGCGACACCGGAGGAGCCGTTCGCGGCCTGGCCGCCGGCGGCGGGCCACGACTTCGTCTTCGGGTCGTGCTTCCAGTCGGCCGGGGCGGCCTCGGAGAGGTACTTGCCGAGGTTCTGCGTGGTGCCCGACTCGTCGGAGCGGTGGAACGCCTGGATGGCGGTGTCGGGGAGGGTGACGCCCGGGTTCAGCTTGGCGATCGCCGGGTCGTTCCACTTGGTGATCTTCGAGTCGAAGATCTTGGCGATGGTGGACGCGTCGAGGACGAGGCTGTCCACGCCGTCCAGCTTGTAACCGATGGCGACGGGGCCGCCGACCATCGGGAGGTTGATGCCCTTGCCGGTCTTGCAGATCTTCTGCGACTCGGTGACCTCGTCCTCCTTCAGGGCGGAGTCGGAGCCCGCGAAGGCGACCTGGCCCTGGTTGAACTTGGTGATGCCGCCGCCGGAGCCGATCGGCTGGTAGTTGACCTCGACGCCCTCGCACGCGGCCTGGAAGTTCTTCACCCACAGGTCCATGGCGTTCTTCTGGGCGGAGGAGCCGGCCGCGAGGAGCTGGCCCTTGGCGTCGCCGCAGTCGATGTTCGACGCGGCGGCGGTCTTCTTCTCGCTGTTCGGGCTGGTGTTGTCGTCCGAACCACACGCCGTGAGAACCAGGGCGCCGGAGACGGCGAGGGCGCCGAGCGCGGTGGCGCGAAGCCCGGTCTTGCGATGAAGCTTCACTTTCGGGTGTTCCTTCCAGTAACCGCCGGCCCTGTCGGCCTGCACGAGGTCGTGGAGCTCATGAGGACGCTTGTACGGCAGCGTGTGTCGGGGTGGGTGGTGCGGCGGTGTGCCGGTCACCATGCACGGCCGAAATTAGGCAGATCAGGTGAAGCCGCCGACGGGGGAGAGTGAACGGAAGGTGAATCGTGCCGAAAGCCCCGGTGCGGTCCGGCGGGGCGCGGCCCTCATGGGGGCGTCCGCGGCCCGGTCAGCGGGCGGGTGTGGTGCTGAGGAGGGCCGTGATCAGCGGTCTGTCGGTGGGGTGGCTGAGGCGGGCGCGGGCCTCGTCCGGGGGCAGCCAGACGATACGGTCCACCTCGGCGTTCGGCGTGAACGTGCCGCCCGTGGACTCGGCGGACCAGTACGTGACCTGCTTGGGGCGGCCCTTCGCCGTGTACGCGAGCGTGCCGAGGCGGGGGCCGGGCGCGCAGGTGTGGCCGGTCTCCTCGCGGACCTCGCGCAGGGCGGCCGCCAGGAGGGTCTCGCCGCGCTTGAGCTTGCCCTTCGGGAGCGACCAGTCGTCGTACTTGGGGCGGTGGATCAGACAGATCTCCAGGGCGCCGGTCTGCGGCGACCTGCGCCACAGGACGCAGCCCGCGGCCTGGACGACGTCGTTCACGCCGTCGTCCGCGCCGCCGTTCGCGCCGACGTCGTTCGCGCCGGTCATGGTGCCGTCACCGGGGTGCGGTGCCAGGCGTGGTGGAAGGCGGAGCGGGCGGCGTCCACCTCGTGGCGCTGGTCCGCGTGCAGCACGCCCAGGGCGTACGCCGTCGCCGGGGCGATCCGCGGCGTGCGGGCCGCGGTGGCGGCGGCCGCGGCGGCCTCGGCGGCGTCCCGGTGCCGGTCGAGCGCCGCGCCCGCCTCGTACAGCTCGGGCGCCGGGGCGGACCGTACCTCCTGGGCGTACCGGTGCAGGCGCAGCAGCAGCCGCACCTGGTGCCACGGGGCGTCCTGGTGCTCGCCGCCCACCGCCGGGCTCATCGGCAGCGCCCCGACCGCGTCCCGGAGCCGGTGCTCCACCAGCTCGGCGGGCGGCGCCAGCACCTCGGCCGCCGGGGACTTGGCGACGGGGCCCAGCGGGACCTCGGAGGCCAGGAGGGCCACCGCGTCCGCCACGGCGTGGAACCGGGACGAGCCCAGGGCCTGGAGCGCCGCCGAGTGCGCCCGGGTGCGGGCCAGGGTGAGCTGCCGCTCCAGGAGGGCGCCCGCCTTCGCCGCGCCGAGGCGCATGGCCTCGCCGCCGGCGGTCGCGGCGGCCCGGTCGGTGCCGTGGCCGGAGGCCCTGGGCGCCGGGATGTCGCTGCCGCCGCCCGTCAGGCGGGACAGCGCGTCCACCAGGCGGACCAGCCGGGAGGTGCAGGCGTGCTCCTGGGCGAGTGTGCCGGACAGCCACGCCAGCTCCGTGCGCACGCCGTCCGCCCACGCCCCGTCCAGGAGCGGGCGGAACGTGTGCAGCGTCCCGCCGATGCGCCGGGCGGCGGCGCGCAGGGCGCGGGCGGCCTCCTCCGTGCCGGAGGTGTCGGTGCCGTTGCTCTCGGTGTGCAGTCGCAACGCCCGCAGGAAGTCATTGGCCCGCGCGTGCAGGTACGGCGCGAGCACCTCGCCCGCCGAGCCCGCGGCGCCGGCCGAGC
>NZ_JABWDV010000252.1 GCF_013362995.1 Streptomyces sp. TRM64462 | reverse complement strand
AGGCGCCCTGCCCGTCCTCGGCCACGCCCTCCAGCTCGGCCGCAGGCCCATCGCGTTCCTGGAGTCCCTGCGCACCGTCGGCCCCGTCGTCCGCGTCGACCTCGGCACCTGGCCGGTCCATGTGCTGACCGACCCCGAACTCGTCCACACGGTGCTCGTCGGCGACGGCAGGAGCTTCGGCCGCGGCCGCGTCTTCGAACGGCTCCGCCCGCTCTTCGGCAACGGCATCGTCACCACCGACGGCGACTTCCACCGCAGGCAGCGCCGCCTGATCCAGCCCGCCTTCCACCGCGACCACATCGACGTGTACGCCCGGCAGATGTCCGCACAGGCGGACGCCATGGCCGGGTCCTGGACCGCCGGCCGCGAGATCTCCGTACTGGAGGAGATGCGCCGTCTCGCGCTGACCGCCGTCGCCGACCTGACGTTCTCCGGCGACCTCGCGAAGCCCGCCGTCGCGGAGGTGCACCGCTCACTGCCCGTCGTCCTGGAGGGCATGCTGATGCGGGCCGTCATGCCCAAGGCGCTCGACCCGCTGCCGATCCCGGCGAACCGGCGGTTCGACACGGCCGCCGCCCGCCTCCGCCGCATCATCGACCAGGTCATCGCGGAGTACGGCACCGACGGGCCGGACCGGCGCGACCTGCTCGCCATGCTGATGTCGAGCGAGGACCCCGAGACGGGCCGGACGATGACCGCGCGGCAGGTACGCGACGAGGTCATCGCCATCATGTTCGCCGGGACGGAGACCCCGGCCACGACCATGGCGTGGATCTTCCACGAACTCGGCCGCCACCCCGAGGCGGAGAAACGCCTCCACGCGGAGGTGGACGAGGTCGTGGGCACCGGCCCGGTCCGGCCCGAGCACCTGCCCCGCCTCACGTACACGTACTGCGTCTTCCAGGAGGCGCTGCGCCTCCACTCGCCGCTGCTGTTCACCCGGCACGCCCTCGGCCCCGTGACCCTGGGCGGCGTGCGCATCCGCGAAGGCGCCGAACTCGCCTACAGCCCGTACGCGCTCCACCGCGACCCGGAACTGTATCCGGACCCCACGTCCTTCACGCCGGAACGGTGGAGCGGCAGCGCCCCTGCACGGGCGCCGCGTCTCCACAGCTTCATCCCGTTCGGCGCCGGACCGCACAAATGCATCGGGGATTCCTTCGCGGTCGCGGAAATCCTCACCACGGTCGCGACCGTGGCATCGCGATGGCGCCTCGTCCACGCGCCGGGGGCCGATGTCCGCGAGATGCCCGCGGGTATTCCGCAGCCGAATGCCCTCCCCATGATTCCCCTGCCGCGAAACTGACAGGATCTGCCCGCTTCTGACCGGTTCGAGAGCGCTTTCGAGCGGAAGGCGCTCTCGCCGGGCCCGAGCGTCAGCGGAGGATACCGCGTCCCCTTCGTACGAGTGGCGATGTTCCCGGAAAAACGGTCGCCGCAAGCAACATCCCGCCTCCTTGGCCCTACACTCGGCGGCACGCGCCAGAGGGGGCAAGTGATGACACCGGTGGTGGATCAGCACGGGCGGGGGCCTCACCCGCTCCTCGAAAGGGAATCCGAACTCCTCGCGATCCAGCGTGCGCTGGACGCGCTGTGCAGCACCACGAGCCGCGGCACACCCGCACGCCACGGCGGCGTGCTCTCGTTCGCCGCACCCGCGGGCCTCGGCAAGACCACGCTCCTCGCCGAGGCCCGCAGGACCGCCGCGGAACGCGACTGCACCGTGCTCTTCGCCCGCGGCGGCGAGCAGGAGAAGCAGGTGCCCTTCCATGTGATGCGGCAGCTCATCCAGCCCGTGTTCGCCGCCATGGGCGAGGACGAACGCCGCGAGGTCCTCGGCGACTGGTACGGCATCGTGGCACCCGCCATCGGCCTCGCCGCACCCGACGGCAACGCCAACCCCGACCCGCAGGGCGTCCGCGACGGCCTCGACTGGGTCATCACCAACCTCTCGGTGCGCAGCGGCCCCGTCGTCATGGTCCTCGACGACGCCCACTGGGCCGACTCCGAGTCGCTGGCCTGGCTCACCGCCTTCGCCTCCCGCGCCGAGGAACTCGGCATGCTGATCGTCGTGGCCTGCCGCCCCGACGAACTCACGCCCGACGCCGTCGCGTTGCACACCCTCGCCGACCGCCACGGCTCACGCTCCCACGAACTCGCCCCGCTCACCGCGGCCGCCGTCGCCAGCATCGTCCGGGACACCCTCGGCGACGAGGCCGACGAGATGTTCTGCCGCGAATGCTGGGCCGTCACCGGCGGCAACCCCTTCGAGGTCGTCGAACTCGCCGCGAAGGCCCGCGACCGCCGTCTCACGCCCCGCGAAGCCAACATCCCCGAGCTCCGCGACCTCGCCTCCGCCGTCAAGGGCAGCGGCCTCATAGAACGCATCGAGCAGCTCGGCCCCTCCACCACCCGGCTCGCCTGGGCCGCGGCCGTACTCGGCTCCGGCATGCCCACCAGCCTCCTCGGCGGCGTGTGCGCACTCGGCGAGTCCCAGGTGGAAGCGGGCATCGAGGAACTGCGCACCGCACGCATCCTGACGGTCCTGACCAGCATCAAGGGCCACCAGGTCGTCGAGTTCTGCCACCCGCTCATCGCCACCGCCGTCTACCGCTCCATCCCGCCCGGCGTCCGCGTCGGCATGCACGGCATGGCCGCCCGGGCCGTCATCGACGAGGGCCTCGGCGCCGCTGCCGCCGCCCGCCACATGCTGGAGATGCACCCCGAAGGCGACCCCTGGGTCGTACGGCAGCTCCGCCAGGCCGCCCGCGAGAGCTTCGCCGCCGGCGCGCCCGACGCCGCACGCCGCTATCTCGCCCGCGCCCTGCGGGAACCGCCGGACGTCGAGGACCGCGCCCCGGTCCTCTTCGAACTCGGCTCCGCCAACCTGCTCCACGACCCCGTCAGCTCCGTCAACCACCTGCGGGCAGCCCTTGAGGAGCCCAAGCTGGAACAGAGCCTCCGCGAGACCGTCACCTACCGGCTCGCCCAGGCACTCGCCCACACCGGCCGCCTGGAACAGGCCACCGAACTCCTCTCCGACGAAGGCCGCCGCACCACCAGCTCCCGGACCAGACTCCGTATGCAGGCCGAGCAGTTCAAATGGAACTCCGTACGCGCCGGTGAGAAGGACCCGCAGGGCCGCTCCCGGCTGCTGACCCGCTTCGCCGAACGCCTCCCGGGCCGCGACCTGGCCGAACGCCACATCTTCGCGCTCCGCGCCTGGGACACCGTCGTACGCGGCCAGCCCGCCGCCGAAGCACTCCACTACGCCGAGAAGGCACTCGACGGCGGCATGAGCTGGACCGACGAGGACTTCGGCTTCGAGGTGCCGATCGTCGCCGCGCTCACCCTCATGTACTGCGACCAGCCAGGACGCGCCGAAGAGCTGTTCAACACCGGCGTCTCCGAGTTCGAGGCGAAGGGCTGGCGCGGCACCCACCTGTCCTTCGGCTACACCCTGCTCGGGTACATCCGCTACCGCCGCGGACGGCTCGCCGAGGCCGAGGACTTCGCCCGCAACGGCCTCCAGATCGCCGACCGCGTCGGCCACGGCGCACCCGCCCAGTGGTACGCCGTCGGCACCCTCGTCGAAACGCTCCTCGCCCGCGGCGACATCGGCGCCGCACAGCAGGTCGCCGACACCTACCGGCTCGGCGACATCCGCCCCGAAGCCGTCGTCTACCCCGACCCGCAGGCCGTGTACGGCAAGCTGCTTCTGGCCCAGGGCCACACCGACCAGGCCGAGCGCCAGCTCTCAGCGGCGGGCCGGCGCCTCGAACAGCGCGGCACGTGCAACCCCGCCTGGAGCCCCTGGGAACTCGACCTGGCCCTCGCCAGGGCGGGCGCCCGCCGGCCCGACGACGCCCGCGCCACCGCGGAGCAGGCCGTCGCACGGGCCCGCGCGTTCGGCACGTCCAGCATCATCGGACACGCCCTGCGCGTCTCCGCCGCGACCACCGACGTCGGCCGGGCCGTCGTCCTCCTCGACGAGGCCGTCGCCCACCTGGAGCAGTCCCCGGCCGCGTACGAACTCGCCCACGCGCTCATCGACCACGGCACCGCCCTGCGCACCCTCGGCGACCTCGCGTACGCCGCGCAGCAGCTGTACCGCGGCCTGGAGACCGCGGTGGCGTGCGGCGCCGAGGTCCTCGTCCACCGGGCCAGGACCCAGCTCGCCTCCGCCGGCCTGCGCCCCCGCCGTCCCTGCGCGGCGGAGCGCGACAGCCTGACGCTGGCCGAGTCCGCCGCCGCCCGGCACGCCGCCGACGGACTCGACAACGCGCGGATCGCCACCGAGATGGGCACCGGCGAACAGCAGGTGTCGGAGCTGCTCTCGGCGGTCTTCACCAAGCTCGGCACCGACCGCCTCGGCCTGCACCGCGCCCTCGGCATGTGACCGCCGGCCGCCCGCGGCACGGCGCCCCGGACCCTCGGTGGAGGGAACGGGGCGCCGTGCCGTCCGCGGCCGGTCAGCTCTCCGCGGCCGGTGAGTGGACCCGGTCGCCCGCTTCCGCGTGGGTGACCCGCAGCTTCGACTGGCCGTGCGGCAGCCGCTCCCAGTCGTCCATGAACCGCGCCTCCAGACCGTGCCGCCGGGCCAGCCGCACCAGGGTCTGCGTGCGGTAGTAGAAGTCCTCGCGCAGCACCTGGTGTTCGGGGCCCTCCGTACGGTCGAAGGTGAAGTCGAAGAACCCGCCCGGCGCCAGCACCCGCCCCACATGGGCCAGGCACTCGTCGATGACCTCCAGCGGCGAGTGCGAGAACACGCTGTGCGCGTGCACCACCGTGAACCAGCCGTCCGGAAGGAAGTCGAGGCGCAGGTCGTTCACCGGCGTCAGATACGGCATCTTGTCCTGCAGGCCGTAGCGGACCAGCGTCTTCTTCGCCTCGATCAGGATGTCCGGCGAGATGTCGATGCCGTAGTAGTGCCCCGGCTCCAGATGCTCGATGAACAGCCGACCCGCACGCAGATTGCCGCAGCCGATCTCCAGCATCCGGTCCTGCGGCCGCAGTCCGTGCCCGACGAGGTAGTCGAACTGCATCCGGCCGATCGCCAGCCACCGCTCCTTCGACGGCCCGCCCCCCACGGCCGCCTCCGGGCTGCGCGCCGTGTCGCTCGCCATCACCGCCCGGTAGTACGCCACATGGCTGCCGCGGTGCTTCAGCCACAGCCAGCCGTCACGCGCCGCGCGGCGCACATACGGCACGACACGGCCCGGGTTCCGCAGCGCGTACCCGACCTTGTACGCCGCGCTCGACCGGTCCCTCTCCATGGCCTTCCTCGGCATGACGCCCACCGCCTTCTCGCTCTTCCACCTCGGTCACCGGCACCCGGGCGGCCTGTGCCCGGGTGCCGGCGTCCACCGTGCACCCGTCCGGGCGCCCAGGGGCCCGCGTACCGCCTCGCGGGGCGGGGACGGCACCCGCACGAGTGGTGTCCGCGTACTCCATTCGTGGCGCGCTACCCAACGCACCGCGATCTCTCTACGGTGGCGGCACACGACACGCGAACGGACGCGCGAACGCGAACGCACACGCGGACGCGTACGCCGACGCATACGAACAAGGGGGCCATGTGACAGCCGAGTTGGCGGCACCGCAAGCCGGGGCGGTCCGATGAACGACCTGTCAGGGAACGTGAGCGGGAACGTCGTCCAGGCCGGGAACATCCACGGCGGCATCACCTTCCAGGTGGCGCCCGCCCCCGATCCCGCCGTGCCGCCCGACCAAGTCCCCGTACCGGCCGTCGCCTTCGTCAACCGCACCCCGGAACTCACCGCCCTCGACACGGGCCTCGACCGCGCGACCACGCAGGGCGGCCGGTCGCGCATCCTCTTCGACGTGATCACCGGCATCCCGGGCATCGGCAAGACGACCCTCGCCTGCGTCTGGGCTGACCGGGCGCACGACCGGTTCCCCGACGGCCAGATCTACGTCGACTACGGCGCGCTCCGCGACGGCGAGGGCGCCGACGTGTCGGCCGCCGTCGCCATGGGCCTACGGGCCCTCGGTGAAGACGCCGAGCGCATCCCGGCCTCCCTCCAGGAACGGGCCGCGCTGTTCCGCACCCGCACGGCGGGCCGCCGCATCCTCGTCGTGCTCGACGACGTCACCCAGCCCGCCCAGGTCAGGCCGCTGCTGCCGAAGGGCCACGGCAGCGGCGTCCTCGTCACCAGCGGCTCCCGCCTCGACGAACTCGTCATGGACGGCGCCCGGCTGATGCCCCTGGAGCCCCTCGACCGCGACAGCGGACTGCGGCTGCTGTCCGAACGGTGCGGCGCCGACGCGGTGGACGCCGAGCGGCCCGCCGCCGAACGGCTCGTGGAGCTGTGCGCCGGACACCCCAAGGCCCTCCAACTGGCCGCCGCCCGGCTGCTGACGGGCCGCCGGCTCACCATGGCGGCGCTGGCCGCCGAACTCGCCGACGAGAGCCGCCGCCTGAGCGCACTGGCACTGCGAGGGGAGCACTCCGTGTCCGCCGTCCTCGAACTCAGCTACCGCGCCCTCCCGCCCGACGCGGCACGCCTCTACCGGATCCTCGGCTGGATCCCCGGCGGCAGCTTCGACACCGGCACCGCCGCCGTCGCCGCCGGGCTCGGCACGGCCGCCACCGAGGCACTCGTCGCCGTCCTGGAGGACGCGAGCCTCCTCGACCTCACCGACGACGGCCGCCACCGCTTCCACTCCCTCGTACGGCTCCACGCCCGCGAACGCGCGGCGGCCGAGGACACCCCGCCCGGCCGACCTGCGGTCGTCGAACGCGTCACCCGCCACTACCTCGTCCTCACCGCACTCGCCGACCACGCCCTGCGCGCCGACCGGCTGCGGATCGCGGACCTCTCGGCGCTGCTGCGCGACGCGCCCGACCCGTTCGCGGCGCCCGGCGGCCCCGACCCGCTGGACTGGCTGGACGCCGAGCGCGCCAACATCCTCGCCGTGCTCCGCGAGGCCGCCGCCCTCGGGCTCGACACCCAGGTGTGGCAGCTCGCTGAGGCGTTCACCGCGCTCTTCCTGCGGCTGCGCTACCTCGGGGACTGGACGGAGTCCCTGGAGCTCGGGGCCGAAGCCGCCGCCCGGGACATGGTGCCCGCCGCCGAGGCGCGGCTGCGCAGCCTGCTGTCCCGCCCGCTGACGGACCTCGGCGCGCACGACCGGGCGGGCGCCGAGCTGGACAAGGCCGTGGCCTGCGCGGAGACGGCCGGGCACCTCGCGCTGAGCGCGTCCGTGCAGGAGTTCCACGGCCGGCACCTGGAGCGGACCGACCCGGCGCGGGCCATCGCCGCGTACCGGCGCTCCGCCGAACTGAACACACAGGCGGGGGAGAGGCGCGGCGTCGCCATCGCCACCTTCTTCCTGGGCGGCGCCCAGGACGCCGCCGGCGAGCACACCGAGGCGCTGGAGACGCTGCGGCGGGCCCACCGCGACCTGCTCGCGGTCGAGGACGCCCGGATGGCCGCCCGCGCACTGGCCGCCATCGGCACGGTCCACGACCACCTCGGCGACGCGGACGAGGCCCTGCGTGTCCTGGCCGACGCGGTGCGGGACCTGGAGCACAGCAAGGCCGGCGGCCACTACCTGGCCCGCACCCTCGT
>NZ_JABWDV010000024.1 GCF_013362995.1 Streptomyces sp. TRM64462 | reverse complement strand
GCGCTGCAGTAGCGGCGCCGTGGTGTTTCGATGGCCGCATGGTGCTTCTCGTCGGCACGTCGGGCTGGCAGTACAGGGACTGGCGCGACGTCCTGTACGTGGCCGGGACGCCGCAGCGGCTCTGGCTGGAGGAGTACGCGGCCCGGTTCGCGACCGTAGAGAGCAATAACGCGTTCTACCGGCTGCCGTCCCTGGAGACGTTCCGGGCGTGGCGGGACCGCACCCCGCCGGACTTCGTCGTCGCCGTCAAGGCGAACCGCTTCCTCACGCACATCAAGCGGCTGCGGGAGCCGGAGGAGCCGGTGGAGCGGCTGATGAGCCACGCGGCCGGGCTCGGCGACCGGCTCGGGCCCGTGCTGCTCCAGTTGCCGCCGACCCTGCGGGCCGATCCGGGGCTGCTCGACACCTGCCTCGGCTGCTTCCCCTCCGGTGCGCGGGTGGCGGTGGAGCCGCGGCACGACTCGTGGTGGACGCCCGCCGTGCGGGGCGTGCTGGAGGCGCGGGGCGCCGCGCTGTGCTGGGCCGATGTGGCGGCGCGGCCGGTGACGCCGCTGTGGCGGACGGCGGACTGGGGTTACGTACGGTTCCACGTCGGCCGTGCCCGGGAGTGGCCGCGCTACGGGCGGCAGTCCCTGGAGACGTGGGTGCGGCGGGTCGCGGACACGTGGGCCGGCGACGAGGACGTGTACGCGTACTTCAACAACGACCCGAACGGTGCCGCCGTGCATGACGCCGTGGCGTTCGCGCGGGCGGCGCGGGCGGCGGGGCTGGCCGTCACGCGCACCCCGCCGCACCTGCCGCCCGACGCACCGGCCACGGAGCCGGGTCGGGCCTGACGGGACCTGACAGGACGTGACGGGCCCGATGAGCCCGACGGCCTGACGGGCCTGACGGGCCCGCGCCCCGCGGCCGCGCGGTTGCGGTCAGCGGATGTCCGCCTCCGCCCGTGGCCGCCGTCGCGCCGCGACGCTCGCCGCGCCGCCCAGCAGGAAGGCGACGGGCAGCGACACCAGCACGACCGTCTGGAGCGGGAACCAGTCGAGGTGCCAGTCCGGGAACAGCGCGAGCGGCGCGCCCGAGAAGACCGGGCCCGACACCTGGAGGCCGACGGCGGAGCCCAGTCCTCCGTACAGGGTCCAGAGCAGTCCGGTCCGGGTGTAGCCCTTCCAGAAGAGGGTGTACAGCAGCGCCGGGAGAAGGCAGGACGCCGCGACGGCGAGCGAGAGCGCCGACAGGAACAGGACGTTCCAGCCCTGGACCGACACGGCGAGCACGATGCTCAGGACGCCGACGCCTGCGGACGCCCAGCGGGCGGCGGTCACCTCCTGCCGTTCGGTGGTGCGGCCCCGGCGCAGCACATGCGTCCAGAGGTCGTGGGCGAACGCCCCCGCGGCGGCCAGCGTGACGCTCGCGACGACGGCCAGCGTGGTCAGGAACGCCGCAGAGGTGACGAGGACGACGAGGAACGCCCCGCCGACCTGGGCGGTCGGGCCGCCCGCCAGTTCGTCGGCGAGCATCAGCAGGGCGCCGTTGCCCGCCGGGTCCGCCGCGATGATCGCGGGCGCCCCGACGAGCGCGGCGGCACCGAGGCCCATGAGGGCGGTGGCGACGCAGAAGCCGGCGACGATGCCGAGGGTGTGGCGTACGGTGCGGCGCGCCGTGGCCGCGTCGGGGGCGGTGCTGAGCTGGGTGGCGACGTGCGGCAGGCACGCCACGCCCAGCACGATGGTGACCATCAGGCCGATGTGGTCGAGGGTGCTCGCGGGCTCGGTACCGGCGGCGAAGCGCAGCCCGGGGCGCAGGTGTTCGCCGGGGCGGCCGCTGCCCTGCGCGGCGGCGTCGATGAGCGCGTCGGTGCTCCAGTGGAAGCGGTGCAGCAGCACGGCCGTGACCACGAGGGCGGCGCAGAGCAGGACGGCCGTCTTGATGAGCTGGATGACGACGGTGCCGCGCATGCCGCCGAACACCGTGGCGCAGACGACGAGCGCGCCGATCATGACGATGGCCGTCTGTTCGGCACCGGCGCCGGACAGTCCGAGGAGGGCCGCGGTGGTGACGCCCGCGCCGGAGAGCTGGACGACGAGGTACGGGACGCTGACGCTCAGAGTCACGACGGCGACGGCGATCCGCACGGCGGGGCCGGGCGCCCGCAGGGCGAAGGTGTCGCCGAGCGTGTACCCGGCGCGCTCGCGCAGCGGCCGGGCCAGGAGCAGCAGCACGCCGAGGGACAGGACGGTGCACAGGGCGATGAACATGCCGTCGTACCCGAAGACGGCGACGCTGCCCGTGGTGCCGAGGACGGTGGCCGCGGACAGGTAGACGCCGGACAGGACGAGGGCGCCGCGCAGGGGCCGCAGGGTGCGGCCGGCGGTGTAGAAGTCGCCGGCGTTCTCGCGCTCGGGTGCGCTCAGAGCGCAGATCAGCAGGACGGGCACGATGATCGCCAGGAAGCCCACGAGGACCAGGGAGCTGGAGGCGCCGTCGAGGGCGCCCGACGCGGTGAGCGCGGTCGCCGTCCGGGGGTGCGTCGTCATTCCCGCCACCGCCCCGGCTGCTCGGCCGCCGCCGCGGGCGGTTCGGGCTCGTGCCGGTCGGTGCGGGCGTGGTCCGCGTGGCGGTCGTACCGTACGGCCGTCACCACCAGCAGGGCGCCCTGGAGGAGGAGCCCCAGGAGGCCGACGGTGGTCTCGCCCCAGACGCGGGTGGCGAGGAACGCCTCGGCGGACTGGGCGAGGAGCAGGTGGACGGCCAGGGTCGCTCCGTTGACGACGGCGAAGACGGTGCCCGGGCGGGGGCGGCGCCGTGGGGGCTCGTGGAGCGGTGGTTCGTAGGCGTAGGTCATGGCGGACTCCTGGCGGGCGCGAACGCGGACGCCGACGCCGACGCCGGGGCGGATGCCGGCGTGGGGCACGGGCATGAGCGTGGGCGTGCGGGCGTACGGGCGTGGCCGCGGACGCGGGACCGCGTACGGCTGCGGAAGCGGCTGCGGAAGCGGCTGCGATGGGTGTGCGGGGACGCGGGCGGGCGTGTGGGGCCGCCGCCGACGGGAGCCCACGAGAGCACCCGGGGCCCGGGCCCGTCCATGCCGTGCGCGCGGGCCGTTGTGCGCGCCCAAGGCGCGGCACGCGCGCTTGTGCGGCTGCCCAGTGGGGCGCGGGTGCGCGGCGGGTGGCGGGTCGTCAGGAGGCGGGCGGGTGGTGGTGCGGCCCGGCGTCGGTGACGCCGACGCCCAGGCGGTGGGCGTCGAGGGCGAGGGTGAGCCGCACGAGGTCCCGGGGGCGGGTCAGGGCGAGCCCGGTGAGCTGTTCGAAGCGGCGGAGCCGGTTGAGGACGGTGTTGCGGTGGCAGAACATGCGCTGCGCGGCCCGGGCGGCGGATCCGCCGTGCTCGATCCAGAAGCCGACGGTGTCGAGGAGCGTGTCGCGGTCGGCGGGCTCCAGCGCGTACAGGGGCCGGAGCACGCCCTGGGCGAGCCGGGCGGACAGGTCGGGGCGTGCGACGAGGAGGCCGTCGGGCAGGCGGGTGTCGAGGCGGGCGACCTCGCCGTCGGCGCGGCAGGTGCGCAGGGCGAGTGCGGCCAGGTCGCGTGCGCGGGCGAGGCCTTCGAGGCCTTCCACGACCGGGCTGACGCCGACGCGGAACCCGGCGCCGGCGTCGAGGGCGGACACGAACGCATCCAGAGGGCGGTCTCCGAGGTGGGCGACGAGGATGTCGTGCCGCCCGCCCGTCTGGCGCAGGACGCGGACGCCGGGCACGTCGGGGTCCGTGCCGGGGACACGGCCGTACGGGGGTGTCGCGGCGAGCACCGCCACCGCGTACCGGCCGTCGAGCGGCAGCCCCAGGATGCCGGCCGCGCTGCGCACGAACTCCGGCCGGTCGCGGCTCTCCACGAGGGCGGCGAGGACCAGGCGTACGCGTTCGCCGTGCCGGCTGGCGACGCCGTCGGCGACCTGCCGGTAGGCGTCGGCGACGAGGACGGCGTCGCGGTCGTTGCTCTTCCACACCAGCTCGGCGACGTGGACCAACTGGCGGGTGTCGCCGAGCCGTTCCTCGTCCACGACCTTGATGATCGCGTTCCAGACCTCCGAGCCCGCGACGCGGAAGGCGTGCAGCACCTCGTCGAGGGGGCGGCCCTGTTCGGCGCGCCTGCGTCCCAGCTCCCGCGTGGAGCGCTCGACGTCCGCGAGCCGTCCGGGGTCCAGGGCCGCCTCCAGGGCGTGCCGGACCCCGGTGCCCACGGTCAGGCGCACGTCCGGCGGGGCGAGGACGGGGTCGGCGTAGTACGGCACTTCGGCGCGGATCTTCCCGACCACGGAGTCCGAGAACTCCTGCCCGCGCCGCAGCAGGCTGCCGCAGGCGCGCTCGAAGAGGCGGAGAGGAGCGGGGTCCGGGGAACTGCTGTGCATGGGGCCCTCCCTTACGGAGGGGCCCATGCTAAGCAGTCGCTTACGCCACGGCGAGCCCCCGACCACACCCTGATACGGCTCCCTGTGCGGCGCGCTTGAGGACGTGCCGTCAGGCCGGGAGCAACTGCCCGGCCGCGTCGCCGTGCTCCCGGTACCCGCCGGCCAAGGGCCCGTCGAGGAGGGCGCCCGGGGTGCGGCGTGCGGACATGCGGAGCTCGATGATGCCGCGCACGGCGGGCCACTCCTCGTCGAGGACCGAGTAGAACGCCGTGTCCCGCACCACCCCGTCCAGACCGCGGCAGTGCGCCCGCCGGACACCTTCGCAGGTGACGCCGAGCCGCTCGATCGCGGCGCGGGAGCGGGTGTTGCGGGCGTCGGCGCGCAGCGTGACCCGCCGGACGCCCCAGGTCTCGAAGGCGTGCCGCAGCATCAGCAGCTTGGCCTCCGTGTTGACGCCGGTCCCGCGCGCCTCCCCGGCGATCCAGGTGTTGCCGATCTCGACGGCGTCGGGCACGGCCGTCGCGGGGTCGCCGTACGGGACCCCGGTGACCGGGGGCCACACCAGCGGGCCCCGCCAGTAGTCCAGTTCCAGGAACCGGGTGGAACCGACCACCCGGCCGTCCGCGGCGCTCACCAGCGCGAACGGCAGCGCCCGCCCCGCGGCCTGATCGGCCAGGGCGCGCGCGACGTACTCGTACGACGCGTCGAGCCCGTCGGGCACGGGTGTGTAGGCGAAGGCGGCGCGCTGGTGCGCACCGGCCCACGCGAGGCCCTCGGCGTGGCGCAGGGCCAGCGGCTCCAGGCGCACGGTGCGCCCGGCAAGGACAACGGGTACAGGCACGGAACCTCGGGTCTTCCACAAGCAGGGGGAGCTCCCGCGTCGGTACGCGGCACGGGAGCGGCGGGGGCTCGCCGGGCCGGGGCCCGCACGCCACCGCGGAGTGGGTGAACGCGCAGGTGAGCCGTTTCGGCACGGTGCGAGGAAGGACAGTATGCAGCCCGGGCGGGGTGCTGAACAGAACCCCGGGGGAACGTGTTCGCACACCCGGGTGAAGCCTTCCCCACCACCTCTCCGGCAGCCCTCCCGCAGCCCTCCCGCAGCCCTCCCCCCGGCGCTTCCCCGGCGCTTCTCCGGAGGTTCTCCGGAGGTTCTCCGGCCTTCCCCCGGCGCTTCCCCGGCCCTTCCGGGAGCGGTCCCCCGCCGGCCCGTGACGGGTCAGGCGCCCGTGTCGGCGAGGTGCCTGCGGAGGCTCAGCGGGCGCATGTCCGTCCACACCCGTCCGATGTGGTCCAGGCACTCCTGCCGCGGCCCCGCGGTGCCCTCGGCGTGCCATCCCGGCGGCAGCTCGCGGTCCGCCCTCCAGATCGAGTACTGCTCCTCGTCGTTGCGCACGACCAGGTACTCCTGCTCGTCGGTCTCGCTCATCGCGCTCCGTCCTCCCTCACTCGGCTCGGTCGACGGGCCCAGCGTGGCCCGGCCCCCGGCCGGCCGACAGGGACAAACGCGCAGCAGCTCGTGCGCCGCACCCTGCGGCTCCTTCCCTGGTGGCCGCGCGCGCCGCACCGGCAGTGTCGTCAGGGCCAGACGTCACGTCGTCACGTCGTCACGTCGCGCCACGCCGCCGTCCCTCCTTCGGAAGGAGTTCCGCCATGCCGGACATGCCGGAGACCGTTCATCTGCCCGCCGGGGGGTGGCGCCTGTGGGAGCACTTCGCGCTGCGCGGGCCCGGTTTCCCGGCCGAGGGGGTCCTGCGGCTCGCCCCGCCCGGACTCGCGGCCGCCGCCGACAAGTTCGGGCCGGACGACGCGCCCGCCGGTGCGGAGTGGGAGGCGTTCACGGAGGAGTTCGACGCGGGTGCGGTACGGACGGCGGAGCTGCTCCAGGAGATCGCCGCGAGCCCCCGGTTCAGGGCGGCCGTCGCCTGGCAGAACCCGACCGTGCTGCGTACGGGGGTGGCGCCGTTCCTGTCCTGGACGCCGACCGCCGCGGGCCGCACGAGCATGCCGCGTCAGCGCGAGGAGCTCGTCGCGCACTATTGGCAGCGGTTCTGCGTCAAGAACGACACGATCGGCTTCTTCGGGCCCGTCGGCTGGGGCCGCTGGGACCTCGCGGGCGACGGGATCACCGTCGACCCGGGCCACGGCTTCCTCGCCGACTCCCGGGTGTACTTCTCCAGTTGGGCGATCGACGCGCTCGCCCGGAGCCTCGACGCCGATGCGGCGCTGCACGCCTGGATACCGCCGCGCCGGGTCTCGCTCGTACGGGTCGAGGACGGCACCGTGCGCATCCCCGGCCGGCGGCCGCAGGACATCGCCGAGCCTGCCCGCACGGTGCTGGCCCTGTGCGACGGGACGCGGACGGTCGCGGAGATCGCGGACGCGGCCGCCCTGTCGCCGGAGGAGGCCGCCGACACCGTACGGTCCCTGGTGGCGGCGCGGTGGGCGCAGTGGCGCCTGGAGGTGCCGTCGAGCACCCACCCGGAGCGGGAGCTGCGCGCGATCCTCGAACGGATCGGTGACCCCGCCGTGCGCGAACCCGCCCTGGAGAAACTGGCCGTGCTGGAGCGCGGCCGTGACGCGGTGCGGGCGGCCGGCACCGACGCCGACGCGCTGACCTCGGCGCTCGGCGCCCTGGAGGCGGACTTCGCGGCGCTCACCGCCACCGAGGCGCAGCGCGCCAAGGGCGCGAGGACGGCGCCGTGCCGGGGGGTCGTGTACGCCGACTGCCGGCGGTCCGCGACGGCCGCGCTCGGGTCCTCGTTCCTCGCCGAACTGACGCCGCTGGCCCTGTGCCTGACGGCGGCGCGGTGGATGACGAACCGGTTCGCGGAACGCGTCCGGGCCCGGATCCGCCCGGTGTACGACCGGCTCGCCGCCGGCGGCGCCCGCGTCGACCTGGCGTCGCTGTGGCTGGCGTGCCTGCCGTCGCCGCACCCGAAGGCGGAGGACGACCTCGCCGCCGTACAGGCCGAGCTGCGGGAGAAGTGGGCGCGCGTCCTGCGGCTCCCGGAGGGGGCGCGGCGGGTGCGGCTGTCGTCCGCGGACGGGATCGCGGAGCGGGTGCGGGCGGAGTTCGACGAACCCGGCTCCGGATGGTCGCTGTCCCGCTACTTCAGCCCGGACGTGCTCGTCCTGGCCGAGGACGCGGACGCCGTGGCGCGCGGCGACTTCGAGCTGCTGCTCGGCGAGATGCACTGCGCGCTCAACACGATGGGCGCGTCGCTCTTCGTCCACCAGCATCCCGACCGGGACGCGCTCGTGGCGGAGACGACCCGTGACTTCCCGGGGCCGCGGCTGCTGCCGATGCTGCCGAAGGAGCTGCCGCTGAAGTGGTCGGCGCGCAGCAGGCCGTCCCTGGAACGGCCCGAGGACTACCAGGTCGCCCTGGTGGACCACACCGGAGACCCGCACCGGCCGCGCACGGTGCTCGCCGCCGACGTGACCGTCGAGGTGCGGGACGGCGGGCTCGTCGCCGTACTGCCGGACGGGGCCGCGTTCGACCTGCTCGACGTGTACGCCAACACGCTCACGCAGCGCGCCATGGACCGCTTCACGCTGCGCCCCGAAGGGGACCACACGCCCCGTATCACCCTCGACAAGATGGTCGTGGCGCGGGAGACCTGGACGCTGCCGGCGGCCGAACTGGGCTTCGCCGAGGACAAGTCGGAGGCGCGGCGGTTCGTACGGGCCCGTGCCTGGGCGCGGGAGCGTGAGCTGCCGCGGTTCGTGTTCGTCGTGTCCCCGGCCGAACCGCGGCCGTTCTACGTCGACTTCGACAGCCCCGTGTACGTGAACATCTTCGCCAAGGCCGCCCGCCGCCTGGCCCGCAAGGACCCCGGGGCGCGGCTGGTGGTCAGCGAGATGCTGCCCACGCCCGAGCAGGCGTGGCTGAAGGACGACGCCGGGCAGGTGTACACGTCCGAGCTGCGGTTCGTGGCCGTGGACCAGACGGCTGTCGAGGGGGCGCTGTGATGCGTACCTTCGTCGACGACATCGCCGCGCACGCGGCGCGCGAGCCCGGCCGGGTGGCCGTGACCACGCCGGACGGCGACCTGACGTACGCGGAGCTGACCGCCCGGGTCGACACCCTCGCGGCGGCGCTGCGGGCGCGGGGCGCGGGCGCCGAGACGGTGTGCGCCGTGGCCCTGGAGCGCGGGGCGGACGCGGTGGTCGCGATGGCCGCCGCCGTACGGTGCGGGGCCGCGTTCCTCACCCTCGACGTCGAGCAGCCGGCGCGGCGGCTGGCGGCGCTGGTGCGCAGCGGGGGCGCGGACCTGCTGGTGACCACGTCGGGGCTCGCCGGGCGGCTCGCACTGCCGGTTCCCGGGCCGCCGGTGCTCCTGGACCGGCCCGCCGACCCCGCCGCAGGACCCGCCGCAGGACCCGCCGCAGGTCCCGCCACGGGAGTCCGGCCGCCCGCCGGGCCGCCGCCGGACGGGCGCGCCCTGGCCTACGTCAGCCACACGTCCGGTACGACGGGTGAGCCGAGTCCCGTGCTGATCGAGCACCGCGGTCTCGACGCGTACCTGCGGTTCGTCGTCCGCGACTACGGCCTCGGCCCGGACACGGTGGCGCTCCAGGTCGCCCCGCTGGGGTACGACGCGTCCGTACGGGACACGTTCGCGCCGCTCCTCGCGGGCGGGCGGCTCGTGGTCGTGCCGCGTTCCGCGCTGCTGCGGCCCGACGGGTTCGGCGCCGCGGTGCGGGCGCACCGGGTGACCGCGCTGCTGAGCGTGACCCCGTCGTTCCTGTCCTTTCTCGCGGGGCGGCCCGACGCGGAGCGGCTGCTGGCGGGCGTACGGCTCGTGGTGTCCAGCGGCGAGTCGCTGCGGCCGTTCCTGGCCGCGGGCGGGCGGGCGCTGGTCGACGGCGTGCTGGTCAACCAGTACGGGCCGACGGAGTGCACCATGACGTCGACCCGGTACGCCGTGCCCGCCGAGCCGCCGACGGACGCCGACATCGTCGGGACGCCCATCGACGGGGTGGTCGTCCGTCTCCTCGACGAGGACCTGCGGCCGGTGCCGGAGGGCGCCGTCGGTGAGGTGTGCATCGGCGGGTCCGGCGTGGCGCGCGGATACCGGGGCCTGCCCGCCCGTACGGCGGAACGCTTCGTACCGGACCCGTCGGGGCCGCCGGGGGCGCGGCTGTACCGGACGGGCGACCTCGCCAGGCTCGGGCCCGGCGGGCTGCACTACCTGGGGCGGAGCGACCGGCAGGTGAAGATCCGCGGCTACCGGGTCGACCCGGCCGAGGTCGAGGGCGCCCTGCTGGCCCACGCCCGCGTCACGGGCGCGGTCGTCACCGCCGGCACGGACGACGCGGGACGGGTGTTCCTCGTCGCGCACGTCACCGGCGACCTGGCGGACACCGGCGACGCGGCGCTGCGCGCGCACCTCGGCGCGACACTGCCGCCGCATCTGATGCCGCGCCGGTTCGTACGGCTGGCGGAGCTGCCCACGACGCGGGGCGGCAAGGCCGACCGGCGGGCCCTCGCGGAGACGGGAGGCCGGCCGTGACCGCGTCCACCTCCCTGTCCGGGTCCACGTCCTCG
>NZ_JABWDV010000251.1 GCF_013362995.1 Streptomyces sp. TRM64462 | reverse complement strand
CCGAACAATTTTTAGCCTCAACCCCCAGCCTTCTGGCTGGGGGTTGAGGCATTTTTGCGTTCACTAGGGTGGTGCCATGCGCTACGACCTGGTCATTTTCGACAACGACGGAGTGCTCGTGGACAGCGAGCCCCTGTCGAACGCCATCCTGGCCGGCTATCTGACCGAGCTCGGGCACCCGACCACGTATGAGGAGTCGCTGCGGGACTACATGGGTGGTGCCATGCACCGGGTGCACGACACGATCCTCCAGCGGACCGGGCAGCGGTTGCCCGAGGACTTCGACGCGACCTTTCACGCGCGGGTGTTCGCCGCGTTCGCGCGTGAGCTGACCGCCGTCGCGGGGGTGACGGAGGTGCTGGGGAAGCTGGTCGCCGGAGGGGTGCCGTACTGTGTGGCCTCGTCCGGGAGCCATGAGCGGATACGGGTCGGGCATCAGAAGACGGGACTCGACCTGTGGTTCGGGCCCGGGACCGTGTTCAGCGCGCAGGACGTCGGCCGGGGCAAGCCGGCGCCTGACCTGTTCCTGTACGCGGCCGAGCGGATGGGTGTGCCGGCGGAGCGGTGCGTCGTCGTGGAGGACAGTCCGCTCGGCGTCGAAGCCGCGTTGGCCGCCGGGATGGACGTGTACGGGTTCACGGCGATGACGCCGGCCCGGCGGCTGCCCGGGGCGCAGGGGTACTTCGACGACATGGGGCAGCTGCCGGGGCTCGTGATGTGACAGCTCTGTCCACAGGCTGAGCACGGACGTACTCTTCTCGGCCATGATGGATGCGCGGCTGCGGCGCGGGCGGGGAGCGCTGGCCTTCTCCTTCCTGGCCCAAGGTGTGGCGTTCGCGTTGCTCGTGACGCGTATCCCCGCCGTTCAGGAGCAGTACGGCGTCTCGGACGCGCTGCTGCCGGCGTTTCTCGCGGGCGTGCCGGTGCTGGCCGGGGCCGGGAGCGTCGCCGCCGGGGCGCTCGTGGCGCGGGTGCGGCCCGGTGTGGTGCTGCGGTGGGTGCAGCCCGTCGTGCTGCTGGCCCTGGCTGGGGTCGGGCTCGGGGACCAGTCGTGGCAACTGGCCGTCGCGCTCGGCGTGTTCGGGCTCGCCGTCGGGGCGCTGGACGCGTCCATGAACATGCTGGGTGTGAGCCTCCAGCGGGCGTACGGGCGGAGCATCATGCTCGGGTTCCACGCGGCGTACAGCCTGGGCGGGATCGCCGGCGCTTCGCTGGCATGGGTGGGGGCGCGGCTCGACGTGCCGCTGGGCGTGTTCTACGCGCCCGTGGTGCTGGTGCTGGTTCCGGCCGTGCTCGCGGGCAGCCGGTGGTACGTGGACGGGGACAGGCCCGGGCAGGGCGCGGTCCCCGGTCCGGGGGGTGACGGGTGGGTCGTGGGGCGGGTGTTGCTGCCGCTGTGCCTGGTGATGGCGTTCGCGTACATCGGTGACTCGACCGTCTCGAACTGGAGCGCCAAGTACCTCCAGGACGTGCTGGGCGGGTCCGAGGCGCTGGCGACCGTGCCGTACAACGCGTACATGGTGACGACGCTGCTGGGGCGGTCCGTCGGGGACCTGGCCGTGCGGCGGTTCGGGGCGGTGGCCGTGGTGCGGGGCGGTGCCGTGCTGGCGGCGGGCGGGTTCGCGGTGGTGGCCGTGGCGCCGGGGCCGGCGGCGGGGCTGGCCGGGTTCACGGTGCTCGGGTTCGGCCTGAGCGTGCTCGTGCCGCAGACGTTCGCGGCGGCCGGGAGGCTGGCCCCTGGGGCCAGTGATGCGGCAGTGGCGCGGCTGAACGTCTTCAACTACGTGGGGTTCCTGGTCGGGTCGCCGTTGGTGGGCGCCCTGGGGGAGGCGTGGAGCTATCGGGGCGCGATGGCGGTGCCGCTGGTGTTGGTGCTGGTGACGCTGGTGTACGCCCGTTCGTTCGGTGACGGTGGCGCCCGATACGGTGGCGGGCATGAGCGGTCGCGCACTGTTGATGTGGGATGACGCAGTCACCGGGTACGACTTCGGGCCGAGCCACCCGATGGACCCGGTGCGGCTCGCACTGACCATGGGGTTGGTGCGGGCCTTCGAGCTGGACCGGGCCGTCGACGTCGTGTCGGCCAAGCCCGCCGGGGACTCGACGCTGCGGCTGGTCCACCGCGAGGACTACGTGGCCGCCGTGCGGGCCGCGTCCGCGGACCCGGCCGTCGCCGACCAGGCGTACGGTCTCGGGACGCCCGACGATCCGGCGTTCGCCGGGATGCACGAGGTGTCGGCGCTGATCGCCGGCCTGTCGGTGGGCGCCGCCGAGGCGGTGTGGCGGGGCGAGGCGCGGCGGGCGGTGAACTTCTCGGGCGGGCTGCACCACGCGATGCCCGGCGGCGCGGCCGGGTTCTGCATCTACAACGACGCGTCGCTGGCCATCGCCCGGCTCCTGGAGCTGGGCGCCGAGCGGGTCGCGTACGTGGACGTGGACGTGCACCACGGGGACGGTGTGCAGTCGGCGTTCTGGGACGACCCGCGGGTGCTGACCGTGTCGCTGCACGAGCACCCGCGCACCCTGTTCCCGGGCACCGGCTGGCCGGAGGAGACCGGCGGCAAGGGCGCGGCCGAGGGCGGCGCGGTGAACCTGGCGCTGCCGCCCGGCACCGGGGACGCGGGGTGGCTGCGGGCGTTCCACGCCGTCGTACCGGAGCTGCTGGCGGACTTCCGGCCGCAGGTGCTGGTGACGCAGCACGGGGCGGACACCCACTTCGAGGACCCGCTGGCGCACCTGGCGGTGTCCCTGGACGCCCAGCGGGCCGTGCAGTTGGCGTGCCGGGGCCTGGCCGACGAGTACGCCGACGGCGGCCGCTGGGTGGCGCTGGGCGGCGGCGGGTACGCGGTCGTGGACGTCGTGCCGCGGTCGTGGACGCATCTGGTGGGCATCGCCGCCGGGGCCGACGTGGCGCCCGCGACGGACGTGCCGTCGGCGTGGCGGGACGAGGTGTACGCGCGGACGCGGATGCCGGCGCCGCGGCGGATGACGGACGGGCGGTGGCCCGTGACGTGGCGGTCCTGGGAGGACGGGTACGACCCGGAGGACCGGCTGGACCAGGCCGTCCTGGCCACGCGCCGGGCCGCGTTCCCGCTGCGGGGGCTGCTTCCGTAGCGGCGGGCGCGTCGTACGGATTACGCCAACTGTGCGGTAGCGGACCGGTTCCGGCGCACACGGCCGGAGGGGTGCGCCAGCATCGGCCCATGCTGACGAGCGGAGCGCCCACCGAGCCCCCGACCACCACCACCGCCCCCACTGCCCGCGCTGCCCTGGCCGGCCGGGCCGACCCGGCCGGACCTCCCGCGCCGCCGCCCACTGTCGACGCGTTGCGGGCGCATTTATTGGCCGCCGGGCTGGCCGGCGCCGTCGCCACGTCCCGTGAGCGGAGTCTGCGGAGTTATCGGCTCTTCGCGGCCGGCGACCCGAGGGTCACGCTCGGGGTCGACCCCGACGGGCGGTGGCGCGAGCGGGACGTGCTGCGGCTGATGGCGGAGCGGTGCGGTGTCTCGGGCGACCCGGAGCACCGTACGGGCCCCGACGTCATCGACCCGGAGCTGACCCTGCGCGCGCTCGACGCGTTCGCCGAACGGCTCGGCGCGGCCGCGGCGCGTGGCGCTCCGGTGCTGTTCGGGACCGGTCATCCGCACCGTCTGCTGGGGTTCTACGCCGGTTTGGCAGACGCGATGTCGGCGGCGGGATGTCTCGTCATCACCCCGGCGCAGGGGAGATGTGTCGACATAACGACCCGGTTTGGCGTACGCACGTACAACCTGGACTACGTACGAGGAGTCGCGCTGGTGCGGAAACCGCAGGTCGAAGGCGCCGGTTGTGAGCCGGGCGCACACACCCATTCACCCCTGCCCGTGCGGGTCGCTCTGGGGGCCGCGGCGGAGGGCGAAGGGCCCCTTCCGGAGCTGGTGGTCGGGGACCACGGATGGGTCTGCGGGGCAGGTCAGCTGGGTATTGAGGCCATCGGGCCGGCCGACACCGACGACCCCGCGCTGTTCGTCGGCGAGGCGGAGGGAAGGGTGTCCGTGGTCGTGCCGCTCGATGATGCCGTGCGGTCCGATGACTACTCGCCGCTTACTCGCTATGTACTCAATCGGGCGTGTCTGTCACAGTAGGCGGCGGATGGCTGCTCCTCTTCCCCACTCGTATCACCCGCCCCTAGTCTGGGCAGTGAGCGCACAGCGACGAAGAGTCACCGGAGGGGAAGCCGGTGGCGTCATGTGCGGAAGGTACAGGTGGGTCATGGTTGCTGCTGGCGAGACGCCTCTCAATGAGGTCAAGTTCCTGACCGTGGCGGAAGTTGCCTCGGTGATGCGCGTGTCGAAGATGACCGTGTACCGGTTGGTGCACAGCGGTCATCTGCCGGCGATCCGGGTGGGGAGGTCCTTCCGGGTGCCGGAGCAGGCGGTTCACGAGTACCTCCGCGAGTCTTTCGTGGGGGTGGAGACCGCGTAGTCCGGAGCCCTTCACCGCCCTCGGATTACAGGCTCGGCGCTCTGCCGGGTAGGCTAGGCCGACGTAGGTCGTGTGGGCCCAGACGCCCCGCACCGAGATCCCCGCTGATGCGGGGGTGTTCCGAGAAGTGAGCGAGGGTAGTCGTGGGCTCTGTTATCAAGAAGCGGCGTAAGCGGATGGCCAAGAAGAAGCACCGCAAGCTGCTGAAGCGCACGCGCGTTCAGCGTCGCAACAAGAAGTAAGCGGCCGCTGTAAGCGCTCTCCGTGGCCCTCCCACCGATCCTGGTGGGAGGGCCACGGTGTTTTCCGTACGGGGTTTTTGTCGCCACGCGGTCATCACAGCGCAACACCGACCCGCTACGGTGGCAGCCACACGCGCGGGAGACCGAACGGAAGGCGCGGATCTTGGGGAAGGTCGTGCTCGTCACCGGGGTGGCCCGGCAGCTCGTCGGCCGTTTCGTGCGGCGCGTCATGCGGGACCCGGGCGTGGACCGGGTCATCGGTGTGGACGCCGTGGCACCCGGGCATCCGCTGGGCGGCGCGGCCTTCGTACGGGCCGACATCCGGCAGCCGGTCATCGGGCGGCTCCTCGCCGAGTACGGCGTCGACACCGTCGTCCACATGGACGTCACGGCGACGAAGCCGGTCGGCGGCGGCCGGACCGCGGTCAAGGAGACCAACGTCATCGGCACGATGCAGCTGCTCGGCGCCTGCCAGAAGTGCCCCACGGTGCGCCGCCTCGTCGTCCGGTCGAGTACGAGCGTGTACGGCTCCGCGCCCCGCGACCCGGCCGTGTTCACCGAGACGACGCCGCCCAAGTCGCTGCCGAGCGGCGGCTTCGCGAAGGACGTCACCGAGGTCGAGGGCTATGTACGGGGCTTCGCCCGGCGCCGCCCGGACGTCGCGGTGTGCGTGCTGCGCTTCGCGAACATCCTCGGGCCCGAGGCGGACTCGCCGCTCGCCGAGTACTTCTCGCTGCCCGTCCTGCCGACGGTACTGGGGCACGATCCGCGGCTGCAGTTCGTCCACGAGGACGACGTCCTGGACGTGCTGCGGATCGCGTCGTCCGAGCCGCGCGGGGGCTCACTGAACAGCGGCACGTTCAATGTGGCCGGGGACGGTGTGCTGACGCTGTCGCAGTGCGCGCGGCGCCTCGGCAGGCCGACGGTGCCGGTGCTGCTGCCGGCGGTGACGTGGGTGGGCACGGCGCTGCGTACGGTCGGGGTGACGGACTTCTCACCCGAGCAGATCCGGCTGCTGACGCACGGTCGGGTGGTCAGTACGGTGCAGATGCGCGAGACGCTCGGGTTCACACCGGCGTACACGACGGCGGAGGCCTTCGCGGACTTCGCCCGGCACCGCGGCCCGGGGCTGCTGCCGCCGGAGGTCCTGGCGGCGGCGGTCGACGGGGTGGCGGCCCGGCTGGGCGACGGTGTGGCCGGCCGGGTGGCCGGAGCTCGGGGCGCGGGACGGCACGGAACAGGGAGCGCGGGCTAACGATGGCGGACGCCAAGGTCATTCCGTTCGACGACGACCGGCCGCGCGGCGCCGGAACCCCGCGTACGGGCCGCAGACGGCCCGCCTCGGCGGGCGGTGGCGGCCGCCGCCTGACCCCGCTGCCGGAGCCGGCC
>NZ_JABWDV010000023.1 GCF_013362995.1 Streptomyces sp. TRM64462 | reverse complement strand
AGCAGCGCGCCCGCCGGCAGCCCCGCGACCAGGCCCTCGGCCGACCCGGGCCACCCGGCCACGGCCCCGTTGTGGCTGAACAGCCACGGCCCGGCGGCGAACGGCGCCGCGGCCGCCTCCCCGTCGGCACCCGCCACGGTCGCGTCCCGCACCGCGGCCAGCCCCGCCCGCGAGCGCACCACCCGCGCCAGGTCGGCGAACGACGGGTCGGCCCAGATCGGCCCCGCCCGCCGGTAGCGGGCCGGCACCGGATCGCCCGGCGCGTACCAGCCGACACCGAACCCGTCCGCGTTGACCGTCCCGTACCGCTGCCTGCGCGGCGCCCACGACTGCCGGTACAGCCCGTGCGCGGGCTCCACGATCAGCTCCCCGAGCGGCCGCGACGCGGCGCCCACCCAGGCGATATGACGGCACATCAGCCGGTCACCCCGCGTCCCTGGCCGTGCGGAACCCGGCGAAGATCTGCCGCCGCACCGGAAGGTCCCAGTTACGGAACGTCCCCCGGCACGCCACCGGCGCCACCGAGAACGCCCCGCCCCGCAGCACCTTGTGCCCGGGCCCGAAGAACACCTCCGAGTACTCCCGGTACGGGAAGGCGACGAACCCCGGGTACGGCAGGAAGTCGTCGGCCGTCCACTCCCACACGTCCCCGACGAGCTGCCGCACCCCCAGCGGCGACGCGCCGTCCGGGTAGCTCCCGGCGGGCGCGGGCCGCAGATGCCGCTGGCCGAGGTTGGCGTGCCGCGGCTCCGGCGCGCCGTCACCCCACGGGTAGCGCCGCGACCTGCCGGACACCGGGTCGTGGCGGGCCGCCTTCTCCCACTCGGCCTCGGTCGGCAGCCGCCGCCCCGCCCAGCGCGCGTAGGCGTCCGCCTCGTACCAGCTCACGTGCAGCACCGGCTCCTCGTCCGGCACCGGCTCGACCACCCCGAAGCGCCGCCGCACCCACTGGCCGCCCTCCTGCCGCCAGAACAGCGGCGCGCGCAGCCCGTGCTCCCGGACGTACGCCCAGCCCTCCGGCGCCCACCAGCGCGGGTCGCGGTAGCCGCCGTCGTCGATGAAGCGCCGGTACGCGCCGCACGTCACCGGCACGGTGTCGATGAAGAACTCCGGTACGAGCCGCACATGGGCCGGACGCTCGTTGTCCAGCGCCCAGGGTTCCTCCTCGTGCGTGGTGCCCATCGTGAACGGCCCGCCCGGCACGCGTACCTCGGCGGGCAGCCGCGCCGCGTCCGCCGGCGCGGGCGGGGGAGCGGGTGCGGTGAGCGCGGCCGGGCCGCGCCGGAGCTGATGGGTGATCAGCATGGTCTCGTCGTGCTGCTGCTCGTGCTGCGCGACCATGCCGAACGCGAACGCCGCGTCGAGCAGCGGGTCGCCGTCGAACCGCGCCCGGTCGAGGACGTCGAGCACCCGGTCGCGCACCTCCGCCGCGTACGCCCTGGCCTCCGGCGGCGGCAGCAGCGGCAGGGACGGCCGGGTGGCGCGCGGGTGCTCGAACGCGTCGTACAGCGGGTCGATGTCGGGGCGCAGCGCCTCCCGCCCGCCGACGGCCCGCAGCAGCCACTGCTCCTCCTGGTTGGAGATGTGGGCCAGGTCCCAGACGAGCGGGGACATCAGCGGCGAGTGCTGGGCGGTCAGCTCGCCGTCGTCGACGCTGTCGGTGAGGAGGGCCGTACGGGCCCGGGCGGCGGCCAGCTCGTCGTACGCCCGTCGCCGGAGCGCGCCGGGAGGCGAGCCGGGTGTCACGGGTGAGTCGGAGGAGACATGAGCGGTCATGGACGCGGCTCCTTCCCGGAGACCGGGGCGGGCTCTCGTACGGACGGGGGAACGGGCCCGGCC
>NZ_JABWDV010000250.1 GCF_013362995.1 Streptomyces sp. TRM64462 | reverse complement strand
CCCCGCCCCCGCCCGTACCCGTACGCCGCCGCAGGAGCCGCCGCCGGAACAGCGGCCGCACCCGGTTCCGTACCGTCGCCGCCACCGCGGCCGCCGTGTCCCTCGCCGTCGCGCTGGCCGCCTGCGGCGAGGCCGAGCAGGCCCATCTGGCCGGCCGCGCCAGCCCCGACGGCACGGAGAGCGATCCCACCATCGGCCTGCTGCTCCCCGACACGCACACCGCCCGCTGGGAGACCTTCGACCGTCCGCTGATCGAGAAGCGGATCGGGGAGCTGTGCCCGGCCTGCGACGTGGAGTACGCCAACGCGCAGGGAAGCGTCGCCGCCCAGCAGCGGCAGGTCGACTCCATGATCACCCGCAGGGTCGACGTGCTGATCCTCGACCCGATCGACGCCCGGGCCCTCACCTCCGTCGTCCGGAAGGCCGACAGTGCCGGCATCCCCGTCGTGTCGTACGACCGGCTCGCCGAAGGCCCCATCTCCGGCTATGTCTCCTTCGACGGAGAGGAGGTCGGCAGGCTCCAGGGCAGGGCGCTGCTCACGGCCATGGGCGACAAGGCGGACGGCGGACGGATCGTCATGATGAACGGCGACCGGGCCGACCCCAACGCCGCCCTGTTCGAGCGGGGCGCGCGCTCCGTACTGGAGGGCAGGGTGACGATCGCCAAGGAGTACGACACGAACCTCTGGCGCCCCGAGGTCGCCCACGCCAACATGTCGGGCGCGATCGCCGCGCTCGGCGCCGACACCATCGACGGCGTCTACGCCGCCAACGACGGTCTCGCCGCCGGTGTCATCTCGTCGCTGAAGGCCAACTTCATCGAGCCGCTGCCGCCCGTCACCGGACAGGACGCCGATCTCTCCGCCGTGCAGCGCATCATCGCGGGCGACCAGTACATGACGGTGTACAAGCCGTTCAAACCGCAGGCCGACGCCGCCGCGGCGATGGCCGTCGCGCTGGGCCGCGGCGACCCGCTCGGCGCCATCGCCCAGGACGAGGTCAACAGCTCCACGGCCCACGGCGTACCGGCCGTCCTGCTCACGCCCATCCCCGTGACCGCCGGCACGGTCCTGGAGACCGTCGTCAAGGACGGCATGTACACCGTCGGACAGATCTGCACCCCGAAGTTCGCGTCGGCGTGCGCGAAGGCCGGACTCACCGTGTAATCGGGCCGAGAGGAGGTGGTTTCCGTGCCGGTCCCGCCCCTGCTGGTCCTGCACGGCGTCTCCAAGCGCTTCGGCGCCGTCCAGGCGCTCGCCGACGTGGACCTGGAGATCCGGGCCGGCGAGATCGTCGCCCTGATGGGCGACAACGGCGCCGGCAAGTCGACCCTCGTCAAGGTGATCGCCGGGGTGGGCCCCGCCGACGAGGGCGTCATCGAGTGGGAGGGCCGCCCCGTCAGGGTGAGACGCCCCGACGACGCCCACGCGCTGGGCATCGCGACCGTCTACCAGGACCTCGCACTGTGCGACAACCTCGATGTCGTCGGCAATCTGTTCCTAGGCCGGGAGATCCGGAGGGCCGGCCTCCTCGACGAGGTCGAGATGGAGCGGCGCACCCGCGACCTGCTGCAGTCGCTGTCCATCCGCGTCCCCGATCTGCGCGCCCGCGTGGCCACCCTGTCCGGCGGGCAGCGGCAGACCGTCGCCCTGTCACGCTCCCTCATCGGTCAGCCGAGGCTGCTGCTGCTCGACGAGCCGACCGCGTCGCTCGGCGTCCAGCAGACCAGCCGCTTCCTCGACCTCGTCGAGATGCTCCGTGACCGCGGTCTCGGAGTGCTCCTCATCAGCCACAACATGGGCGACGTCAAGGCCGTCGCGGACCGTGTCGCCGTCCTGCACCTCGGCCGCAACAACGGCGTGTTCGACGTCGGCACCACCTCGCAGGAGCAGATCATCTCCTCCATCACGGGCGTCACCAGTCACCCCGCCATGCACCGTCGCACCCCCGCCGCGGGGAGGGACGAGCGGTGACCGCCACCGGGACCCGCCAGGGCCTCCGGAACTGGACCGACACGGTCCGGCAGCGGCTGAGCGGCGGCGACCTCGGCGCCCTCCCTGTCGTCCTCGCCGTCGTCGTGATCTGGGCGGTCTTCCAGATCCTGAACAGCAACTTCCTGTCGCCGCGCAACCTGTCCAACCTCAGCGTGGACATCGTCGGTGCCGGGCTGATCGCCGTCGGGATCGTCTTCGTGCTGCTGATCGGCGAGATCGACCTGTCGGTTGGCTCGGTCAGCGGGCTCGCGGCGGCCGTGTTCGCGGTGCTCAACGTGCGCCACGGGATGGCGGAGTGGCTCGCCGTCGTCCTCGCGGTGCTGGGCGGCGCGGCCGTCGGCGCCGTGCACGGGTTCTTCGTCGCGCGGCTCGGCGTGCCCGCCTTCGTCGTCACGCTCGCGGGGCTCCTGGGCTGGAACGGACTGATGCTGTTCGTCCTGGGCACCAGCGGCAGCATCAACATCGACGACCAGGGCCTCGTCGCCAAGCTGACCGGCCACTACTTCCACGACGTCGCCGCGGCCTACGGGGTCGCCGCGTTCGGGGCGGTCCTGTGCTTCCTCGTCTACTACCAGGACCGGCGGCGGCGTCTGGCCACCGGGCTGCCGGCCCGTCCGCTCGGCGAGATCGGGGTGCGGACGGGTGTGCTGGCGCTGCTGGCGTTCGCCGCCGCGCACGTGCTGAACCGGTTCCAGGGGCTGCCGCTCGCCCTGCTGGTGTTCCTCGTCGTCGTCGCGGGCCTGGACCTGGTGCTGCGGCGCACGGCGTACGGGAGGAGCGTGTACGCGCTGGGCGGCGGTACGGAGGCGGCGCGCCGCGCGGGGATCAACGTGGTGCGGGTGCGGGTCTCGGTGTTCATGGTGTCCGGGACGATGGCCGCGATGGGCGGCCTGTTCCTGGCGTCGCGGATCTCGTCGGCGAGCCAGACGTCCGGGTCGGGGCTGCTGCTCATGAACGCCATCGCCGCCGCCGTCATCGGTGGCACCAGCCTCTTCGGCGGGCGCGGTACGACCTGGTCGGCGCTGCTGGGCATGCTGGTCATCCAGTCGATCGCCTCGGGCATGGCCCTGCTCGGCATCCAGGCGGCCGTCCAGTTCATGATCACCGGCGGGGTGCTGCTCGCCGCCGTGGTCGCCGACTCGGTGGCCAGACGCACGCTGAAGGAGCACGGGCGCGCGTGAGCGCGCCCGGCCGCTCAGCTGCCCTTCAGGGAGATCCCCAGGGCGGGCGCCTCGATGGCCGGGCAGCGGTCCATGACCATGTCGAGCCCCGCCGCGCGCGTGCGCGCGTAGGCGGCCTCGTCGATGACGCCGAGCTGGAACCAGACGGCCTTGGCGCCCTTCGCCACGGCCTGGTCCGCGATGTCGCCGGCCAGCTCGCTGTGCACGAACACGTCCACGACGTCGACCGGGAACGGGATGTCGGCCAGCGTGGCGTACCCCTGCTCGCCGTGGACCATCTCCGCCTTCGGGTGCACCGGCACGACGCGCTTGCCGTTGCGCTGAAGGAACGCGGCGACCCCGTAGGCCGCGCGGGACCGGTTGGTGGACAGTCCGACCACCGCCCAGGTGTCCCCGGACTCGGTGAGGATCCTGCGGATGGTCTCCGGGTCGCCGTAGTCGCCGTACACGTGTGGCCTCCTGCCTGCGGTCCGTTGTCACCGAAGTCTAAAGGGCTTTACCAGCAGCATAGATAGTGCCACTATCTACTTATGGATAGCGTCGCTCTCCATTCAGTCTCTGTGTCGCGCATGCCGTGCAACCGATGAGAGGGGAAACCGTGCCCACCCTGCCTTGGACCACCCCCAACCCCGCCCCGCCGAACGCCCCCGTCCACGTGATGGCATCGCGCTTCGAAGTGCGGTCGCTCGCGGACGTCCCCCGGTTCTTCCTCAAGTCCCTCGCCGCCTGGCGTCAGGTCACCCGCGCACCCGGCGCCTACGGCGCGTCCCTCGTCGCGCGGCCCCTCAAGCGCACCTTCTTCACGCTCTCCGCCTGGCAGGACCGCGACGCCCTCTACGCGTACGCCCGCACCGAACCGCACCGCGGCATCATGAAGGACCTCCGCCCGACGATGCGCGCCTCCACCTTCACCTTCTGGGAGGCCACCACCGGCGACCTGCCGATCACCTGGGACGACGCCCACCGCCGCCTCGACGCGCAGGACGCCGCCGACGCGGCGAGGGACGCCGGGGAGGGCGCGAGGGACGCCGGGGAGGGCGCCACGCCGAGCGACTAGGGTGGCGGGATGCAGGAGCAGTACCTGACGGTGGCCCGCGAGGGCGTCCACGAGTCCGAGATCAACCGGTCGCGCTTCCTCTGCGCGCTCGCCCCCGCGGCGACCGAGCAGGAGGCCCAGGACTTCGTCGCCCGCGTCCGCAAGGAGCACCCGACCGCCACGCACAACTGCTTCGCGTACGTCATCGGCGCCGACGCCGCCGTACAGAAGGCGTCCGACGACGGCGAACCCGGCGGCACCGCCGGCGTGCCCATGCTCCAGATGCTGCTGCGCCGCGAGATCCGTTACGTCGCCGCCGTCGTCACGCGCTACTACGGCGGAGTCAAGCTCGGCGCCGGCGGGCTCATCCGCGCGTACGGCGGTGTCGTCGGCGAGGCGCTCGACGCCCTCGGCACCGTCACGCGCCGCCGCTACCGGCTCGCCACCGTCACCGTCGACCACCAGCGCGCCGGCAAGCTCCAGAACGACCTCCGCGCCACCGGCCGCACCGTACGGGACGTGCGGTACGACGCGGCCGTCCGCATCGAGGTCGGCCTGCCCGATGCCGACGTCGACGCCTTCCGCGGCTGGCTCGCCGACGCCACCGCCGGCACGGCCACGCTGGAACTCGGCGGAGAGGCGTACGGAGAGGCCTGAAGCCCGGCGCGCTGTCAGACCCCCGCACTACGCTCACCGATCATGAGACTCCTGCACACGTCGGACTGGCACCTGGGCCGGTCCTTCCACCGCGTCGGCCTGCTCGACGCCCAGGCGGCGTTCCTCGACCACCTCGTGGCCACCGTGCGCGAGCACGCCGTGGACGCCGTGGTCGTGGCAGGAGACATCTACGACCGGGCCGTGCCACCGCTCACCGCCGTCGAGCTCTTCGACACCGCCCTGCACCGGCTCGCCGAGGCCCGCGTCCCCACCGTCATGATCTCCGGCAACCACGACTCGGCCCGCCGCCTCGGCGTCGGAGCCGGGCTCATGGAACACGCCGGAGTCCACCTGCGCACGGACCCCGACGGCGTCGGCACCCCCGTCGTCCTCACCGACGCCCACGGCGACGTCGCCTTCTACGGCCTGCCCTACCTCGAACCGGCCCTCGTACGGGAGCGGTTCGGCGCCCGCAAGGCCTCCCACGAGGCCGTGCTCGCCGCCGCGATGGACCGTGTCCGCGCCGACCTGGAGCGCCGCCCGCCCGGCACCCGCTCCGTCGTGCTCGCCCACGCCTTCGTCTCCGGCGGCGAACCCAGCGACAGCGAACGGGACATCACCGTCGGCGGCGTCGCGGCCGTGCCCGCCGGCGTCTTCGACGGCGTCGACTACGTGGCCCTCGGCCACCTCCACGGCAGCCAGACCCTCACCGAACGCGTCCGCTACTCCGGCTCGCCCCTCGCCTACTCCTTCTCCGAATGGCGCCACCGCAAGACCATGTGGCTCGTCGACCTGGGCCCCGACGGCCGGATCGAAGCCGAACGCGTCGACTGCCCCGTACCGCGCCCGCTCGCCCGCATCCGGGGCCGGCTCGACGACCTCCTCGACGACCCGGCGCTCGACCGCCACACGGACGCCTGGATCGAGGCCACCCTCACCGACCCCGTGCGCCCCACCGAGCCCATGGCCCGGCTCACCCGGCGCTTCCCGCACACCCTCAGCCTCGTCTTCGACCCCGACCGCACGGACGACGACACCGGCCCCGCCTCCTACGCCCACCGGCTGCGCGGCCGCACCGACCACGAGATCGCCGAGGACTTCGTGACCCACGTACGGGGCGGCGCCGGGCCCGACGCCCAGGAACGCGCCGCGCTGCACCGCGCCTTCGCCGACGTCCGCGCTGACCTGGCCGCGCGGGAGCGCGAGGTGAGCCGATGAGGCTGCACCGGCTCCGCGTCACCGGCTTCGGCCCCTTCGGCACCACCCAGGACATCGACTTCGACACGCTCTCCGCCGCCGGCCTTTTCCTGCTGCACGGCCCCACCGGCGCGGGCAAGACATCCGTGCTCGACGCCGTCTGCTTCGCCCTGTACGGCTCCGTGCCCGGCGCCCGCCAGACCCCCGGCGCCCCGCTGCGCTCCGACCACGCGCCCGTGGGCACGCCCACCGAGGTCGTCCTCGACCTGACCGTCGCCGGGCGGCGACTGGAGATCACCCGGCGGCCCGCGCAGCCCCGCCCCAAGAAGCGCGGCGACGGCTTCACCACCGAGAAGGCCCAGTCCTGGCTCCGCGAGTACGACACGGACACCGGCACCTGGCAGGGGCTCAGCCGTTCCCACCAGGAGATCGGCGAGGAGATCACCCAGCTCCTCGGCATGAGCCGCGACCAGTTCTGCCAGGTCGTACTGCTACCGCAGGGCGACTTCTCCCGGTTCCTGCGGGCCGACGCCGAAGCCCGCGGCAAGCTCCTCGGGCGGCTCTTCGACACACGCCGGTTCGCCGCCGTCGAGGAACGCCTCGCCGAGCGGAGGCGCGTCGCCGAGCAGCAGGTACGGGACGGCGACCAGCGCCTCCTCGCCCTCGCCCACCGCATGGCGCAGGCCGCGGGCACCGCGGCCGACGGCTGGCCCGACCCCGACGTCGCGCCCGGCGAACCAGGTCTCGCGGAGGCCGTCCTCACCTGGGCCGCCGTGGCACGCTCCGGCGCCCGCGAGGCGTACGACGTCGCCGCGCTCGCCCTCGACGCCGCCGAAGCCAGGCAGGACGCCGCCCGGCAGGCCCTCGACCGCGAGCGTGACCGGGCCGCGCGCCGGCAGCGGTACGAGCAGGCCCGCCGCCGTGCCGCTGAACTCGACGCCCGCCGCGGCGAGCGCGACACCTGGGAGGCCCGCCTGGAGCAGGCCCGCCGGGCCGAGCGCGTCGCCGGGCCGCTCGCCCTGCGCGAACAGGCCGAGCGCGAGCACCTCGCCGCCGACACCGCCCACGCGCGCGCCCGGGCCGCGCTGCCGGCGGGTCTCGCGGACGCCGGCACCGAACGGCTCGCCGCCGTCGGCCACACCCTGCGCCAGGAACTCGCCGGTCTGGACGCCGCACGCCGCACCGAGCGGCGCGTCACCGAGATCGCCCGCGAGCGCGCCGACCTCGAACGGCAGGCCCGCGCCGACGACGACATCCTCCACGAGGCCGACGCCTGGCTGGCCGGCTGGGACGCCACCCGCCGCGGCCTCCAGGAGCGCGTCGACACCGCACAGGAGGCCGCGACCCGCGCCGAGCACCTGCTCGGCCGGCTCACGCCGGCCCGCCGACGGCTTGCCGCCGCCCGCCGCCGTGACGCACTCGCCCAGCAGGCCCAGGCCGCCGAGGCCCGGCTCACGGCCGCGCGCGAAGCCGCCAACCGCGCCCACGAGACCTGGCTGGACCTGCGCGAACGCCGCCTGCGCGGCATCGCGGCCGAACTCGCGGCGGGCCTCACCGACGGCGACCCCTGCGCCGTGTGCGGCTCCTCCGACCACCCGGACCCGGCCCGCCCCACCGACGGGCACGTCGACCGCGCGACGGAGGACGCCGCGTACGAGGCCCACACCCGCGCCGAAGAGACCCGCACGGCCACCGAACGCGAACTGGCCGTCCTGCGCGAGGCGCACGCGGCGGCCGCAGCGGAAGCGGCGGGCTCGGAGTCCGGGGCCGAGCCGGTCACGGGCGCGGGACCTGGCGCAGGACCCGGCGCGGCCACCGCGCGGCCGACGGCGGCTCGCCCCGTCCCGCCCGGCGTGGCGACCGGAGGCGCCGGCACGGGCACC
>NZ_JABWDV010000249.1 GCF_013362995.1 Streptomyces sp. TRM64462 | reverse complement strand
GCGGCGGCGCTGGTGCCGGTGGCGGCCGTGGAGATGCGGGCCATGTCGCTGCCTCCGTTCGTCCGTCTCGTCCGTTCGTACGGAGCGGCGCGCGCGTCTCCCGACGATACGCCGCGGGGTCCGGGGCCGCATGTCCGGCGACCACGGGCCGTACACAGCTGACAGCGGCGCGTAGGCCCCACCCGGCTCAGCTCACCGCGTAGCCCAGCGACGTCGCCAGCACGGCGGCCTGTTGTAGGTCGATCTTGGCGCCCTGGGCCTCCGCTGTGCGGGGGGTCCAGGGACGTCAGGTCGCTGCCGCGCAGGTCGGCTCGGGTCAGGTGGGCGCCGCGAAGCGACGCGGCGGAGAGGTCGCAGCGTGTGACGGTCGCGTCGTCCAGGCGGGCGCCCGTCAGGTCGGCCTCCCGGAGCCGTACGCCGTCGAGTTCGGCCTTCCGGAGGTCGGCCCGGGCGAGGCCCGCGTACGACCAGTCGCCGCCGCCCACCACCAGCAGCCCGAACGTCGACTCCACGAACCGGCTCCCCACCACCTTGCACCCCTCGAACCGCGCGTCGAAGAGCACGCACTTCCTGAACGTGCAGTTCGTGAACGCCGTCCCGCTGTGCCGCGAGGCGTTGAACCGCACGCCCGAGAACGTGCACCCGTCGAACAACGCGCCCTCGCTGGCGCCCTCCGTCCAGTCGAGGTCGTAGAAGGTGCACCCGGCGTACGCGTCGCCCGCGCCCAGTTCCCGCCCGTACCAGTCCTCGCCCCGCACGACGAGGTCACGTGTGATCGGCATGCCGCCGATTCAACCGCCCGGCACCGACATCCCTGCGGCCTCCGCGCCCGTCCTTCCGCCGACAGGTTTACTGATGGATCGTCAACTTCCCTGCTGTTGTCGGATTGTGTCACTACCTTGTGCGGAGCGTCACCCCACTGCTGACGCGCCCGCCCCGCACAAGGCAGACTGTCAGCGGCGATACCAGCGGTACGGGCAGGGGGAGCTATGGACCGTGACAGCGGGCCGCGAGTGCCGGAGCAGCGTGTTCCGCGGCAGGCGCAGGCACCGGGCGGCGGTCAGGCGCGGGGCGCCCGGACGGCCGAAGGCGCCGCGGCGGACGGTGGTGCCGGCGCAGACCGTGGCGCCGGCGCGGACCGTGACTCCGTGGTCGACGGTGGCGTCGATGCTCTGCGGTTCGCCGTGCTCGGGCCCGTGCGGGCCTGGCGTGGGGGTGAGCCGCTCGCCTCCGGGTCGCCCCAGCAGCGGGCCCTGCTCGCCGCGCTGCTGCTGCGCGACGGGCGTACGGCGACCGCAGCCGAGCTGATCGACGCGATCTGGGGCGACGAGCCCCCGTCGCAGGCCCTCGCGGCCGTACGGACATACGCGTCCCGGCTGCGGAAGGTGCTCCCGGCCGGCGTGCTGGTCAGCGAGTCCGGCGGGTACGCGCTGCGCAGCCGCCCCGACACCCTCGACCTGAACGTGGCGCAGGAGCTCGCCGCCGAGGCCGAGAAGGCGCGGGCGGGCGGCGACCGCGCCCAGGCCGTCACGCTCATCAACAAGGCGCTCGGCCTGTGGGACGGCGAGGTCCTCGCCTCCGTACCCGGCCCGTACGCCGAGACGCAGCGCGCCCGTCTCGACGAATGGCGGCTCCAGCTCATCGAGACGCGGCTCGACCTGGACCTGGAGTGCGGCCACCACGCGCAGGCCGTCTCCGAACTGACCGCGCTCACCGCCGCGCACCCCCTGCGCGAGCGGCTCCGCGAGCTGCTGATGCTCGCCCTCTACCGCAGCGGCCGCCAGGCCGAGGCGCTCGCCGTGTACGCGGACACGCGCCGCCTCCTCGCCGACGAACTGGGCGTCGACCCGCGCCCCGAGCTGTCCCGCCTCCAGGAGCGCATCCTGCGCGCCGACAGCGACCTGGCCCAGCCGCTGGAGCAGGCCCCGCCGGGGAGGCCCGCCGTCGCACGCCCCGCCCAGCTCCCGGCGACCGTCCCCGACTTCACCGGCCGCGCCGCCTTCGTACGGGAGCTGGGCGGCCTGCTGGCCACGGCGGAGGGCTCGGTCATGGCCGTGTCGGCGCTCGCGGGCATCGGCGGCGTCGGCAAGACGACCCTCGCCGTGCACGTCGCGCACATGGCGCGGCCGCGGTTCCCGGACGGGCAGCTCTACGTGGACCTGATGGGCGCGGGCGCCCGGGCGGCGGAGCCCGAGACGGTGCTGGGCGCGTTCCTGCGGGCGCTGGGCACGCCCGACGAGCAGATCCCCGAGACGCTCGACGAGCGGGCGGCGCTGTACCGCTCGACGCTCGCCGGCCGGCGCGTGCTGGTCCTGCTGGACAACGCGCGGGACGCGGCGCAGGTGCGGCCCCTGCTGCCCGGTACGGAGGGGTGCGCGGCCCTGGTGACCAGCCGCATCCGCATGGTGGACCTGGCGGGCGCCCACCTCGTCGACCTGGACGTGATGTCGCCGGACGAGGCGCTCCGGCTCTTCACGCGGATCGTGGGCGACGAGCGGGTGCAGGCGGAGCGGGAGGCCGCCCTGGACGTGGTCGCGGCCTGCGGGTTCCTGCCGCTGGCCATCCGTATCGCGGCGTCCCGGCTCGCGGCGCGCCGCACCTGGACGGTGTCCGTCCTGGCGGCCAAGCTCGCCGACGAGCGGCGCCGGCTCGACGAGCTCCAGGCGGGCGACCTGGCCGTGAAGGCCACGTTCGAGCTGGGCTACGGCCAGCTGGAGCCCGCCCAGGCACGGGCGTTCCGCCTCCTCGGCCTGGCCGACGGGCCCGACATCTCCCTCGCGGCCGCGGCGGCCGTCCTGGACCTGCCGGCACAGGAGACCGAGGACCTGCTGGAGGCCCTGGTCGACACGTCCCTCGTCGAGTCCGCTGCGCCCGGCCGCTACCGCTACCACGACCTCGTACGGCTCTACGCGCGTGCCTGCGCCGAACGCGACGAGCAGCCCCCCGCCGAACGCGACGCCGCGATGTCCCGGCTCCTGGACTTCTACCTGGCGACGGCGGCCCGCGTGTACGCCGTGGAACGTCCCGGCGACCGCCTGGTCGACCACCTGGAGCCGACGACGTACGACGGCCTCGCCTTCACCGACCGGCACGCGGCGCAGGACTGGCTGTACCGGGAGGCCAACTGCCTGCTGGCCTGCGCCCGCCAGGCGACGACCGGCGACGGCGCGGCGGCCGGCCGGCTGCGCCGCGCGGTGGATCTGCTGTGGGCGGCGAAGGACCTGGCCGACTCCGGGGCCAACTCCAAGCAGTACGAGTCGGCCGCCCTGGCCGCCCGGGACGCCGCACGCGCGGCCGGCGACGCCCGCACGGAAGGCCGCGCCCGCACCACGCTCAGCAACGTCCACCTGGTGGCGGGCCGCTACGACGACGCCGACGAGGAGGCCCGCACGGCCCGCGAACTGGCCCTGGGCGCGGGCGACGCCGCCCCGGTGTACTGGGCGGACAACGACCGCGGGATCATCGCCGCCGTGGGGGGCCGCCACGGCGACGCCGAGAAGCACCTCGTGAGCGCCGCCGACGGCTCCCGCGCGGACGGCAACCTGCCCAGCGTGGCCAGCGCGCTGTGCAACCTCTCGCGGCTGCACCTGCTGACGGGCAGGACGTCCAGCGCCATAGAACTGGCGCAGCAGGGTATCGACATCTACGACGGGCTCGGGCTCACCCTGCGGCTCGCGAACGGCCGTTACGCCCTCGGGATCGCCCTCACCCAGGCGGAACGCCACGCGGAGGCCCTGGAGGAGTTCACGGAGGCGCTGCGCATCTTCGCGAGGAACCGGCAGCGCCTCTGGGAGGGGGCGACCCACTTCCGTATCGCCGAGGCGCAGTTGAAGTCCCGGCGCCCCGCGCACGCCGCCCAGCACGCCGAACAGGCCCTGGCGCTGGGCTGCATCGGCGGGGACCAGATGCGCGGCAACGTCCTGGCGCTGCTGGGCAGGGCGCTGCGCACGCTGGGGCAGAGCGACCGCGCCCGCGCCTGTCTGCGGGAGGCGCTCGCGCTGTACGAGCGCCTGGGCGCGCCGGAGGCGGCCGACGTGCGGGCCCTGCTGGCCCCTTCGGCGGCGGCCTGAGGGGCCGCGCGCGCCCCGGACCGGGGCGTTCAGCATTCGTTTATGCCCGACCGGCAGTCTCCTACTCAGCGGTCCGTCGCATCGGGGGGCAGACGGGCCGACCCGGCGCCACCGTTCTATGGTGAGCGCGCCTGAACGCCCGTTCGGCGGCCCTCGGGGGAGTCGCCGAGCGGGCGTTGCCAAGTCACACCGTCGAAGGGGGATGCCGTCCCATGAGCGACAAGCAGACCGAAGAGACCATCACCACGATGGACAACCACATGCCGGCCCCGCCCAAGGACGGCATCGTGACCCTGGACAACCACATGCCCGCGCCGCCGAAGGACGGCGAGGACGGCATCGTCACGCTCGACAACCACATGCCGTCCGAGCCGCTGGGCGACACCGTCACCACGATGGACAACCACATGCCGGCGCCGCCCGCGCCGTAGACCTTCGCCCACGGGGTGCGGCCGCGGCGGCGCGGAGGGGGAGCCGCCGCGGCCGCGGTCGTTTTCAAGCCTTGAGGGGCCGAACCGTCCGGTTCGGCCCCTCAAGGCTGTTCGCGTGCGCGTCAGCTCATCGTGCGGCCGGCGCGGCTCACGACGCACTTCTTGTACTCGGAGCCGTCGCCGCCGCCCGTGTACGCGGTGGAGGCCTCCGTCGTACGGGACGCGGACGCCTTGACGGCGAAGTCGTCGACGCGGGCGGTCGCCGTGGCGACGCTGTCGCCGAGGTCGCCCTTGAACTGGACGGTGAAGTCGTAGTCGTAGTCGAGCGAGCCGTCGTTGGTGACGGTCACCCGCGCGACCAGCTTCTTGCCGGTGTCGTCGAGCTGGCAGGAGTCGATACGGATGTCCCGCATGGCCGCCCGGTCCGAGCCCGATCCGGCTCCGGCGACGGAACCGCCGCCGCTGCTGCCGCCGGAGCTGGAACCGGAACCGCTGCTGTCGGTGTCCGAGCCGTTGTAGTCGCTGCCGCCGCTCGTGCTGCTGCTCCCGGAGTCGGAGCCCGAGCCGTGGCTGGAGCTGCTGGAGCCGGAACCGCTGCAGCTTCCGCCGCCGGAGCCCCGCGCACCGGTGAGCGTGATCAGCACGAGCCCGAACACGGCGACCGCGCGAACATGACGCGTTTTCACGTTTCAACCCCCGTCGAAAGTGGAATAATAGCCCGCTCACTTGGCGGGTGCACGTCACCCTAGCAGCGAGGCGTGCCACGACGGCGCCGGATGGACGGACGGGCGGACGGGCGGACCGGCGGGATTCCCGGGGCGCCCGCCGGGTACTCGCGACGGCGGATTCCGAAGGAGGCCCGGGATGATCCGTAACGTCGTCGGCGCCGTCCTCGCCCTGGTGGGAGCGGCGGCCGCTGTGTGGAGTCCCTTCCTCGTCTGGTACGACGGCCGCCGCGGGCGCCACTACCAGATCGAGGACCTGTTCTCGGGGATCACCGCCGAGCAGTCGGAGCTGTGGGAGTCGGTGCTGCTGCCGCTGGCGTTCGCGGCGCTGGTGGCGGTGGTGGGACTGGCGCTGCGGACGCGGCTGCTGGTGGCCGCCGCGGGGGTGATCGCGCTGGGGTTCACGATCCTGTGGATGGTCCGCCAGGGGCAGGAGGCAGGGGGCCTGAGCGTGGGCGATGACGGGGCGGGGCTGGGCTGGGGCGTCCTGCCGGCGCTGGGCGGCGGGGTGCTGATGCTGCTGGCCGCGGCCGTGATGGTGGGGCGGCCGCGGGCCGTGGGGCCCGCGACGCCCGTCGCGGACGACAGCCCGCGGCACGCCCGGCACGCCCGCCGCCGCGGCGGCACCTCTCCGGGCCCGGTGCCGGGCCCGGACGACCCGAACTACCCGGGGTACCCGCCGGAGCAACCCCCGGGACCGCAGCGCCCGGGCTGAGGCCCGTGCACGGGAAACGACGACGGCTCGCCGGTCACGTTGTGGGCAGGCGTCCCGCAGGGCGATGGGGGTCCCCCTGCTCGGGCGAAGCCGAGAGCTTGGGGGAGGTTGGGCACAACGCGACCGGCCGCCCCCACCCCTGCACACGGCGCCCACCCGTCACGGTCTCGTGCGGCGTGGCCCTTACGCCTGGCGGGCTGCCGCGCCGCGGCCGGTCGCCGTGCCCTTCAGGGCGTCCAGGGCGTAGACGCAGCGGTCCTTGCTGCACGCGTACACGACGCCCGCGCGGGCCACGGGCGAGCCCGTGATCTCGCCGCCCGTGGTGAGCTTCCAGCGCAGCTGGCCGCCGCCCGCGTCCAGCGTGTACAGGACGTGGTCGGCGGAGCCGAAGTGGAGGCGGCCGTCCGCGACGACGGGCGTGCCCACGATCTCGCCGCCCGCCGCGAACCGCCACCGGGGCGTGCCGGTGACCGCGTCCAGCGTGTACAGCGCGCTGCCGCTGCCGACGTGGATGTTGCCGTCCGCGACGAGCACCGGTTCCACGGACTGGCGGGACTCCGTGGCGATGCGCCACCGGTCCTTGCCGGTCGTGGCGTCGAGGGCGTACACCGTGCCGAGGTAGTCGGCCAGGTACACGCCGCCGCCCGCAACAGCGGGGCCCGGCGCGAACGCGGGCGGGGACAGGAAGACCGCCGGGGCCTCGAAGTGCCAGCGGACGTGGCCCGACAGGACGTCCACGGAGAGGACCCGCGTGCCCGCCGCCACGTACACGTAGCCGTCCTCCGCCGGCGTGACCCGCAGCGGCACCCCGCCGCAGGAGGCGGCGTCGCCGATGGGGTACGACCAGCGCTCGGTGCCCGTGCGGGCGTCGAGGGCGCGGAGCCTGGCGTCCTGCCACACGTACACCGTGTCGCCGTGGACGGCGGGCCCGGCCTCCGGGGTCTCGAAGTCGGTCTGGGCGCCGGTCAGCTCCCACAGCTTGGCGCCGTTGGAGGCCTCCCAGGCCTGGACGCCGCCGCCGCGCGTACCGGTCACGACGGTGCCGCGGTCGACCTTGAGCGAGTACACCCAGGCGTCGGTCTGGAGCCGCCACAGCTCACCGGCGTCCTGCGCGTCGAGCGCGTACAGGGTGGGCCCGTCGGACGCGTGGATACGGCCGGACGCCACGGCCATGGACCAGGCGACGTCCCGGGTCTTGAACTGGCGGCGGCCGGTCGCCACGTCCAGGGCGTGGACCTCGAAGGACGTGACGTAGAGGAGGTCGCCGGCCACGACGGGGGTGCCCCACACGTCGTTCGACATGCGGAAACGCCACGGCCTCCAGTGGCCGCCGCCGTCCCCGGACGCGGGCGCCTGGGGCTGGGCCT
>NZ_JABWDV010000248.1 GCF_013362995.1 Streptomyces sp. TRM64462 | reverse complement strand
CCGGCGATTGAGGAGCGGGGGTTCGGGGGCGGAGCCCCCGATTCGGGAAGGGGCGGGGTGGGGGCTAACCCAGCGTCAGGGCGACCAGCGCGGCCGTGGCCGCCGTCTCCGCGACCGCGCCGAACACGTCACCCGTCACCCCGCCGAACCTGCGCACGCACCGGCGCAGCAGCAGCTCGGCCGCACCCAGCGCGACCAGCGCGCCCAGGACGTGCCGCACGGCGTCGTACGCCCCGAACAGCGCCCCCGCGCCCGCGCACACGGCCAGCACCACGGCGCCGGCCCCCAGCGCGGCGCCCACCGGAACGGTCCCCGCGACCACCGCGCCCAGCCCCTCGGGGCGGGCCGCCGGCACACCGGTACGGGACGCGAGGGTCAGCGCGAGCCGGGCGACCGTACCGGCGACGACCACCGCGACCGCGCCGCGCGCCCACCCGTCCGCGTACAGTTCGTACACCGCCGCCACCTGCGCGAACAGCGTGAACAGCAGCGTGATCACACCGAACGGGCCGATGTCCGACCGCTTCATGATCCGCAGCGCGTCCTCGGCGGGCTTCCCGCTGCCGAGCCCGTCCGCCGTGTCGGCCAGACCGTCCAGGTGCAGCCCGCGCGTCAGCAGCGCGGGCACCGCCGCCGAGGCGACGGCCGCCGGCAGCGGGCCCGCCCCGAGCAGCAGGAGCAGCCCGCCGGCCGCCGCCGCGCACAGGCCCACGACAAGCCCGGCCACCGGCGCGCACAGCATCCCGGAGCGGGCCGCGTCCCGGTCCCAGCGCGTCACGCGCGCGGGCAGCACGGTGAGCGTGCCGAACGCGAAACGCAGGCCGTGCAGGCGCGGAAGCTCCTCGGAAGTCGTCACCGCGCGCACACTAGTCGCTGCCACCGGGGGCCACGGCCGGTAAATTGCGCATAGCGACTGATTCCGGACGGGGGTGGCATGGGTCACTGGTTCACCCGCAACATCGTCGAGCCCGGCAAGCTCCCGCTGCTCATCGCCCTGGCGTCCTTCGTCCTCACCTTCCTGGCGACGCGGACCGTCACCCGCCTCATCCGCGCGGGCAAGGGCCCGTTCCGCAACGTCACCACCGGCGGGCTGCACATCCACCACGTCGTTCCGGGGGTCGTCCTCATCCTGGTGGGCGGGTTCGGCGCGATCGCGGCCGGGCGGCACACGGCCGCGTCCCTCGTGGCCGCGGTGCTCTTCGGCATGGGCGCGGGGCTCGTCCTCGACGAGTTCGCGCTGATCCTCCACCTCGACGACGTGTACTGGACGGAACAGGGCCGCCAGAGTGTGGAGATGGTCGTCCTGACGGCGGCGCTCGTGGCGCTCGTGCTGGGCGGCTTCTCGCCGCTCGGCGTGGACGCGCTGACCCCGGAGGAGCGGCAGAACCGCGCCGGCCTCATCCTGACGCTGGGTCTGAACTTCCTGTTCGTGATCGTCGCGCTGCTCAAGGGCAAGTTCCGGATGGCCGTCATCGGCGCGCTCGTGCCGTTGGTCGCCATCGTCGGCGCGCTGCGGCTCGCCCGCCCCGGCTCCCTGTGGTCACGCCGCCTCTACCGGCGCAGGCCCCGCGCCCGGGCCCGCGCCGGGCTGCGCGCCTACCGTCACGACCGCCGCTGGTCCGGGCTGCGCCGCCGCTTCCAGGACCTGATCGGCGGCGCCCCCGACCGCGTACCGCCACCGTCCACGGCGGCCGGCGAGGACGGCGCGGGCGACGCGGACGGCGCGGACGGCGCGGACGGCGCGG
>NZ_JABWDV010000247.1 GCF_013362995.1 Streptomyces sp. TRM64462 | reverse complement strand
CCGCTGCCGCGCCGAGGCGCGGGAGCTGTACGCGGCCGGGCGCGTCGCGACCGCCGACGAGGCCGTCGCGGCCACCTGGCGGTGGCGGGACGGCGACTTCCCGCGGCTGGTGCACATGGTGGGGCCATCCGGGAGCGGGAAGAGCGCGTTCGCGCGGGGCCTGGGCGGCGTCGACGCGTACGTGTCCCTCGACTCCGTACGGGAGGAGCGCGGCGACCGCGCCGACCAGCGCGACAACGGCGCCGTCCTGCGGGAGGCGCTCGCCCGGCTCGACACCGCCCTCGCGGCGGGGGCCGCCGGTGGCCGCCGGACCGTCGTCTGGGACGCCACGTCCCTCAACCCGCACCAGCGGTCGCTCGTGCACGCCGTCGCCCGCCGCCGCGACGCACTGGTGACGCACGCCGTCATGCTGGTCGACCCGGCGGAGCCGGCCCGGCGCAACGCCGCGCGCGAGCACCCGGTACCGCCGGACGTGCTCGGCGCGCAGCTGCGGCGCTTCGTACCGCCGTACCCGGGACAGGCGCACCGCACCTGGTACATCGGGGCCGGTGGCACGGTGGAGGAGGAGGCGTAGATGCGTACGAGCGACGAGATCTACCACCGGGTCCGGTGGGACTCGCGGTTCGACCCGGCGCGGTTCGTCGTCGGCGTCATGCAGCGGGGCGCCGCGCCCAAGCGGGTGCCGCTGCCCGACTTCGTACCCGGCGGCGAGATCCCGTGGCACCGGGTCCTGTTCTTCGAGGCCGACGGCGAGGTCGTCTGGGACCGGTCGGCCGGTGTGGACCGGATCGACGAGACCGACGCCGGCCGGGTCCGGGACCCGAGGCTGCTGCGGGCGCCGTTCTTCACGGCGCGGTCGCCGTACGCCTGGGAGGGCGGCGCGTGGCGCCCCGCGACCGGGCCCCGTGGCGCAGCGGCGACGCCCGCCGGGCTGCGCGTCGTGACGTGGAACACCCTCTGGGACCGGTACGACAGCGAGCGCATCGACACGGCACGCCGCCGCCCGCTCCTGCTCGACGCGCTACGGGACGCCGACGCGGACGTGATCGCGCTCCAGGAGGCCGAGCCGGAGCTGCTCCGCATGCTGCTGGACGCCGACTGGGTGCGGCGCGACTACACGCTGGGCACCGACCCGGCCGGGCCGGACGTGGCCGACTGCGGGCTGCTGCTGCTCAGCCGGGTGCCGGTGCGGGAGGCGGGCGCGCACCTGCTGGGGCCGCACAAGGCGGTGGCGGCGATGGTCGTGGACACGGCAGCGGGGCCGACGGTCGTCGCCGCCACGCACCTGAGCAGCGACCACTCCGCGGACGGCGCGGCGCGCCGGGAGGCCGAACTGGTGCGGCTCGCGGAGGGCTTCGCGGGCGTCAACGGCGATGTGGTGCTGGCCGGCGACTTCAACGACGGCACCGACCTGCCCGGGACGACGCTCGGCATGCGGGACGCGTGGACCGAGGCGCACGGGCCGGGCGACCACACCCCGACGTTCGACCCGGGCGTGAACCCGCTGGCCGCCGTGTCGTCGCTGAGCGGACGGGCGTCGCGCCTCGACCGGGTGCTGCTGCGCGCGGCCGGGGTGCGGGTGGACGCGGCGGCGCTGGTGGGCGACCGGCCGGGGCCGGACGGGCTGTACGTCTCGGACCACTACGGCGTGGTCGCGGACCTGGCCTTCGACGGCGGGGGCGCGGCGGGTGCCCTGGACGCGCCGCCGACGCCGCGCACGGCGGTGGCGTGGCTGCCGCCGGACGAGCTGTGGCCGCCGCTCCAGGCGATCCGCCGCGACCACGACCCGCAGATCCGGCGGTGGCCGCCGCACGTGAACCTGCTGTTCGGCTTCGTACCGGAGACGCGGTTCGAGCGGGCGGCGGAGCTGGTGTCGGCGGCGGTACGGGAGGTGGAGCCGTTCGACGCGCTGCTGGACGGGGTCCACAGCTTCGGCCACCGCGACTACGCCACGGTGTGGCTGGACCCCGCCGCCGCGGGCACGGCGCCGTGGGCGGAGCTGCGCCGGGCCCTGGAGCAGCGGTTCCCCCGCTGCCGGGACCGCCACCGCCACGGCTTCACGCCCCACCTCAGTCTCGGCCGCACGACCGAGCCGCTGCCCGTGACCGCGGAGTGCGAGTCCCGCCTGGGCCGCCCCCTGGAGGCCCGCGTCGACCGGGTGGCCCTCCTGTCCCGCCGCGGCGACGAACCGATGCGCGTCCGGGCGACGGTGACCCTGGGCACGGGCGAGATCCGGTGGGCCGGGGAGGACCCGGTACGGGAGGAGGACGCGGTACGGGAGCCGGACGCGGGCGCGGCACGCGAGCAGCGGGCCGTACGGGCGGAGGATCCCGAGCAGGCCGAGCCCGTCCAGCAGGTGGCGCGCCAGGTGGCGAAGGCATTGGGCCGTGGTGACGTGCACGTCGTCGGGTCGCGGCGGATGGGGTGTGCCCTGCCTGGGGCGGACCTGGACCTCGTGGTCGCGCTGCCGGGCGGCGGCGTTGACCTCGCGCGGGTACGGGAGCGGGTGACCGCGGCGGTACCCGGCGCCGACGGCGTACGGGACGTGGTGGGCGCGCGGGTGCCGGGCGTCCGGTTCCGGGTGGGCGGTCTCGGCGTGGACCTGGCGGTCGTGGCGACCGGAGACGTACCGCCCGGTGAGGCCGTGGCGCGGCGCGCCGAACTGGGGGACGCGGCCGCCGTCGCGCTGAGCGCGGTGAGTGACGCGGACGCGGTGCTCGCCCGGGTGGGCGACGCGCGACACGCGGCGTTCGCGCGACTGGCCCGAGAGGTGAAGGCCTGGGCGCGGGCCCGTGGCCTGGACTCGGCACCGTTCGGCGGGTTGCCGGGGCTCGCCTGGGCGTCGCTGGCGTCGCTGACCGTGCGGGACGCGGGCGACGACCACCCGACGCCCGACGCGCTGCTGCGGACGTTCTTCGCGACGTGGGCCGCCTGGGACTGGCGGCAGCCGGTCGGCGGCACGCGGCCGCCCATCGGCACACGGCCGCCCGTCGGCCTCGACGCCGCACGTCCCGTGACGGTGCTCACCCCGAGCGAACCCGTACGCTCCTGCACCGAGCAGGTCACCGCGGGCGGCCGCGACCTGCTCGTACAGGAGCTGTACCGGGCCTGGGAGATCCTGGAATCCGGCGGCGCCTGCGACCCGTGGCCCGCGCTGCTCGCCGCGCCGCCCCTGCACCGCCGGCACACCGCGTGGGCCCTGCTCACCGTCCCCGCCGGGCCGGACGAGGGCCGCGTACGGGGCCGGATGCGCGCGCTGCTCACCGCGCTGGAGCAGGCGGGCGCCCCGGACGCCCACGCGTGGCCGCGCCCATCGGCGGCGGGGCCGGCGTCCGTCACATACGCCATCGGCCTGGGCGCCACCCCGCCGGACCGGCACGCCCTCGCCTCGATCGCACGCCCCTGGCTGCGCGGCCTTACGGGCGTGACCCTGACCTGGACCGACGGCGGCGAGGTCCCGACCCTGAGGTGACCGCACGCCCCTCTCACTCCCCCGGCGATCCCGGCGACCCCGGCGGCCGCCTCGCCCCAGCGCCCCGCACCACCCTCCGCACCGCCCCCCGCGCCACCCTCGCCAGCCGCCACCGCTCCTCGTACAGCACCCGCCCGACGAGCGCGCCGCCGAGGACGACGAAGCCGACGCCCACCAGCCAGGACTGGATGACCAGCACCGTCCCGACCGGCCCGTACGCCACCGCGTTCGAGGCGATCAGCGGCGAGAACACCAGGTGCGAGAAGACCCAGAGGCCCCCGAGGCCGATCACGGTCGACAGCGCGCCCGGGAACAGCGCCGCCCACGGCAGCCGCCCGCCGAGCAGCAGCCGCTGCGACCACCAGAAGAAGAACAGCGCGCTCGCCAGGCCCGCAGCGAGCCGCCACGTCAGGTCGCCCGCGTCGGCCGGGCGTGCAGCGATGTTGGACGACAGCAGCAGGTAGCCGATGAGCACGGCCAGCCACACCAGGTGCCGCCACATGGTGTGCCAGCGGGCGGGCGGCACCTCCCACACCTTCTCGTAACCGTTCTGGACGGCCCCGCCGAACGTCAGCCCGAACGCGGCGAGCGCCGCGAGGCCGAACCCGGTGGTGGACTCCAGGGCCGCGACGGGTGTCGTGAACAGCCCCTCCACCTCGGCCTGGGCGCTCTCCGAGAGGCCGAGCCCCTCCGCGAGCCACTCCGCGAAGCCCTGCCCGTCCCCGGGGTCGGCCGCCGCCACCACGATGAGCAGCGGTACGAGGGTGAGCAGTCCGAGCGCGGCGAAGCCCATCGCCCGGTGCATCAGCTCCATGTCCTTGCCGCGCCGATAGCCGCGTCCGACGGCCGAGCCGCGGAAGGAACCGTGCATCCGGCGGAACCACCACATGGAAGGTGGCATACCCGCCCCCGCCCCGCCCGGGATGTGATCCTGCGAACATCACACAGACATACGAGCAACCTCCGGTGACGCACCCCCGTCTAGCTGGTCGCGGTATGGACCACGGCAGCAGCGCGGGGGAAACAGGTGAACGAGTCACGCGGGTCGGGGCAGCGCCCTGCCGTTTTCGGCGGCGACGGCCGGCGGGCGGCCTTCCGGCCGCGTCGGCGGAGCGTCCTGGCGTCCGCCGCCGCCCTCGCCCTCTCCGCGTCCGCCGCGCTCACCGGCTGCTCCGTGCCCGCCCCGCGCCGCACCGGACCCACCGCCGACCCGGCGCCCGGTATGCCGATCGCCAGCACGCGCCGCGCGCAGCTCATGCAGATCATGGCGCACCCGGACGACGACCTGTACTTCATGAACCCGGACTGCGAGCGGATGGTCGACTCCGGCGTCCCCCTGGTCTGCGTGTACGTGACGGCGGGCGAGCACAACGGCAAGAACCACATACCCGGCCGCCGCGGCGAGACCGTCGCCGACCCGGCCGCGTACTCCTCGGCCCGCCACCAGGGCCTGCGCCAGGCGTACGCGCAGATGCTCGGCCTCGACAAGTTCACGCCCTGGCAGAAGGGCGTCATGACCCTGCGCGGCGACCGCCAGGCCGAGATCGACACGCTCACGCACGGCAACCGCCGCGTCGAGCTGGTCTTCCTGAACCTCGCGATGCACGCCCCGCGCCGCTGGATGGCCGTACCCGCCCTGTGGCGGGACCGCGCGGCGGCCCTGCGCACCGTCCTGGCCACCGGCTCACCCGTGCGCCGGGCCTCCGACTACGACTACGACGGGCTGATCGACGTCCTGGTCGGGCTGATGGAGCGGTACCGGCCCACGGTGATCCACACCCTCGACCCTGACCCGGACATCCAGCACAGCGACGAGGCGACCCGCAAGAAGGACTCCGAGCAGCCCGGCTACTCCGACCACGCCGACCACACCGCCGTCGCGTCGTTCAGCTGGGCCGCCATGGTCCGCTGGGTCGCCGAGTCCGCCAGGGACGGCGGCGCGATACCCGGCTTCGTCACCACGTCGTACCGCGGCTACTACAACCGCCACTGGCCCAAGAACCTCCCCGAGCCGCTCGTGCAGGAGAAGGCCGCCCACCTCAGGGCTTACGGCGGCGACGCCTCCTGGCAGTGCGGCAACGCCGGCGGCTGCGGCGACTACAGCCAGGGCGGCACCTGGCCGCTGCGCAACCCGAAGGGCTGGGTTCGCGCCACGCACTACCGCTACCCGTCGCCCGGCCCGGTCGTCGCGACCGACCCGGACGGGCGGCTCGCGGTGTACGGGGTGCTGGGTCTGCGCGCGGTGCGCTGGCGCGAGACGGAGCCGGGCAGCGGCCAGTGGAGCGAGCCCGGCGACCTGGGCGGCGGCCCGCTGGCCCCCGGCCTGGGCGCGGCGACCCTGCTGGACGGGCGGCTGCTGCTGTTCGGGCTCCGGTTCTCGGCGCTCGCCGGGCACCGCGGCGCGAACGAGCGCGAACTGGTGGTCCTGGAGCAGCGCACCCCGGGCGGGCCCTTCCAGGCCTGGACCGGGCTCGGCAACCCGGAGCGCAACGACGACCGCGGCCGCCGCATCGGCGTCCCGGTCGCGGTGACCGCCCCGGACGGGCGGGTCCACCTCTTCGTACGGAACGCGGAGAAGGGCGTCAGCTCCCGGATCCGCGAGACCGACGGCACGTGGGGCCGCTGGCAGGACCTGGGCGGCGCCGAGGTGCAGGACGGGCTGTCGGCCGCGGTCGACGGGCGCGGCCGGGTGCATGTGTTCGCCGCCGGGCGCGAGCGGGTGCACCACTGGACGCAGGACGCGCCGGGGCGCCCGGTGACCTGGCGGGACGGCGGCACGCTGCCGGCGCCGGGCGGTCCGGTGACGGTGGTGCCGGGGCCGGGCGGGGGGCTGGAGCTGTACTACCGGCGGCCGGCCCGCAAGGAGCTGACGGTCGTACGGGTGGACGGCGGCGCCCCGGCCCGTACGCCGGTGTTCCACGGGTACGGCAGGGTCGGCGCGGTCGGCACGCCGCGGGGGCCGGTGCTGCTGGGCAAGGACCTGCGCGGGCGGGTGCAGCTCCAGGTGGCGGGGCGCCGGGCGGTACGGGCGCACGGGGTGATCGCGCTGGAGAACCCGACGCTGCACCTCGGGCCGCAGGGCGCGCTGGCGGTCGGCCTGGGCGCGGACGCGTACCCGTGGTCGTGGGCGTCCCACACGGACGCGGCATAAGGAGCCGGACGCCGCGGCGACCGACGCGGCGCAGGCCGGGCAACGCGAAGGGCCCCGCACCTCTCGGTGCGGGGCCCTCGCTGTTGCTCAGGGAGCAACCAGGTCGTTCAGACCGTCAAGAAGCCGAAGCTCACTTGGTGATCTTGGTGACCTGGCCGGCGCCGACGGTCCGGCCACCCTCACGGATGGCGAACTTGAGGCCCTCCTCCATGGCGACCGGCTGGATCAGCTGGACGGACATGGTGGTGTTGTCGCCCGGCATGACCATCTCGGTGCCCTCGGGGAGGGTCACGACGCCGGTCACGTCCGTGGTACGGAAGTAGAACTGCGGGCGGTAGTTGTTGAAGAACGGCGTGTGGCGGCCACCCTCGTCCTTGGACAGGATGTAGGCCTGGGCCTCGAACTCCGTGTGCGGGGTGACCGAGCCCGGCTTGATGATGACCTGGCCGCGCTCGACGTCCTCGCGCTTGATGCCACGGAGCAGCAGACCGACGTTCTCACCGGCCTGGCCCTCGTCGAGCAGCTTGCGGAACATCTCGATGCCGGTGACCGTGGTGGTGGTCTTCTCGGTCTTGATGCCGATGATGTCGACGGTCTCGTTGACCTTCAGGACACCACGCTCGATACGGCCGGTGACGACCGTACCGCGACCGGTGATCGTGAAGACGTCCTCGATCGGCATCAGGAACGGCTTGTCGACGTCACGCTCGGGCTGCGGGATGGACTCGTCGACGGCCTTCATCAGGTCGAGGACGGACTTGCCCCACTCGGCGTCGCCCTCAAGGGCCTTGAGCGCGGAGACCTTGACGACCGGAACGTCGTCGCCCGGGAACTCGTACTCGGAGAGGAGCTCACGCACCTCGAGCTCGACGAGCTCCAGGATCTCCTCGTCGTCCACCATGTCGGCCTTGTTCAGGGCGACGACGATGTACGGAACGCCGACCTGGCGGGCCAGGAGCACGTGCTCCTTGGTCTGCGGCATCGGGCCGTCGGTGGCGGCGACCACGAGGATGGCGCCGTCCATCTGCGCGGCACCGGTGATCATGTTCTTGATGTAGTCCGCGTGACCGGGGCAGTCGACGTGGGCGTAGTGACGCGACTCGGTCTGGTACTCGACGTGCGCGATGGAGATGGTGATACCGCGCTGGCGCTCCTCAGGAGCCTTGTCGATCTGGTCGAAGGCCGAGGCCTCGTTCAGGTCCGGGTACGCGTCGTGCAGCACCTTGGTAATGGCGGCCGTGAGGGTCGTCTTACCGTGGTCGATGTGACCGATGGTGCCGATGTTGACGTGCGGCTTAGTCCGCTCGAACTTCGCCTTCGCCACTGGGGTCCTCCTGTGGAGTGGTTCTGTACGCCTTACTCATCGGCGCCAGGTGATCTTTGCTGGGATGCCGGCCCCGGGGCATTCAACACGGTCCGTATCGAATGCCCCGGATATCCGGTGATAAGCCTAAAGCGTGAACTCGGGGGAGTTACTCGCCCTTGGCCTTCGCGATGATCTCCTCGGCGACGTTCCGCGGAACCTCGGCGTAGGAGTCGAACTGCATCGAGTAGCTTGCGCGACCCGAGGTCTTGCTGCGGAGGTCGCCGACGTAGCCGAACATCTCCGACAGCGGCACCAGGCCCTTGACGACGCGGGCGCCGGCACGCTCCTCCATGGCCTGGATCTGGCCACGGCGGGAGTTGATGTCGCCGATGACATCGCCCATGTAGTCCTCGGGCGTGGTGACCTCAACGGCCATCATCGGCTCGAGGAGCACGGGGGACGCCTTCCGCGCGGCCTCCTTGAAGGCCTGCGAACCGGCGATCTTGAAGGCGAGCTCGGAGGAGTCGACCTCGTGGTAGCCACCGTCGATCAGGGTGACGCGCACGCCCGTCATCTCGTAGCCCGCGAGGATGCCGAACTGCATGGCCTCCTGGCAGCCGGCGTCCACCGAAGGGATGTACTCCTTCGGGATACGGCCACCGGTGACCTTGTTGACGAACTCGTACGCGGCGTCGCCGCCCTCGATGGGCTCGATCGCGATCTGCACCTTGGCGAACTGACCGGTACCACCGGTCTGCTTCTTGTGGGTGTAGTCGACGCGCTCGACCGTCTTGCGGATGGTCTCACGGTACGCGACCTGCGGCTTGCCGACGTTGGCCTCGACCTTGAACTCACGCTTCATACGGTCGACGAGCACCTCGAGGTGAAGCTCGCCCATACCGCCGATGACGGTCTGGCCGGTCTCCTCGTTGGTGTGCACCTGGAAGGAGGGGTCCTCCTCCGCGAGACGCTGGATGGCGACACCCAGCTTCTCCTGGTCACCCTTGGACTTGGGCTCGATGGCGACCTCGATGACCGGCGCCGGGAAGTCCATGGACTCCAGGATCACCGGGTTCTTCTCGTCGCACAGCGTCTCGCCGGTCGTGGTCTGCTTCAGACCCATGACGGCGACGATGTCGCCGGCGCCCACCGACTCGATCTCCTCACGCTTGTTGGCGTGCATGCGGTAGATCTTGCCGATGCGCTCCTTGCGGCCCTTGACGGAGTTCAGCACGGCGGTGCCGGACTCCAGGCGGCCGGAGTACACCCGGACGAAGGTGAGCTTGCCGAGGTGCGGGTCGCTCATGATCTTGAACGCCAGCGCGGCGAGCGGCTCGGAGTCGGCCGGCTTGCGGGTCACGACCTGCTCGGCGTCCTTGACGTCGTGGCCCTCGATGGCCTCGATGTCGACGGGCGACGGCAGGTAGCGCACGACCGCGTCGAGCAGGGGCTGGACGCCCTTGTTCTTGAACGCGGTACCGCAGAACACCGGGGTGACCGTGGTGCCCTTGCCCTTGCCGGAGGCGATGGTGATACGACGGATCGCGGCGTACAGCTGCTCCTCGGTGGGCTCCTGGCCCTCCAGGTACAGCTCCATGATCTCTTCGTCGTTCTCGGCCACGGCCTCGACGAGCTTGTTGCGGTACTCCTCGGCGGCCTCGGTGTGGGTGTCCGGGATGTCGACGACGTCGTACATCTCGCCCTTGGCGGCCTCGGCGGACCAGACCAGGGCCTTCATCCGGACCAGGTCGATGACGCCCTTGAAGTCCGCCTCGGCACCGATCGGCAGCTGCATGACGATCGGCTGCGCGCCCAGGCGGTCCGAGATCATGTCCACGCAGCGGTGGAACTCGGCGCCCGTACGGTCGAGCTTGTTGACGAAGCAGATGCGCGGAACGCCGTAGCGGTCGGCCTGACGCCACACGGTCTCGGACTGCGGCTCCACACCGGCGACACCGTCGAACACGGTGACGGCACCGTCGAGGACGCGGAGCGAACGCTCCACCTCGACCGTGAAGTCCACGTGACCCGGGGTGTCGATGATGTTGATGGTGTGGTCGACGTCCTCGAGCGGCCAGTGGCAGGTCGTCGCGGCGGACGTGATCGTGATGCCGCGCTCCTGCTCCTGCTCCATCCAGTCCATCGTGGCAGCGCCGTCGTGGACCTCACCGATCTTGTAGGAAACACCGGTGTAGAAGAGGATGCGCTCGGTCGTGGTCGTCTTGCCCGCGTCGATGTGGGCCATGATCCCGATGTTGCGGACCTTGGCCAGGTCAAGCGAAGTGGTAGCCATAAGGCTTCAGTCTTCTCTCGGTCTCGATGTGGGGTGCGACTACCAGCGGTAGTGCGCGAAGGCCTTGTTGGACTCGGCCATCTTGTGCGTGTCCTCACGCTTCTTGACCGAAGCACCGAGGCCGTTGGAGGCGTCGAGGAGCTCGTTCATGAGGCGCTCGGTCATGGTCTTCTCGCGGCGGGCGCGCGAGTAACCCACGAGCCAGCGGAGAGCGAGGGTGGAGGCGCGACCGGGCTTGACCTCGATCGGAACCTGGTAGGTGGCGCCACCGACACGGCGGGACTTGACCTCGAGAGCCGGCTTGACGTTCTCGAGGGCGCGCTTCAGCGTGATGACCGGGTCCTGGCCGGTCTTCTCGCGGAGGCCCTCCATGGCGCCGTACACGATGCGCTCGGCGGTGGAGCGCTTGCCGTTCAGGAGGATCTTGTTGATGAGCGAGGTCACCAGAGGAGAACCGTAAACCGGGTCGATGATGACCGGGCGCTTCGGGGCGGGGCCCTTACGAGGCATTCTTACTTCTCCTTCTTGGCGCCGTAGCGGCTGCGGGCCTGCTTGCGGTTCTTGACACCCTGGGTGTCGAGCGAGCCGCGGATGATCTTGTAGCGAACACCCGGCAGGTCCTTCACACGGCCACCACGCACGAGCACGATGGAGTGCTCCTGCAGGTTGTGTCCCTCACCCGGAATGTAAGCCGTGACCTCGATCCCGGAGGTCAGACGCACACGCGCGACCTTGCGGAGGGCCGAGTTCGGCTTCTTCGGGGTGGTCGTGAACACACGCGTGCAGACGCCGCGGCGCTGAGGGGAACCCTCGAGTGCGGGCGTCTTGTTCTTCTCGACCTTGTCCTGCCGGCCCTTGCGGACCAGCTGCTGGATCGTAGGCACTACTTCTCCGGTTTCTGTGTGCCGTGTAGTGAAGCTAACCTGGAACGTTGCCGACCCACGCGGTCGGGTGTGTCGAATCTTGCGGACTCCCGCCGCGAGGCGGAGAGGGGCGCAGATTGCGGTGGCCCTTAGCGACTCGCTGTGCGGTTGAGGACACGCACAGGAGCCCAGGCACACCCCAGGCACAAGGTCTGAGCGTACCTATCGCATGGACTCCGGTCAAAACAAATGCCACGCCGCCGAGCAGCCCGGAATCGGGGGCTCTGCCCCCGTGCGCCCGCTCCTCAAGCGCCGGAGGGGCTGATTTTCAGCCCGTCCGGCGCTTGAGGACGAGCTCCCCCAAGCTCTTCGAGCAGGGGGTACCCCCAACAGGCGCGAACGGGGGCCTGGGG
>NZ_JABWDV010000246.1 GCF_013362995.1 Streptomyces sp. TRM64462 | reverse complement strand
CACCTCGCCCCCCCCCGCGCCCCCGCCCCTCGGTGGCCGAGCCTGCGCCCGGCTTCCGGACCGGCCCCTCCCGTCCGATCCGGCCGCCCTCGTGCCGCCCGGCACACCCCCCCGGCCCGCCAGGCACCGGCCCCCCCTCCGGCGGGTGAGCGGTCACCGCGCAGCCCCCGTGTGCTGCGCGACGCGGGCGCACCCGCTGGCCGGGCTCCGGGGGATCAGGCTGCCGCTTCCAGGCGGTGGGCCGGGGGAATGCCCAGGTCGCGGAGGATGGCCTGGGCGGCGCGGTGGCCGGAGTGGAGCGCGCCCTGGGGGGTGCTCATGTCGCGGTGGTCACCGCACACGTACAGGCCCGCCAGCAGGCGTACCGGCCGCAGCAGGTCGTGCGGGGGCGGCATGGCCGGGACCGCCTCCGGGTCGTGGCGTACCGCCAGCAGGGTCCAGTCGGCTGTGCTCGTGCCGTACAGGGACGCCAGATGGCGGATCACCCTGCGGTTCACGTCGTCCGGCGGCGGGCCCAGGACCGTGGAGGTGATCAGCGCCCTGCCGCGCGGGGCCCGGGACGGGTCCACCTCGCTCATCACCGCCGTGTGCGACACCGGACCCGACCGGTCCGCGTCCAGCACCAGGGCGGGCGCCGCCAATGGAGCTTCCGGCGCGGCATGGTGAAGCACCGTCACCGGGTGGAAGTCCGGGACCCGGAGGCCCGGGAGGAGGTCCGCCGCCGCCCGCGCGCCGGTCGCCACCACCAGTGAGCGGCACGTGAACTCGCCGTGCTCCGCCGTCAGGACCCGGCTGATCGACGCGTCCTTGACCCGTACGCCCGTCCGCACCGTCCCCGGTGGCAGTGCGGCTGCCATCCGCTCGGGCAGGGTAGAAGCGCCGCCCGCCGGGACGCACAGCCGGCCCCGCGCGAAGCCGCGCAGCGCCAGGTCGGCGCAGCGGCTGGACGTGGTCAGGTCCGGGTCGCTCAGCAGCGCCGAGAGCAGCGGGCGCAGGAACGTTCCGACCGTGCGCGGCGGCAGGCCCCGCGCCATCAGCGCCTCCAGCGCCGGCCGCTCCCGCCGGGCCAGGAGCCGCTCCGTGGGGGTGCCCGCGAGGCGGGCCAGCGAGGCGCCCAGCCGGGCCTGGTCCAGGGGGCGCGGCGCGCTCGCCAGGGCCCGCGCCCGGGTCAGCGCCGACCGCGCACCGCCCCGCACCTCGCCGGTCCGGTGCAGCCGGCCGCCGCTGTGTACGAGGACGCCGGGCTGGAACCGCCGCAGTGCCCCGGCGTCGGCCCCGGGGACGCGGTGCAGCTCCGGGTACGAGGTGTTGAGGAGCTGCCCGATCCGGTCCAGGCGGAACCCGTCGACGTGGTCGGTGGCCATCCGCCCGCCGACCTGTGGAGCGGCCTCCAGGACCCGCACCGCGAGGCCGGCGCTGGTGAGGTGGTGGGCCGCGGACAGACCCGCGAGCCCGGCTCCGACGATGACGACGTCCGCGTGCTGATCTGCGGTACTGAGCACGTGACCCTCCCCGGGTGACGGTTCGGTGCGTGGGTGGCTCATGCCCTGGACCGGCCCCCGGAATGCGGGAGTTCGGGGCCTGAGCGCTCCCAGCGGCTCCAGAGCGTAGGGGGCCCCGACGGCACGGGGCAGTCGCGCGCGGAGGGGGTCACCGAAGCACGGAGGTCGCACACGCGTGCTGTCGCGGAGGTTCACGTCGCGCGGGCCCATCGCGAGCAGCGGCCGGGGGCGAGGGGGACGCGCAGGGGGCGGTCGGACGTACGGCGTTCGGTATACGGAAGGACGGGCGCCGCCCTTCCCACCCCCTGCGAGGGGTGCGGCGGCCAGCCCCCACCCGCCGTCAGCCGCGTACGGCGGGGAGGGGACGCGCAGGGGTCGCCCCCGCAGCGTTTGGCGGCTGCGGAATGGTGAACCGGACCGGAACGGAAGGCCGCCAAACCGAGGAGGTGAGCCCCGGAGCGGCCCCGACCCACCCACCGGGTGAAGGCGCGGCGCGCAGGGGGCGCGGGCCAGGGAACAGGGAGTGCGGCCCGGGGGCCGGTTCCGCTGTGCCCACCCTCCCCCAAGTTCTCGACTTCGCTCGAACAGGGGGCACCCCCATCGCCCTAGGCGGAACGCATGCCCACAGCGGAACCGGCGGTGCTGCGGGACCACCACCAGGGAGGCGCGGCGCGCGCAGGGGCGCGGCCGGGGAATGGGGCTACGTCGCCGCGCGGATCGCCTCGTCGACAGTGGGGAACGCGAAGCGGAAGCCCGAGTCCAGCAGTCGTGCCGGCAGGACCCGCTGGCTGCCCAGCACGTCGTGGGCGAAGTCGCCCAGTGCCGCGCGCAGGGCGAAGCGCGGTACGGGGAACGGCGTCGGGCGGCGCAGTACGCGCCCCATCGCGGCCGTCACCTCCCGGTTCGTCACCGGCTCAGGGGCCGTCAGGTTCACCGGGCCCGCCAGCGACTCCGTATCGAGGATGTGCCGCAGCGCCGCCACCTCGTCGTGCAGGGAGATGAAACTCCAGTACTGGCGGCCGTGCCCCAGCCGTCCGCCCAGACCCGCCCGGAACAGCGGGAACAGGCGGCCCCACGCGCCGCCCTCACGCGCCACCACCAGGCCCGTACGGGCGTACGCGACCCGGATGCCGGCCTCCTCGGCGGCCGCCGCGGCCTCCTCCCACTCCACGCACACCGACGGCAGGAAGCCCTCGCCCGCCGGAGCCGACTCGTCCACCGCGCGCGTGCCGGTGTCCCCGTAGTAGCCGAGGGCCGTCCCACACACCAGCACCTTCGGCGGTACGTCCAGCGACGCCACCGCCTCCGCGACGGCGGCCGTGCCCAGCACGCGGCTGTCGCGGATCTCCCGCTTGTACGCCTCCGTCCACCGCCGGTCGCCCACGCCCGCGCCCGCGAGGTGCACGACGGCGTCGCAGCCGGCGAGGGCCGCCGCGTCCACGTACTGCCGCTTCGGGTCCCACTCCGCCTCGTCGGCGCCCCGCGCCGGCCTGCGCACGAGCCGTACGACCTCGTGGCCGTCCGCCCGCAGGGAGCGCACCAGGGCGGAACCGATCAGTCCGCCGGCGCCGGTGACGGCGACACGCGAACGGGACGAGGGCGGCGAGCCCTTGCGGAAATCAGGCATGACCCCATCTTGCCTTCATGGCACAGTGACGGCCATGAACCCCTCCACCGCAGCCCCGGGCTCCGCCTCCGCCTCGGCCTCCGCCTCCGCGCCGTTTCTCATACGTCCCGCACGCCCCGGCGACGCCGACGTGCTCAGCCACCTCGACCATGCCACCTGGTCCACGCTGCACGCCGTCACGCCCCGCCCTCAGCCGCCGTTCGACCCGTTCTTCGACGCCGACCACCGCACCGAGGACTACCTCGTCGCCGACCTCGGCGACGGCCGGCCCGTCGGCTACATCCGCATCGGCATGGCCACGCGGCTGGCCTGCAACACGCACGTACGGCAGATCCAGGGCCTCGTCGTCGCCGAGTCCGTCCGCGGCCGGGGCGTCGCCCGCGCGCTGCTGCGCGCCGCGTGCGACGAGGCGCGCCGCCGGGGCGCCGTACGGATGACCCTGCGTGTCCTGGGCCACAACACGCCCGCGCGCCGCCTGTACGAGGCCGAAGGCTTCGCCGTAGAGGGTGTGCTGCCGGGCGAGTTCCACCTGGACGGGCGGTACGTCGACGACGTGTTCATGGGGCGGAGCCTCCTCGGCTGACCGGCCAGTGCCTCACCCGCCAGTGCCTCACGCGCCGGCGCCCAACCGGCCGGCGCCTCACCCGCCGAAGCGGTCCCACAGCCGCGGCAGCCGCTCCGCGAGCGCCCGGTCGTCGTCCACGTCCAGGGGCGTGCCCTCCGGCTCGGGCGGCTGTGCCGGGACGCCCAGGTCCGGCGCGTCGAGCCCGGTGAGCTGCTCGTACGCCTCGTCCGCCGCGTACCCCAGCTCCTCACCGTCCCCGTCGAGCTCCGGGTCGAAGTCCTCCAGCAGCTCCGCCAGCGACTCCGCGTCGTGCACCGCGCCCTCGAACACCTCCCGGCCCTGGCCGATCAGCCAGCACCGGAAGTAGTCGAACGCGTCGTCGCCCGCCCCGCCCAGCAGGACCGCGGCGGCCGCCCACAGGTCCCAGGTGTACGCCCGGTTGTAGCGCGCCTCGAAGTGGCGGGCGAAGTCCAGCACGGATTCCGGGTCGAGCTGCATCAGCCGCTCCACGAGCAGCTCGGCATGGTCGTCGGGGTCGCGCTCGGCGGCCTCACGCGTCGTGTCGACGATCTCCCAGAACTCCGTCTCGTCCATCACGGGACCAGCATCGGGCGTGCGGGGGAGCGGCGCACGCGGAGCGGCGGGAACGGAAGCCGAATGGAAACGGGACGGATACCGGACAGAAGGTGTCGCCATTGCGTGGAACGGTCCTCGTATGACGACCAAGCAGCACACGTCGCACACACCGCACACGTACCAGCCCGGCGCCCGTCCGCTCGCCGGTACCGTCGCTCTCGTCGCGGGCGCCACCCGTGGCGGGGGACGCGCCATCGCCGTCCAGCTCGGTGCCGCCGGCGCCACCGTCTACGTCACCGGGCGCACCACCCGTACCCACGTCAGCGAGGTCGGCCGGCCCACCGAGACCATCGAGGAGACCGCCGAACGCGTCACCGCGGCGGGCGGCGAGGGCATCGCCGTCCCCACCGACCACCTCGTGCCCGAACAGGTCCGCGCCCTCGTCGCACGCGTCGACGGCGACCACGGCCGCCTCGACACGCTCGTCAACAGCCTCTGGGGCGGCGACCACCTGCTGAAGTTCGGCGTGAAGATGTGGGACACCGACCTGGAGCAGGGCCTGCGCATGCTCGACCTCGGCATCCGCAGCCACGCCATCACCAGCAGCATCGCGCTGCCGCTGCTGATCCGCCGCCCCGGCGGCCTGGTCGTGGAGATGACGGACGGCACGGCCGAGTACAACCGGCGCTTCCGCGAGAACTTCTACTACGACCTCGCCAAGACGGCCCCCCTCCGCATGGCCTTCGCGCTCTCCCACGACCTGAAGGACGAGGGCGCCACCGCCGTCGCGCTCACGCCCGGGTTCCTGCGCTCCGAGGAGATGCTCGACGCGTTCGGCGTACGGGAGGACAACTGGCGCGACGCGTGCGCCCGCGAGCCGCACTTCGCGGTCGCCGAGTCACCCGTCTACGTGGGCCGCGCGGTCGCCGCACTCGCCGCCGACCCCGACAAGGCGCGCTGGAGCGGTCAGTCCCTCAACAGCGGGCAGCTCGCCAAGGAGTACGGGTTCACGGACGCCGACGGGTCGCAGCCGGACGCCTGGGGGTACTTCCGGGACGTCGTCCACGGCGGGCAGGACCGACCGGTGGAGGCGTACCGGTGACTGGGGGCTCCGCCCCCAGACCCCCGGACCGCGCCTCGGGGAAGCTCGTCCTCAATCGCCGGACGGGCTGAAACCAGCCTCTCCGGCGATTGAGGAGCGGGGGTTCGGGGGCAGAGCCCCCGAGTACAGCTCCCGCAGCCGCGCCGCCGTCTCCGCGAACCGTGCGCGCAGGGACGGCGGCTCCAGGACCTCGGCCTCCGGGCCGAGCGCCAGGAGCTGGCTGAACGCCACCTCCTCGGACTCCACCGGCAGGGTGACCGTCACCCGCCCGGCCGGGTCCGGGGGCCCGGCCGCCGCCAGGGCCTCGCGGGCCGCCGCCTGGTCCGTCGCGTACGGGAGCCGCCGCGCCCCCGCCTCCGAGAGCCGTACCACCGCCTCCGTACGGAGGATGGAGCGGGCGAACTCCGCCGCGCGCTCCTCCCAGAACCCCGGCAGGTCGAAGCCCTCGTCCCGTACGAAGCGCTCCTCGCACAGCGCCACCGCCGTGAACCGGTCGACCCGGTACACCCGGAACGCCTCCCCGGCACGCGCGCACAGGTACCAGACGCCCGCCTTCAGAACGAGCCCGTACGGCGCCAGCTCGCGCTCCACGTCGGCGTCGGCCCGCCGGTACAGCGCCCGGACCAGCCGGTCGCCCCACACCGCCTCCGCGATCAGCGGCAGCAGCTCCGGCGTCTCCGGCTCCTGGTACCAGCCGGGCGCGTCCAGGTGGAACCGCTGCGCCGCCGTCTCCGACGCGTCCCGCAGCGACGGCAGCAGCGCGGCCGACACCTTCAGGCGGGCCGCCGACGCCGCGTCGTGCAGCCCCATCTCGCGCAGCGCGCCCGGCACGCCCGACAGGAACAGCGCCTCCGCCTCACTGCGCGCGAGCCCCGTGAGCCGCGTACGGTACCCGCCGACCAGCCGGTAGCCGCCGGCCCGGCCCCGGTCCGCGTACACGGGGACGCCCGCCTCCGACAGGGCCAGCGCGTCGCGCGTGATCGTACGCTCCGACACCTCCAGCTCCCGCGCCAGCTCGGCGGCGGTCATCGACGGCCGGGACTGGAGCAACAGCACCATCTTGATGAGGCGGGCAGCGCGCATGCCGCCATCATGCCCCCGCCCCCCGGCATACCCGTGCCCCCGGGCGCGGGGAGGCGGGCCGGGGGCACAGGGGGAACAGCGGGAACGGCGGAACAGCGGAACAGCGGAACAGCGAGGCGATCAGAGGCCGTAGCGCTCCCGGGCGTCCTTCACCGCGGAGGCCGGGACCTCGCCGCGGCGGGCGAGCTGGGCCAGCGCGGCGACCACGATCGACGGCGCGTCCACACCGAAGTGGCGGCGCGCCGCCTCGCGCGTGTCCGACAGGCCGAAGCCGTCGGCACCGAGCGAGCTGTAGTCCTGCTCGACCCACTGCGCGATCTGGTCCGGGACCTGGCGCATGTAGTCGCTGACCGCCAGCACCGGGCCCGGCGCGTCGGCCAGGGCCTGGCGCACGTACGGGACGCGCTCCTCGCCGCGCAGCAGGGCCGCGTCGGCCTCCAGGGCGTCACGCCGCAGCTCGGTCCACGAGGTCGCGGACCACACGTCGGCGGTCACGCCCCACTCGTCGGCGAGCGTCCGCTGCGCCTCCAGGGCCCAGTGGATCGCCGTGCCGGATGCCAGCAGCTGGATACGCGGCGCGCCCTCGGCGCCCGAGCCCTCCTTGAACCGGTACAGGCCCTTGACGATGCCCTCGTCGATCCCGTCCACGGCCGGCTTGGCGGGCTGCGGCATGGGCTCGTTGTAGACGGTCAGGTAGTAGAAGACGTTCGGGTCCTCACCCGGGGCGCCCTCGCCGTACATACGGCGCAGACCGTCCTTGACGATGGTGGCGACCTCGTACGCGAACGCCGGGTCGTACGTCAGGGCGGCGGGGTTCGTCGCCGCGATCACCGGCGAGTGGCCGTCGGCGTGCTGGAGGCCCTCACCGGTGAGGGTGGTCCGCCCGGCGGTGGCGCCGACGAGGAAGCCGCGGCCGAGCTGGTCGCCGAGCTGCCACATCTGGTCGGCGGTCCGCTGCCAGCCGAACATCGAGTAGAAGATGTAGAACGGGATCATCGTCTCGCCGTGTGTCGCGTACGACGTGGCGGCGGCGATGAAGTCCGCCATCGAACCGGCCTCGGTGATGCCCTCGTTGAGGATCTGGCCGTTCTTGGCTTCCTTGTAGTACATGAGCTGGTCGCGGTCGACCGGCTCGTACGTCTGACCCTTCGGCGAGTAGATGCCGAGCGACGGGAACAGCGACTCCATGCCGAAGGTGCGGGCCTCGTCGGGGACGATCGGCACCCAGCGCCTGCCGGACTCCTTGTCCCGTACGAGGTCCTTGATGAGCCGTACGAACGCCATGGTCGTGGCGACCGACTGCGAGCCGGAGCCCTTGTCGAACGCGGCGAACGCCTTGTCGGCGGGCGCGGGCAGCGGCGCGACCGGGTGGACGCGGCGGGCCGGGGCGGGACCGCCGAGTGCGGCGCGGCGCTCCTGGAGGTAGCGGACCTCGGGGGAGTCGGCGCCGGGGTGGCCGTAGGGCACCTGGCCGCCGTCGAAGGCGCTGTCCGGGATCGGGAGGCCGAGGAGGTCGCGCATCTCCTTGAACTCGCCGTCCGACAGCTTCTTCATCTGGTGGTTGGCGTTCTTGGACGCGAAGCCCTTGCCGAGGGTGTGCCCCTTGACGGTCTGCGCGAGGATGACGGTCGGCGCGCCCTTGTGGCTGACGGCGGCCTTGTAGGCGGCGAAGACCTTGCGGGCCTCGTGACCGCCGCGCGAGTAGTGGAAGCACTCGATGATCTTGTCGTCGGACAGCAGCCTGGCCATCTCGACGAGAGCGGGGTCCTTCCCGAAGAAGTCCTCGCGGATGTAGGCGGCGTCGCGGGTCTGGTACGTCTGCACCTGCGCGTCCGGGACCTCGCGGAGGCGCCGCACGAGCGCGCCGGTGGTGTCGAGCTGGAACAGCTCGTCCCACGCCGTGCCCCACAGGGTCTTGACGACGTTCCAGCCGGCGCCGCGGAACTGGGCCTCCAGCTCCTGCACGATCTTGAAGTTGGCGCGGACGGGGCCGTCGAGGCGCTGGAGGTTGCAGTTGATGACGAAGGTCAGGTTGTCGAGGCCTTCGCGGGCGGCGAGCGCGAGGGCCGCCGTCGACTCGGGCTCGTCCATCTCGCCGTCGCCGAGGAACGCCCACACGTGGGAGTTCGAGACGTCCTTGATGCCGCGGTGGGTGAGGTAGCGGTTGAACCGTGCCTGGTAGATCGCGGACAGCGGGCCCAGACCCATGGAGACGGTCGGGAACTCCCACAGCCAGGGCAGGCGGCGCGGGTGCGGGTAGGAGGGCAGGCCGTTGCCGCCGGACTCCTGCCGGAAGTTGTCGAGGTGGGTCTCGGTCAGCCGCCCGTCGAGGAAGGCGCGGGCGTAGATGCCGGGCGAGGCGTGGCCCTGGATGAAGAGCTGGTCGCCGGAGCCGTCGCGCTCCTTGCCCTGGAAGAAGTGGTTGAACCCGGTCTCGTAGAGCCAGGCGGCGGAGGCGAAGGTGGCGATGTGGCCGCCGACGCCGTACTTGGAGCCGCGGGTCACCATGGCGGCGGCGTTCCACCGGTTCCAGGCGGTGATCCGGGCCTCCATCTCCTCGTCGCCCTGGAAGCCGTAGCCGGCCTCGGCGGCGGTGGGGATGGTGTTGACGTAGTCGGTCTCCAGCAGCTTGGGCAGCGCGAGACCGGCGCCCTCGGCCCGCTCCAGGGTGCGGCGCATCAGGTACGCGGCACGGTGCGGCCCCGCCGCGGCGGTGACGGCGTCCAGGGACGCCTGCCACTCGGCGGTCTCCTCGGGGTCGCGGTCCGGGAGCTGGTCGAGCTCGCTCGGCTGGATGCGGGTGGGGTCGGTCATAGTCGCCGCCTTCCGGAGTCGAAGGGGTGGGAGCCCTTGGTCTTGGCAGGACAGGGCGAAGGACCTCTGTTGAAGTCCGCCGACGACTGTACGACCGTGATCGATGATCGATCAAAGGGGGAGCGGCAAAATCTTATGCCGGAAGCCAAAATAGGCATCGGGTGCCACGAAATAGGGCACCCGGTGCCGTGTTTTCGCAGGTGAGGGTGAGCTTATGAGCGCGCCCCCGACAGAATGAGCGCGTCAGGGTGAGCGCTTAACCTTGTGACCATGGCCGGCGAGAAGGATCTGAGGAAACTGCTGAGCGGTATGCGCCCGGAGCTGAATCCGGGCCGCTATGTGTTCACCGCCGTGGAGGGCGGCGTGCCCTCCGGCGTCACCCCCGTGGTCACGGTCGCCGAGCAGGAGGGCCTGACCGTGGTGGCACGGCTGGAGGAGGCGGACGCGGCAGGCCTGGCGTACGACTACGTGGCCGGCTGGATCACGCTGCGCGTCCACTCCGCGCTGGAGGCCGTCGGGCTCACCGCCGCCGTCGCACGCGAGCTCGCCGACGCGGGCCTGAGCTGCAACGTCGTGGCCGGGTTCCACCACGACCACCTCTTCGTACCGTACGAGCACGCCGAGCAGGCGGTGGCCGTCCTCCAGGCCCTGGCGGACCGCTCGGCCTGAGTCCGCATGTGGAGGCCGACGGGTGGGGAGGCACGCAGGCGTGCGTGTTCTTGTGGTGACAGCGGGATCGGTCGGGGACGTCATGCCCTACACGGGGCTCGGAGTACGGCTGCGGGAAGCCGGGCACGAGGTGGTGCTGGCCACCCACGCGGGATTCGAGACGCTCGTACGCGCCCGTGGCCTGGGCTTCCGCCCGCTGCCTGTGGATCCGCGCGCCGAACTGGCCTCGGCCGGCGGTCAGGAGCTGGCCCGGGCCGGCAACGGTCCCGCGGCGATGGTCTCCCTGATGCGGATGGCGCGGGAGTTCGCCCCGGAGCTGTGCCGCGGGGTACTGGCCGCGGTGGAACAGGGCGCGGACGCGGTGCTGCTGTCGACCTCGCTGGCCCGGCCCGGACACCTGGTGACCCGCGCCCTCGACGTGCCCGGCATGGGCGTGTACCTGCAGCCGTGGGCCCCGACGGGCGACTTCCCGTCCGCCGTGTTCGGCGGCGGCCGCTCGCTGGGCCGCTGGGCCAACCGCGCCTCCGGGCACGCCGTACTGGCGCTGCTGGACCGGGTGTACGCCACCGGCGTCCGTGACCTGCGCACCCACCTCGGCCTGCCGAAGGGCGCCGACCGCGGGTCCGTGCGCCGCGAGAGCGGGGCGTGGCCGGTGCGCTACGCGTACAGCCCGACCGTGGTGCCACGCCCGGCGGACTGGCCGGCCGCCGCGCAGGTCGCCGGGTACCTGTGGCCCGCGCGTGCGGAAGGCTGGAGCCCCGACCCGCGGCTGACCGACTTCCTTCAGGCGGGGCCGCCTCCTGTGTTCATCGGCTTCGGCAGCGTCGTCACGGACGCCGGCCGGCTGTCCCGGATCGCGGTGGACGCCCTGCGGGCCGCGGGCGTGCGGGGCGTCGTCCAGGCCGGGTGGAGCGGCCTGCGGGCGTGCGGGGACGACGTCCTGACCGTCGGCGAGGTCCCCCACGACTGGCTGTTCCCGCGCATGTCGGCGCTCGTCCACGCCGCGGGGGCCGGGACGACGGCGGCGGGCCTGCGCGCCGGGGTGCCGGCCGTCCCCGTGCCGGTCCAGCTCGACCAGACGTTCTGGGCCGCCCGGCTGACCGCCCTGGGCGTCAGCCCCGGCCCGGTGCCCTTCCGACGGCTCACGGCCGAGCGGCTCGCCGAGGCGATCCGCCGCGCCGTCGGGACGCCCGGCTACCGGACGCGGGCCCGTGACCTGGCCGGGCGCATCGCCGCGGAGGATGGCGCGGGGCAGGTGGTGGAGGCCGTCGGGCGCCTGGGCTGAGGGGCTGGGCCGCGTTCGGTGGTCTTTCCCCTATCCCGCCCCTTCCCGAATCGGGGGCTCTGCCCCCGAACCCCCGCTCCTCAAACGCCGGAGGGGC
>NZ_JABWDV010000245.1 GCF_013362995.1 Streptomyces sp. TRM64462 | reverse complement strand
CGGGCGGTGCCGGTCAGCGGTGTCGGTCAGCGCTGTCGGTTGCGGCGCTTTAGGGCGCAGGCCGTGGCGAGGGCGGTGGCGGCCGCTGCGGCGCCCAGGGCGCGGGGGTGCCGGGACGCCCACAGCTGGGGGGCACGGTCGTGCGCGGTGCTGTCGAAGACGCCGTGGGCGCCGAAGTCCCTGCCGTCGTCGCCGTCGAGCGGGTGCCACAGGTTGTGGGGGCGGTCCGGCGGGATCGTGTCCGCGGTCTGCTGGGAGTCGTATCCGGTGCGGGCGAGGTAGCGGTCGAGGAGGGCGGGGGCGAGCCGTTCGGCCAGGATGGTCGCGAGGGTCGAGGCGCCGGCGCAGTACTGCCTGCGGCGGGGGTGGTCGGCGGCGTACAGGATCGCGCCGGCCGCGATCTCGGGCTGGTAGACGGGCGGCACCGGCTGGGGGTGGCGGGGCATGCGGGACAGCACCCAGGAGAACTGGGGGGTGTTGACGGCGGGCATCTGGACGATCGTCACCTGGACGTTGCTCCTGTTGTGGAGGAGTTCGGTGCGGAGTGACGAGGTGAAGCCGTTGACGGCGTGCTTGGCGGCGCAGTAGGCGGACTGGAGGGGGATCGCGCGGTCTCCGAGCGCGGAGCCGACCTGCACGATGGTGCCCTGGTCGCGGGGCAGCATCCGGTCCAGGGCGGCTCTCGTGCCGTGGACGTAGCCGAGGTAGGTCACCTCGGTGACGCGGCGGAACTCGTCGGGGGCGACGTCCGTGAAGGGCGCGAGGACGGAGACCATGGCCGTGTTCACCCAGACGTCGATCGGTCCGAACGCGTCCTCGACGGCTGTGGCGGCCGCCTGGACCTGGTCGTGGTCGGCGACGTCGGCCGGTACGACGAGGGCCGTGCCGCCGAGCTGTTCGACCTCGCGTGCCGCCGCTTCCAGGCCGGTCCTGCCGCGGGCGAGCAGGCCGACACGGGCGCCCCGGCGGGCGAAGGCGCGCGCGGTGGCGCGGCCGATGCCGCCGCTGGCGCCGGTGACGACCACCGTCTGACGCGTCGTCCGGTCCTCGGTCGGGCTCATCGCTGCCGTCCTTCCTCGGGTGGTGCGGGCTCGGTGAGCCGGGCCGCGCATTCGAGCATGATCGCGTGGACGAAGGCCTGGGGGAGGTTGCCGCGCATCTGGCGCTGCGTCACGTCGTATTCCTCCGCGTACAGGCCGGCCGGTCCGCAGGCGGCGCGGTTCCGTTCGAACCAGCGGTACGCGGCCACGGTGCGGCCCTGCTGGTACTCCGCGAGCGCGGTGGCGAAGCCGCACAGCAGGAAGGCGCCCTCGGCGTCGCCCAGGGGCAGGTCGTCGTGGCGGAACCGGTAGGCGTAGTGGTCGTCCGCCAGTTCCGCCGTGCAGGCGCGGAGTGTCGCGGTGGTCCGCGGGTCGTCGGGCGGGAGCGCGCCGCGGACGGCGGGCAGGAGCAGGGCGAAGTCCGGGCGCGGGTCGCCGGGTGACCGCTGCCACCGGCCCGAGGGGTGTACGGAGTCGGCGGCCGTCTCGGCGACGATGCGGTCGGCGAGGGCGAGCCGGCGGGCGGCCGTCTCCCGGTCGGCCGGGTCGGCGTGCGCGATGGCCCGCAGTCCCGCCGCGCAGACGAGCCGGCTGTGGGTCCAGCGGCGCGGGGCGAGTTCCCAGATGCCGGCGTCGGGTTCGTGCCGTCGCCGGGCGATGGTGTCGGCCGCGATGGCGGCGGCCCGCCGGGCGTCGGCGCCGAGGGGGCCGTGGCGTGCGGCCGCGGCCAGGAGCAGCAGCGCCTCGCCGAACACGTCCAGCTGGAACTGGCCGCCGACCCGGTTGCCGACGCGGTCGAAGCCGCCGGGGTAGCCGGGCAGGTCCAGCGGGCGCGGGCCGGGGACCGGGCGCCCGTCGGTCGTGTAGGCGGGGGCGGTGCGGGGACCGTCCTGGTGGAGGCGTGCGGTCACGAAGCGGACGGCGTCGTCGAGGAGGGGGTGCGGCCCGGTGGCGGCGACGGCCTGCCCGGCGAAGCACTGGTCGCGGATCCAGACGTAGCGGTAGTCGTAGTTGCGGCCCGCCTCGGCCCGTTCGAGCACGCTGGTGGTGGCGGCCGCGACCATGCCGCCGGACGTGGCGGTGAGGCCGCGCAGCACGGTGTACGCGTGGCGGGCGTCCCGGCGGGCGGTGATGTGGTCCAGTGCGGGCACCTCACGCCGCCAGGCCGCCCGGGTGGTGTCCCAGGCGCGGCCGGCGTGGGGCGGCGGGCCCGTGAACGGCGCGTCGGCGATCTCCAGGACCAGGTCGTGCGGAGCTCCGGGCACGGCCTCCGGCTCCGCCGCGAGGCGCCGGCCCCCGGGACCCGTGGGCCGGGCGTCGGGGCAGCCCGTCCAGCGGAGCCACAGGCCGCCGGTGCGTGCCGTCCACACGCCGTCGTCGTCGCGGGACAGGTCGCGCAGCGGCTCCCGCCCGAAACCGGCGGCGGGTTCGAGGACCACGGACAGCGGGGCCCTGCCCTCGGTGGCGACGATCCGGCGCAGGACCACGGCGCGGTGCGGGTCGCCGGGCATGGCCAGGGCTTCGTGGCACTCCACGATGCCGTCGTCGGTGATCCAGCGGCTGCGCCAGACGAGCGAGCCGTCCTCGTAGGAGCCGCCCCACACGGCGCGGCCCGACGGGGTCACGACGTAGGTGCCGGTGCCGCCGACCAGGCCGGCGAAGACGGCGTCGGAGTCCCAGCGCGGGGCGCACATCCAGACGAAGTCGCCCCGCGGGCCGACCAGGACGCCGCGCTCGCCGTCGGCGAGGAGGGCGTAGTCGCGCAGCGGCTGCGGCGGGCGCCACGGTTCCGGGAACCCTGCGGGTTCCGGGGCGGGGGCGCCGCCGCGCTCGGGGGTCCGGGTGGTGCGCACGTCGTGCATGCCTAGGCGTCCGGCACGGCCGCGGCCTCGGCGACGCCCTCGCGGAGGTGGGCGCCCTGGCGGAGGAGTTCCCGCTGGACGAGGGCGGGTTCGATGGCGCGGGGCGGCCGGCCCCGGCGTACGGCGAGGGCCGCGCAGACGCCCGCGGCCTGACCGGTCGCCATCGAGATGGGCATGACCCGGTACGACGAGTGCGCCACGTGCGTGCCCGAGATGCAGCGGCCCGCGACGAGCAGGTGGTCGGTGTCGCGGGGCAGCAGGCAGCGCAGCGGGATGTCGTAGACCTTGCCGACCGGTACGCGTTTGAGGACGGTGCCGATGCCGCGGGGGTTGTGGATGTCGACCGGGTACGCGCCGTGCGCGACGGCGTCCGGGAAGTGCTGCGCGGCGAGGATGTCGTGGCCGGTGAGCTGGTAGTCGCCGAGGATGCGGCGGGTCTCCCTGACCCCGATCTGGACGCCGCTCTGTACGACGTACGACTTCTCGAAGCCGGGGACGTGGCCGCGCAGGAACCGGTCGACCTGCTCCATCTGGCGGCGTGCGGTGTATTCGGCGCGGGTGAGGTCCCACACGCTGGTGCCGAGGACCCGGGTGACGCGGGTGCTGTTGACGCTGACCTCGTCGGGGTGCGGCGTCGCGAAGAACAGGATGTCCTCGCGGGGCAGTGTCAGTTCGGCCGCCTCGGTCGCCTCCTTCACGAGGTCCCACAGGCCGTGGACGCCGCGCCACTGGTCGGGGTGGTCGCGGACGTATTCGGCGAAGTGGGGCTGGAGGAAGTTGGCGACGCGGAACATGAGGGTCATGGGCTGGACGAGTCCGTCCTCGTGCCGGCCGATCTCGTACGGCGCTCCGGCCGCGGCCGCGATGTCGCCGTCGCCCGTGCAGTCCACGACGACGTCGGCGTCGATCACGACGGGGCCCGACTTGGTCTCGAAGACGACGCGGCGGCCGTCGTCGAGGGGCAGGATCGAGGAGGCGAAGGCGTGGAACAGCATCCGCACCCCTGCCTCGTCCAGCATGTCCAGGGCGACCAGTTTGAATCTCTCCGGGTCGAACGGCACGGTGTAGCCCGTCTCGACGGACGGCAGGATGCAGCCGTGCCGCTCGGCGAGCCTGCGCAGCATCCGCCACAGCACACCGGCGACGACCGGTTCGCCCTCGCCGTGGTCGGGCGGCAGCAGACGGGAGACGTCGCCGCCGGGGACGGCCTGCTTCTGTTCGTTGTGGAAGGACATCAGCGGCATGACGAGGGCCGCGGTCGCGTTGCCGCCGAGGAAGCCGTAGCGCTCGACGAGGACCACGTCCGCCCCGGCGTCCGCCGCGGCGAGCGCCGCCCCGAGTCCGGCGGGGCCGCCGCCGACGACGAGGACCTCGGTGCGGCCGCCGAACTGCGCCGGCCGGGGCGGCAGGCTGACGGTGCGCTGCTCGGTGGGTGCGCCGAGGATCGGCATGGGCTCCTCCGCTTCCGGGCCTGGTGCCCGCTTCCGTTCCGGTGGGGCTCAGGGGGCGGGCAGGACGACGGGCAGGGCGGGCGCGTGCTGCGCCTCGATGTCCTCCAGGAGGGCACGGCAGCGTTCCCAGGTCCGTCCGGAGCGTTCGCGCAGCGCGTCGACGTGCGCGCTCATCGCCTCCCGCCGCTGGGGCGCCTCGTCCCACAGCCGGTCGACCTCGGCGAGCAGCAGCCCGGCCTGCTCCCTGGCCACCCCGACCAGCGCCGGGGCGCCGACGCTGCGGGCGAAGTCGAACACCTTGCCCGCGTAGGGCAGGGGCAGCAGGGGCACTCCGGAGACCGCCGCGAAGATCAGGAAGTGCAGCCGCATCCCGACGGCCAGGCTCAGCCTGCGCATGAAGTCCAGGGTCTGGCCCGGGCTGTAGGAGCCGTTGAGGACCCGGCCGCGGTCCGCGGCGGTCATGTGCGACAGGACGGCGTGGGCGTGGCGGATGTCCTGGTTCTCCATCGGCATGAACACCACGTGGGTGTCGAAGCGGCGGACGAGGAAGTCCGCGACGTCGGCGAGCAGCGCGTGGTAGTCGCTCACGTCGAGGTGCTCGGCCGCCCGGCCGGGCTCGCGCACCGACATGCCCACGAGGCGTGCGCCGCCGGGTATGCCTTCGTGGAGCAGCATCTCGTCGGTGAACTCCTCGGGCGGGAGGAGCAGCGCGGGGTCGGCGGCGACGGTGATCTCGCGTTCGACGCCGACCTCTTCGAGGACGAGCCGGGACTCCTCGTCCCGCACCACGACCTCGTCCATCGCGCCGACCACGGTGCGGACGGCGTGCCGGTCGTCGGCCTCGTGCAGGGGGCCGGCGCCGACGGCGTAGGCGAAGGTGCGGATGCCGAGGTGGTGGGCGGCGTTCACGAGGCGCAGATAGCGGCGGGCCTCGCTGTCGTAGAGGAGTCCGCCGCCGCCGAGGATGAGCAGGTCGAGGCCGCCGACGGCGCTCCTGAGCCGGTCCTGGCCGAGGCCCTCCCAGCCGATGACCTCGTCGGCGGAGCGGTGGTGGGCGCGGGTGTGCTCGGGGTTCCTGCTGAAGACGACCAGCCACGCGTCGGGGCGCCAGGCGCGCAGATCGCCGAGGACGCACGTCAGGATGGACTCGTCGCCGATGTTGAATCCGCCGTACGAGCCGAGTACGCCGATCCGCAGAACGCCCTGGACCTCACTCGTCATCTGCGCCTCCGGCGGTGTGACTCTCCGTGCGTCGTGTGCGTCCTGTGTCAGCGTCCTGGTCCCGGTCAAGCCAGTGTCATTGTCGACATGTCCGAAATGCGGCGCAACCGGTGGTTCCGGTGGTTCCCGTGCGCTCAGCCGAGTGCCGCGCCCCTCCCTACGAGCAGGGTCACGTCGAGAGCGGCCACGGCGACGGCGCCGGCGAACGGCACCCGGGCGTGGCGGCGGCCGAGTGCGGCGCTGCCCGCCGCCGTGACCGCTGCGACGGCCAGTGCGGCGGCGCCCGCGGCGCCGGGTGTGCCGGGACCGCCGAATGCGAGGACGGCGGTGGCCGCGACCAGCGGGACGGGCAGGAGG
>NZ_JABWDV010000244.1 GCF_013362995.1 Streptomyces sp. TRM64462 | reverse complement strand
TCCTTTCGGGCCTGATTCCCAGTCAGCGGGATTTGCCTTCACGACCCTGCGGCCGTTCCGACGCCGTGAACTTTAGCGAATCCTTCCGCCCGACGCTAATCGGGCCCGTTCTCTCGAACAGGGATTCTTCATTCCGCAAAAGCGCGCACAAAGCGGCGCGACGGCGAGTCGCTCGCTGAGAGTGGTTCTTACGGAATGGCTGCCCGGGGACCAACCGGAGTCGGCGCTCACGTCGGACAACTCGGAGAACACTACGGATGTCGGGTCACGCTGTCAACTTGGGTCTCGGTCCCGTAGCCTGGAGGCATGACAACGCATGCGTGCACCCTTCAGTGGTGGGCCGCCTGACGGCGGCCTCGTTGACACGTATGCAGACAACGGCCGCCGCCTCGGCGGCCGTTCGCGTTTCCCCTCCTTCCCGGTGGGGGCGGCCGCGGAGAGCGGTGGTCCCAGGTGGAAGAGAGAGGGAGAGGCGTTGTGACGCGGATCTTCAGTGGGGTCAAGCCGACCGGGCACCTGACGCTGGGCAACTATCTCGGGGCCGTGCGGCGGTGGGTCGAGGTGGATCAGTACCGGGCGGACGCGCTGTTCAGCGTGGTGGATCTGCATGCGCTGACCGTGGAGCACGATCCCGGGCGGGTGCGGCGGCTGAGCCGGCAGGCGGCGAGTCTGCTGCTGGCGGCGGGGCTGGATCCGGAGCGGTGCACGCTCTTCGTACAGAGCCATGTGGATGAGCACGCGCGGCTGTCGTACCTGCTGGAGTGCACGGCGACCGACGGCGAGATGCGGCGGATGATCCAGTACAAGGAGAAGGCCGCGCAGGAGCGGGCGCGGGGTGGGAGCGTGCGGCTGTCGTTGCTGACGTATCCGGTGCTGATGGCGGCGGACATCCTGGCGTACGACACGGACGAGGTGCCGGTGGGGGACGACCAGGCGCAGCATGTGGAGCTGACGCGGGATCTCGCCGTGCGGTTCAACCAGCGGTACGGGCACACGTTCACCGTGCCGAAAGCCACCCATCCGGGTGTGGCCGCTCGGGTGATGGACCTCCAGGATCCGGCGTCGAAGATGGGGAAGTCGGGGGACGGCGGCGCTGGTGTCGTGTTTCTGCTCGATGAGCCTGATGTCGTGCGGCGGAAGGTGATGCGGGCGGTCACGGACAGCGGGGTCGATGTCGTGTACGACCGGGAGGAGCGGCCGGGGCTCGCGAATCTGCTGGAGGTGCTCGCCGCGTGTCGGGGGGACGGGTGTGATCCGGCGGAGCTGGCGGGGGGCTATTCCTCGTACGGGGATCTGAAGCGGGATGTCGTCGACGGGGTGGTCGAGCTGTTGCGGCCGCTGCGGAAGCGGCATGCGGAGCTGGTGGCGGATCCGGCGTTCGTGGACGGTGTGCTGCGGGACGGGGCCGCGCGGGCCCGGGCGGTGGCGCGGCCTGTGGTGGACCGGGCGTATCAGGCCGTTGGGCTGTTGCCTGCGGGCTGAGCCGTGGGGCCGCTCTGTCGGAGGGCGGCCCTGTGGTCGCGCGGGCTGGTGGACGGGCTGTGGTCGGGGGCCGCCGGGGGGGTCAGCCGTTGCCGGAGGCCAGTTCGCGGCTGCGGTCGCGGGCGGCTTCCAGGGCGGCGATGAGGGCGGCCCGTACGCCGTGGTTCTCGAGTTCGCGGATGGCGCTGATGGTGGTGCCGGCGGGGGACGTGACGGCTTCGCGGAGCTTCACGGGGTGTTCGCCGCTGTCGCGGAGCATCACGGCGGCGCCGATGGCGGCCTGCACGATGAGGTCGTGGGCCTGGGCGCGGGGCAGGCCGAGGAGGATGCCGGCGTCGGTCATGGCCTCGACGAGGAAGTAGAAGTAGGCGGGGCCCGAGCCGGAGAGCGCGGTGGCGGCGTCCTGCTGGGACTCGGGGACGCGGAGGGTCTTGCCGACGCCGCCGAAGATCTCCTCGGCGTGCGCGAGGTGGGCGCCGGTGGCGTGGCTGCCCGCTGAGATGACGGACATGCCCTCGTCGACGAGCACCGGGGTGTTCGGCATGACGCGGACGACGGGGGTGTCGGGGGCGAGGCGCTCCTCGATGAACGCCGTGGTGATGCCGGCGGCCGCGCTGACGACGAGGCGGTCACGGGTGACGTGGTGGGCGAGTTCGTCGAGGAGCTTGCCCATGTCCTGGGGCTTGACGGCGAGGATGAGGGTGTCGGCGCGCTTGGCGGCGTCGGCGTTGGAGACGGCCTCGACGCCGTAGCGGGCGCGGAGTTCCTCGGCGCGTTCGGGGCGGCGGGCGGTGACGAGCAGGTGGGTGGTGGGCCAGCCGGCCCGGATCATGCCGCTGAGGAGCGCCTCGCCGATCTTGCCGGTGCCGAGGACCGCGACTGTCTGGGTCATTGCTCTGCTCACCTCGCCGTTGCGCTGCTTGGACTACTCATCCGTGTAGGGCAACATCCTCGCACCGTGGGCGGTGTCGTGGTGGTGCTGTCCGAAGGGCGGTACGCCTGGGCCGTGGGCCGTGGGCCTATGCCGTGCGGCGGCGGAGGGTGGCGGCACCGAGGACGAGGACGGCCAGGGCGCAGGCGGCGACGATCAGGGCGTCGCGTACGAAGTCGGCGGTGACGTCGGTGTGGCGGAGTACCTGGTTCATGCCGTCGACGGCGTACGACATGGGCAGGAAGTCGGAGACCGTTTCGAGGACCGGCTGCATCTTGTCGCGTGGTGTGAACAGGCCGCAGAGCAGGAGCTGCGGGAAGATCACGGCCGGCATGAACTGGACGGCCTGGAACTCGGAGGCGGCGAACGCCGAGACGAACAGGCCGAGCGCGGTGCCGAGGAGCGCGTCGAGCAGGGCGACGAGGAGCAGCAGCCAGGGCGAGCCCACGACGTCGAGGCCGAGGACCCAGAGGGCGACGCCGGTGGCGAGCGCGGACTGGACGATGGCGAGCAGGCCGAAGGCGAGGGCGTAGCCGGCGATCAGGTCGGCCTTGCCGAGGGGCATCGCGAGGAGCCGTTCGAGGGTGCCGGAGGTGCGTTCGCGCAGGGTGGCGATGGACGTCACCAGGAACATGGTGATCAGCGGGAAGATGCCGAGGAGTGAGGCGCCGATGTTGTCGAAGACCTGTGGGCTGCCGTCGAAGACGTAGCGGAGCAGGGTGATCATCAGGACCGGGACCAGCAGCATGAGTGCGATGGTGCGCGGGTCGTGGCGGAGCTGGCGCAGGACGCGGGCGGCGGTGGCGAGGGTGCGGGGGCCGTTCATGGCTGGTCCTGGGGGTTGTCGGAGAGGTTGTCGCTGGGGGTGTCACGGGGGTTGTCGCGGGTGGACGCGGCGGCGGCCATGGCGTTGGCGGTGTCGACGAGGTGGAGGAAGGCGTCCTCGACGGTGGCGGTGTCGTTGCGGCGGCGGAGGGCCTCGGGGGTGTCGTCGGCGAGGATCTCGCCCTCGCGCATGAGGAGGAGGCGGTGGCAGCGCTCGGCCTCGTCCATGACGTGCGAGGAGATGAGGAGCGTGGCGCCCCGGTCGGCGGCGATGCGGTGGAAGAGGTCCCACAGGTCGCGGCGGAGTACGGGGTCGAGGCCGACGGTCGGCTCGTCGAGGACGAGGAGCTCGGGGGTGCCGAGGAGGGCGACGGCGAGGGACGCGCGGCTGCGCTGGCCGCCGGAGAGGTTTCCGGCGAGCGCGTCGGCGTGGTCGGTGAGGTCGACGTCGGTGATGGCGCGCGTGACGGCTTCGGCGCGGGCGTCGCGGTGGCGGCGGCCGGGCTGGAGCACGGCGGCGAAGTAGGCGAGGTTCTGCCGGACGGTCAGGTCGTCGTAGACGGACGGGGCCTGGGTGACGTAGCCGATGCGGGGGCGGAGGGCGGGGGCGCCCGCGGGGTGTCCGAGGACGTTCAGGGTTCCGGTGACCTTGGCCTGGGTGCCGACGATGGCGCGCATCAGGGTGGTCTTGCCGCAGCCGGAGGGGCCGAGGAGGCCGGTGATCTGTCCGGGGGGTACGGAGAAGTCGAGTCCGCGCAGGACGGTGCGGCCTCCTCGTACGACGGTGAGGCCATGGGCTTTGATGGCGGCACCCGAGGAATTCATCATGTGATGAATAATGGGCGTGGGAGGTGAGGGGAGTCAAGGGTGTGGGCGCCGCCCGGCCTCGGTGTCGGTGTCGGTGTCGGTGTCGGCGGGTTACGGGCGCTTGGTGCGCTTCGGGCGCTTCTTGCGGGCTGCCGGATTACCTGTGCGGGCGCCGCGGCGCTTCTCGTAGCGGGCGCGGGCCGTCTCGTACTCGGCGCGCAGGAGCTTCTCGCCGGGCGCCTCGGTGAGGGAGCGGACGAAGTACGCGAGGAGGGAGCCGATGAAGCCGATCGCCTTCAGGCCGCGCAGGGCGTCCTCGCGGGCGGGGTCGGCGGGGCGGCGCGTGAAGCCCTCCCAGGTCTTGCGGAACGCGAGGGCCGTGCAGACGGCGAACATGATCAGCACCAGGCCGTTCACGAACCCGCCGACCTGCGCGATGGCCAGGCCCTCGTAGGCGAGGCGCAGCACGTAGGCGCCCGCCACGGCCGCCGCGAGGGAGCCGGCGGCGACGCCCGCGCGCCGCAGCCCGTACCCGCCGTCGTGGCCGACCCAGGTCGTGCCGAAGAAGCGGAGGGGTTCGGGCTGCGGGCCGGTGGCCGTGGGGTCGGTCGCGTCGTTCACGGGGGCGATTATCCCCCGGGTGCCCGCTCGTGGCCGGGCCCCGCGCCTGTGATGTGCGTCAGCCGCAGCGCGCGGCGACGTACCCGTCGCTGCCCGTCCTCACGTACGCGTCCGACACGTACTGGCCGTTGGCTATGTTGTCCCAGATGTGCGACGTGCCGTACGGGCCCGTGACCGTCTGGCCGGGCGTCTGGCAGTTGATGGGCACGCTCACGCCCTCCGGCAGCACCTTCACGATGCTGTAGCCGGTGCCCGGTCCGCTGCGGACGTTGAGCCGCACGCCCGGTGCGACCGGGTAGCGCTTGACCGAGTAGGTCTCCCCCACTGTGTGTCTCCCCCATGTGTCGTGTGTCGCGTCCGTCCCCGTGGGACGGCGCCCGCCCCCTGGCGGATGCCTCGTCGGGGAGGCTAACAAGCCGCACCGACATCGCACGCATCATCGACTAGGCTCCGTGCGTCGCGCGATCACACGCGAGCACACACGGGGGTGGGACGATGCCGCCGCTGCGCAGGACCGGGCCCGTACCGGAAGCGGAGCATCCGGAGTACGCCGGGCGGTACCGGCTCGGGGAGAGCCTGGGGACCGGCGGCATGGGGGTCGTCCGGCTGGCGACCTCGGACTCAGGGCTGCGCCTCGCCGTGAAGGTCGTGCACCGGGAGCATGCGGCGGACCCCGAGTTCAGGGCGCGTTTCCGCCAGGAGGTCAGTGCGGCGCGGCGGGTCAGCGGGGCCTTCACGGCGCCGGTCGTGGACGCCGATCCCGAGGCCGCGCGGCCGTGGATGGCGACGCTGTTCATCGAGGGCCCGACGCTCTCGGAGCGTGTGAAGCGGAACGGGCCGCTGGGTGCGGAGGAGCTGCGCGGTCTGGGCGCCGGGCTCGCGGAGGCGCTGCGCGACATCCACCGGGCGGGGGTCGTCCACCGGGATCTCAAGCCGAGCAATGTGCTCCTGGCGGCGGACGGGCCGAAGGTCATCGACTTCGGGATCTCGCGGCCGGTGGACGGTGAGGTGCGTACGGAGACGGGCAAGCTCATCGGTACGCCGCCGTTCATGGCGCCGGAGCAGTTCCAGCGGCCGCGGGACGTGGGCCCGGCGGCGGACGTGTTCGCGATGGGCGCGGTGCTGGTGCACGCGGCGACCGGGCGGGGGCCGTTCGACTCGAACAGCCCGTACATCGTGGCGTACCAGGTGGTGCACAACGAGCCGGACCTGGCGGGCGTGCCCGAGGACCTGGTGCCGCTGCTGCGGCGGTGCCTGGCGAAGGACCCGGCGGCGCGGCCGACGCCCGAGGAGCTGATGACGGCGCTTCGGCTGCCTGAGGGGGGCGCGGATCCTGTACGTGTGCCCGCGCAGCGGCGGGTGGTGGTGGCGGGCGCGGCGGGTGATGCGGCGGGTGCGGCCGAGG
>NZ_JABWDV010000243.1 GCF_013362995.1 Streptomyces sp. TRM64462 | reverse complement strand
CGCCGCCCGCGCCGAGCGCGGCCGTGCCGAGCACCGCCGCTCCCAGGACGGTCCGCCGGTCCGGACTCCTGCGCGCACCCTGTGTCATGAAGGCTCCTCTTGTGAACGTGTCTTCGATGTTCGGCCTGTTGGGCGCGCTTGATCGTAGACGGCTACGCCTTCGGTACGGCAGCCCCTGGACGAACGTGTGGAAAACGCGGGTCAACACTGCGTATCGACTCGGTTAACCCGATGTGCGGCGGGACGTGACCCGCGAGTATCGTCCTCACCTGCACAGACATGTGCCATCTGCCGTCTGCCCACGACACCGGAGGACTCGTTGTCCCGCTTCGCGCTCATCAAGGCAGTGCTCGGCCCGGTCATGCGGCTGATGTTCCGCCCCCAGGTGGAGGGCGCCGAGAACATCCCCGGATCCGGCCCGGTCATCCTGGCGGGCAACCATCTGACCTTCATCGACTCGATGATCCTGCCGCTCGTGGTGGACCGCCAGGTGTTCTTCATCGGCAAGGACGAGTACGTCACCGGCAAGGGGATCAAGGGCCGGCTCATGGCCTGGTTCTTCACGGGCGTCGGCATGATCCCGGTGGACCGGGACGGCGCGGGCGCCGCGGTGGCGGCGCTGAACACGGGCCGCCGGGTGCTGGAGGACGGCCGGATCTTCGGCATCTACCCGGAGGGCACCCGCTCCCCCGACGGCCGGCTGTACCGGGGCCGTACGGGTATCGCGCGGCTCACGCTGATGACGGGCGCGCCGGTGGTGCCGTTCGCGCTGATCGGCACGGACAAGCTGCAGCCGGGCGGCGCGGGGCTGCCGCGGCCGGGCCGCGTGACGGTGCGGTTCGGTGAGCCGATGGAGTTCTCGCGCTACGAGGGCATGGACCGCGACCGGTATGTGCTGCGGGCGGTCACGGACTCGGTGATGGCCGAGGTGATGCGGCTCTCGGGGCAGGAGTACGTGGACATGTACGCCACGAAGGCGAAGGCCGCGTAAGGGCCTGCGAAGGGGCCGCGCCCGGGTGGGTGCGGCCCCTTCGCCGTTCACGCGTCCGCATCAGTCACGGGTGGTCGGCGGCCGCGCTGTCCTCCAGGCGCTGGCCGCGCAGGAGGTGCCAAGCGGCGGCAGCCGTGGCCAGCAGGACGGCCGCGCCGACGGCTGCGGCGATGTGGAGGCCCGAGACGAAGGCGTCCTGCGCGGCGGTGACGAGGGCGGTGGCGGAACGATCCGGCAGGGCCGCCGCGGCCTCGACCGCGCCGCCGAGCGACTCGTGCGCGGCCGCGGCGGGGCCGGCGGGGACGCCGTGCGGTGTGGTGAAGTCGCGGTAGACGCCCGTCACGATGGACCCGAGGAGCGCGATGCCGAGCGCCGCGCCCAGCTCGTACGCCGTCTCGGACACGGCGGACGCGGCGCCCGCCTGCTCCTTGGGCACGCTGGACAGGATGACGTCCGCGGTGACCGTGAACGCCAGCCCCGCCCCCACGCCGACGACCAGCAGCGACGCGCCGAGCAGCGGGTAGCCGGTGCCCCGGTCGAGGACCGTCAGCGCGGCGAGGGCGAGGCCGACCGCGGCGAGCCCGCCGGAGACGACGGACCGTACGGAGAACCGGCGCGCAACGACGCCCGCGGCGAGCCCCGCGCCGACCGCGCCGAGCGCGGCGGGGAGTTCCGCGAGGCCGGCCTCCAAGGGGCTGCGGCCCTGGACCAGTTGCAGGAACTGGGACAGGAAGAAGATCAGCCCGGCGAGGCCCAGGATGGTCAGCAGGTCCGCGAGGACCGCGCCCGAGAAGCCGCGGTGCTGGAACAGCCGCATGTCGAGCAGCGGCGCGGTGAGGGTGAGCTGACGGCGTACGAACCAGGCGAGCGCGGCGGCCCCGACGACGGCGGCGACGGCCGCGTCGAGGCGCGGCCCGTGGGCGGCGGTCTCCTTGACCGCGTACACGACGCCGATCATGCCGACGAGGGACGTGCCGACGCTGGGCAGGTCCCAGGGGCCGGGCGCGGGGTTCTTCGACTCGGGGATGAACTTGACGCCGACCACGACGAGGACGGCCATCACCGGGAGGTTGATGAGGAAGACCGAGCCCCACCAGAAGTGCTCCAGCAGGAACCCGCCCACGACCGGGCCGACGGCCGCGCCCGCCGACGCCATGGCACCCCAGATGCCGATGGCGAGGCTGCGCTCGCGCGGGTCGTGGAAGAGGTTGCGGATGAGCGCGAGGGTGGACGGCATGAGGGTCGCGCCGGCGACGCCGAGCAGCGCGCGGGCGACGATCATCGTTTCGGGGGTGGTGGCGTACGCGTTGAGTACGGATACGGCGCCGAAGGCCGTGGCTCCGGTGAGGAGCAGCTTCTTGCGGCCGATGCGGTCGCCGAGGCTGCCCATGGAGACGAGCAGGCCGGCGATGACGAAGGAGTAGACGTCGCCGATCCAGAGGAGCTGGGTGCCGGAGGGCTTCAGGTCCTCGCTGAGGAAGGGCGTGGCGAGGCCGAGTACGGTCGCGTCGACGGCGACGAGCAGCACGGCGAGGACGAGGACGGCGAGCGCGAGCCAGCGGCCGGGGCGGCGTACGGCCTCCGCGGTGTCCTGAGGCGGCTGCACGGTACGGGGGGTCACTTCTCCACGCTCCTGCGTCGGGCTCCGCCGAGCAGCAGCTCGACGATCATGTACTGGAAGTCCTTGGCGGCGACGCGGCCGTCCTGCACGGCCCAGGCGCAGGTGCCGACGAGGCCGTAGAGCGCCTCGGTGAGCCAGGCGGGCGTGAGGTCGATGCGGAACTCGCCGCGCTCCTGGCCGCGCCGGAACAGCGCGGCGACGCGGGCGTCGAGGCGGGCCCAGCCCTCGTTGACCTGGTCGCCCTCGAAGAGCTGGTTCTCGGTGACGAGGAACGACAGCAGCCCGGCGCCCGGCTCGACGCCGGCGACCAGCCGCCGCAGCGCGTCCTCGGCGCAGCCCTCGTCGAGCCGGGCGGCGTCGATGGCCGCCTCGAACTCCTGGATGCCGAGCTCCTCCAGCGCCCTGACCAGCGCGTCCCGCCCGGCAAAGTGCCGGTGCAGCGTGGCCCGCCCGATCCCGGCGGCACGGGCGACCTCGTCCATGGTGGCGGTGGACTTACGGGACAGGAGGGCGGCGGCGCTGCGGAGCACCTGGTCACGGTCAACACTCATGAGACAACCATAACCCGAGTGAGACATAAATGTCTCATCTGAAAAATGATCGACTCACGGATGGGTCGGAGGGGAGCATGTGCGCATGCCGGAGGGCGGCCGCTGCGGGTCTGGCTCGACCCCCGCCACGGTCAGGAGCTGCTCGCGCTCGCCGACGTCTACGAGCTGGTGTGGGCGACGACGTGGAAGGGCGAGGCGAACGAGTGGATAGGCCCTCGGCTCGGGCTGCCGGAGCTGCCCTTCATCGACTGGCCGGAGATGCACGGCTGGGCCCCCGGCGGGACGTTCTGGAAGACGCAGTACGTGCTGGAGTACGCGGGCGGGCGGCCGTTCGCGTGGGTGGACGACGACATCACGTCGTACGACCGGGAGTTCGTGGACCGGAAGCACCTCGCCGCCGCCCTGCTCCTGTGCGTCGATCCGCGGATCGGGCTGATCCGGGCGGACTTCGACGCGCTCGCGGAGTGGGCGGCGGCGATGTGGCTGTAGCTGTAGGGCGGGTTACTTGTTCTTGGCGGCGGACCAGGCGTGCTGGATGACCAGGTCGGCCTTGACCTCGGCCAGCTGGGTGGCGACCGCGGACGGGGCCGTGCCGCCGCGGCCGTCGCGGGAGGCGAGGGCGCCGGGGACGTTGAGGACCGTGCGGACCTCGGGGGTCAGGTGCTCGGAGATCTTCGCGAACTGGTCGTCCGTGAGGTCGTCCAGCTCCTTGCCCTCCGCCTCCGCGACCTTCACGCACTCGCCGGCGACCTCGTGCGCGACACGGAACGGCACGCCCTGCTTGACCAGCCACTCCGCGATGTCCGTCGCAAGGGAGAAGCCCGCAGGGGCCAGTTCCTCCATGCGCTCCCGGTTGACCGTGAGCGTCGCCATCATGCCGGTGAAGGCCGGCAGCAGGATCTCCAGCTGGTCGCAGGAGTCGAAGACCGGCTCCTTGTCCTCCTGGAGGTCCCGGTTGTAGGCCAGGGGCAGGGCCTTCAGGGTGGCCAGCAGGCCCGTCAGGTTGCCGATCAGGCGGCCGCTCTTGCCGCGCGCCAGTTCCGCGATGTCGGGGTTCTTCTTCTGCGGCATGATCGACGAGCCCGTCGAGAAGGCGTCGTGGAGGGTCACGAAGGAGAACTCCTTCGTGTTCCAGATGATGACCTCCTCGGCGATGCGCGAGAGGTTCACGCCGATCATCGCGGTGATGAAGGCGAACTCGGCGACGAAGTCCCGCGACGCAGTGCCGTCGATCGAGTTGCCCGCGCTGCCGTTCTCGAAGCCGAGGTCCTTCGCCACCGCCTCCGGGTCGAGCCCGAGCGAGGAGCCCGCCAGGGCCCCGGAGCCGTACGGGGAGACCGCCGTCCGCTTGTCCCACTGGCGCAGTCGCTCCGCGTCCCGGGACAGCGACTGGACGTGCGCGAGCACGTGGTGCGCGAACAGCACCGGCTGGGCGTGCTGGAGGTGCGTACGCCCCGGCATCGCGACGTCCGGGTGCGCCTCGGCCAGGCCCACCAGGGCGTCCTGAAGATCGGCCAGGAGCCCGCCGATGATCCGGGCGTGGTCCCGCAGGTACATCCGGAAGAGGGTCGCGACCTGGTCGTTCCTGGACCGGCCTGCCCGCAGCTTGCCGCCCAGGTCCGGGCCGAGACGCTCCAGCAGGCCACGCTCCAGGGCGGTGTGGACGTCCTCGTCGGCGATGGTGCCGGTGAACGCGCCGGACGCGACATCGGCCTCCAGCCGGTCGAGGCCCGCCAGCATGCGGGTCAGCTCGTCCTCGGTGAGCAGCCCGGCCTTGTGCAGCACGCGCGCGTGGGCACGGGAGCCGGCGATGTCGTACGGCGCGAGCCGCCAGTCGAAGTGGACCGACGCGGACAGTTTCGCCAGCGCCTCGGCCGGGCCGTCGGCGAACCGGCCGCCCCAGAGCCGGACGTCACCGTTGTTGCTGCTCACTGCGGAAGCTCCTCGGGAGGGAGAGGGAGAGGGAGAGGGATGGTGGGTGGTGCGGATGAACGACGCCGGCTCAGGCCAGATCACGCCGCGCGGCGATCTTCGCCGACAGGCTGAAGAGGTCGATGAAGCCCTGCGCCTTCGACTGGTCGAACGTGTCGCCCGTGTCGTACGTGGCGAGGTTGAAGTCGTACAGCGACTGGTCCGACTTCCGGCCGGTGACGACGGCGCGGCCGCCGTGCAGGGTCATCCGGATGTCGCCGGTGACGTGCTGGTTGGCCTCGTCGATGAAACCGTCCAGGGCCCGCTTCAGCGGCGAGAACCACAGGCCGTCGTAGACCAGTTCGCCCCAGCGCTGCTCGACCTGCCGCTTGTAGCGGGCCAGTTCGCGCTCGACGGTGACGTTCTCCAGCTCCTGGTGGGCGGTGATCAGGGCGATCGCGCCGGGAGCCTCGTACACCTCGCGGGACTTGATGCCGACGAGCCGGTCCTCGACCATGTCGATCCGGCCGATGCCCTGCGCGCCGGCCCGCTCGTTGAGCTGCTGGATCGCCTGGAGGACGGTGACGGGCTCGCCGTCGAGGGCGACCGGGACGCCCTCCTTGAAGGAGATGACGACCTCGTCGGCCTCGCGCGGCTCGGCCGGGTTCGCGGTGTACTCGTAGATGTCCTCGACCGGGCCGTTCCAGATGTCCTCCAGGAAGCCGGTCTCCACGGCCCGCCCGAAGACGTTCTGGTCGATGGAGTACGGGGACTTCTTGGTGGTGGCGATCGGCAGGTCCGCCTTCTCGGCGAAGGCGATGGCCTTGTCCCGGGTCATCGCGTAGTCGCGGACCGGGGCGATGCACTTCAGGTCGGGTCCGAGTGCGGCGATGCCGGCCTCGAAGCGGACCTGGTCGTTGCCCTTGCCGGTGCAGCCGTGGGCGACGATCGAGGCGTCGTGCTTCTGGGCGGCGGCGACGAGGTGCTTGACGATCGCGGGGCGGGAGAGCGCCGAGACCAGCGGGTAGCGGTCCATGTAGAGGGCGTTGGCCTTGATCGCCGGGAGGCAGTACTCGTCGGCGAACTCGTCCCTGGCGTCCGCGACCTCGGCCTCCACCGCACCGCAGGCGAGCGCGCGCTTGCGGATGACGTCCAGGTCCTCGCCGCCCTGGCCGACGTCCACGGCGACGGCGATGACCTCGGCACCCGTCTCCTCGGCGATCCAGCCGATGGCGACGGAGGTGTCCAGACCGCCCGAATAGGCGAGTACGACGCGCTCGGTCACGGGTTTCTCCTTAGCGGTGCATCCAGCGATAGGCATAACTATGCAGACCTCCGTATGTTTTGTCAAAGCGCTCTCTACGGCTGATCACCCGTGCGGGCGATAATCCGGCACATGGGAAAGCGATACGACCTCATCGAAGGCCGGATACGGACGTTCATCGAGCAGCAGCCCGTCTTCTTCACCGCGACCGCCCCGCTGGCGGGCGACGGACACGTCAACCTCTCCCCCAAGGGACGCAAGGGCACCCTCGTCGTGATCGACGAGAAGACCCTGGCCTACCTGGACTTCGGCGGCAGCACGGCCGAGACCATCGCCCACCTGAGGGAGGAGGGCAACGGGCGGATCACCCTCATGTGGTGCGCGTTCGACGGACCGCCGAAGGTGCTGCGCGTACACGGCACGGGTGAGGCGATCTTCCGCGACGACCCGCGGTGGGGTGACCACATCCGCCGGTTCGAGGCGGCCGACGGACCGTCCGCCCGGGCGGTCATCGTGGTGCGGGCACGCCGGATCAGCGACTCCTGCGGCTTCGCCGTGCCGTTCCTGGACTACCGCGAGGAGCGCACCCAGCACGCCGAGCACTTCGCGCGCAAGACGGACGAGGAGTTCGCGGCGTACTGCGAGAAGAAGGAGTACGTCGGGCAGAGCCTGGACGGTCTGCCGGCCCTGCCGCTGCCCCTGCCGCCCCGGACGGACGCGCCCCGGGAGCGTTGATCGTCCGGCGCCCTTACGGTCGGGGCCATGCGCACCGGTCCCGTCATCGCCGCCGCCCTGCTCCTTCTCCTGCCCCTGTCGGCGGCCCGCGCGGCCGAGCCGCCGCCGCTGTCGCTGCCCGCGCGGCTGGCCGACACCGGGGGCGGTACGCAGCTCATCACCGCCGAGGCCCCGGACCCGGGCGCCACGGCGGGCACGGTCACCTGGTGGGAGCGGCGGGGCGACCGGCGGTGGGTGAAGGCGGGGTCCGCGCCCGCGCGGTTCGGGGCGGGCGGACTCGTGGCGGGCGAGCGGCGCCGACAGGGGACGTCGACGACGCCGGCCGGCCTGTACGACCTGCGGTTCGGCTTCGGCATCGAGGCGCCCCCGCCGGGCACCGCGTACCCGTACCGGCGCGTGACGCGGGACGCGTGGTGGTGCCAGGACAACGCGTCGGCCTCGTACAACCGGTGGGTGCGGCCGCTGCCGGCGGACTGCCGCGCCGAGGAGGCCGAGCACCTCATCACGTACGGGAAGCAGTACGCGTACGGGGTCGTCATCGGGTTCAACTACGAGCGGCCCGTGCGGGGCAGGGGCGCCGGGATCTTCCTGCACGTGAACGGGGACGGGCCGACGGCGGGGTGCGTGTCCGTGCCGAAGGACGCGATGGCTCGGATCCTGACGTGGCTGCGCGCGGGGGCCCGGCCGCACATCGCGATCGGGACGGCGTCCGGGTCCACGGCGATCACGCGCTACTGAGCCGGGGCCCGCCCGTGCGCCGGACCGG
>NZ_JABWDV010000242.1 GCF_013362995.1 Streptomyces sp. TRM64462 | reverse complement strand
GTGCGGTCATCCCGGCGCTCGCCACCTGGCACCGGCTCGCCGGGGAGCTGCGGCACCGGTCGGCGGGCTGCTGGAACGGCGGTGGCGCATGAACGCTCCGGCGGGCGCCCACGCGCAAGGTCCCGCGGTCGTCCGGCCGCCGGCGGCGGTGCTGTTCGACCGCGACGACACACTGATCGTGGACGTGCCGTACAACGGCGACCCCGACCGGGTACGGCTCATGCCGGGCGCGCGGGAGGCGGTACGGCTGCTGCGGGCGCACCGCATACCGATCGGCGTGGTCTCCAACCAGTCGGGCATCGGGCGCGGACTGATCACCGAGGAGGACGTCCTGGAGGTCAACGCCCGGGTCGCCGCCCTGCTCGGCGGGCCCCCCGACACCTGGGTGCACTGCCCGCACACCCCCGATGACGGCTGCGGCTGCCGCAAACCGGCGCCCGGCCTGGTCCTGGAGGCCGCGTGGCGGCTCGGGGTCGCGCCGGAGCGGTGCGTCGTGATCGGCGACATCGGCACGGACATGGGCGCGGCGCGGGCCGCGGGAGCCCGCGGGGTCCTCGTACCGACGACCCGCACCCTCCCCGCCGAGGTCGCCGCGGCGCCCGACGTCTGCCGGGACCTGCTCGGCGCCGTCCGGCACGTGCTCGGGCATCCCTCGACGGTACGGAGACCGCTGTGACGGCCCGGGCGGAGCCCCCGAGCCGGTGGGGAGGTGGGGATCGTGAGGGCGCTGGTCGTGCGGCTGGACAGCTTCGGTGACGTCCTGCTGGCCGGGCCCGCCGTGCGGGCGGTCGCCCACCGGGCGGAGCGGGTGACGGTGCTGTGCGGGCCCGTGGGCGAGCCCGCGGCGCGGCTGCTGCCCGGCGTGGACGAGGTGCTGGTGTGGGAGGCGCCGTGGGCGGGCTTCACGCCGCCTCCCGTGGAACGCGCGGACATCGACGCCCTCGTGGACCGCGTGTCCGCCGCCCGTGCCGACGCCGCGCTGATCCTGACGTCGTTCCACCAGAGCCCGCTGCCTGCGGCGCTGCTCCTGCGCATGGCGGGCGTCCCGTACCTCGCCGCCGACAGCGTCGACGCGCCCGGTTCGCTCCTGGACCTCCGCCATCGGCGCGCACCGCACGCCCACGAGGCGGAGGCGGCCCTGGACCTGGCCGCCGCGGCCGGGTTCCCGCGCCCGCCGGGCGACGACGGGCGGCTGCGGGTGCGCCACGCGCCGGCCGCCCCGGAGCTGACCGGACCGGGCCCGTACGTCGTGGTCCACCCGGGAGCGAGCGTGCCGGCGCGCCGGTGGAGCCCCGAACGGTGCGCCCAGGCGGTGCGGCTGCTGGCCGCCGCGGGCCACCGGGTCGTCGTCACCGGCGGCCCCGCCGAGCGGGAGCTGACCGCGTTCGTCGCGGGCGGCCACGGGCTCGACCTGGGCGGCAGGACCACCCCGCCCCAGCTCGCGTCGGTCCTGGCGTCGGCCGGCGCCCTGGTGACCGGTAACACGGGCCCGACGCACCTGGCGGCAGCGGTCGGCACGCCCGTGGTGTCGCTGTTCTCCCCGGTCGTCCCCGCCGAGCGCTGGGGCCCGTACGGGGTGCCCCACGTCCTCCTGGGCGACCAGACGGCACCCTGCGCCGGCACCAGGTCCCGTACGTGCCCGGTACCGGGACACCCCTGTCTGGACGAGGTCACGGCGGAGGACGTCCTGGCGGCGGTCGCCAAGCTCCTGGAGGCGGCCCCATGACGGCGCCCGCCGACGCGGGCCTGCCGACGGGACGGGACGGTGGCACGGGCCCGGCGGGCACGCGGCCCTGTTCGCGCCGGACTCCGGGGCGCACCACGACGGCCGCCGCCCGCGCGGGTGTTCCGACAGGGCGGGACCGGGTCCGGTGGGTGTGCGGCGCCGCGTGCCGCCGGGCTCCTCGGAGCGGGTGACGGTGACGCCGCGGGCCCGGGGCGTCGGCGGAGACTCTCACGTGGTGCCCCGCGTGCTGGTGCTGCGGGCGCTGGGTCTTGGGGATCTGCTCACCGGGGTGCCGGCGCTGCGGGCGCTGCGGCGGGCGTTCCCCGGGTACGAGACGGTGCTCGCGGCCCCGGAGGGGCTGGCACCCGTCGCCGCCGCCACGGGGGCCGTCGACACGCTGCTGCCCGCGTCGGCCCCCGGGCGGGCCGTGCCGACGCGGCTGGCGTGGTCGGGCCCGCCGCCGGACGTGGCCGTGGACCTGCACGGCAGGGGCCCGTCGAGCCATCTGCTCCTGGAGCGGCTGCGGCCGGGGCGGCTGCTGGCGTTCGCGCACCCGGGGACACCGCACATCGCCGGGCCGGTGTGGACGGCGGACGAGCACGAGCGAGTGCGCTGGTGCCGGCTGCTGGAGTGGTACGGCGTCCCCGCCGACCCGGACGACCTGCGGCTCCCGCCGCCCGGCGGGGACGGCCCGGCGCCCGGGGCCGTCGTCGTGCACCCCGGCGCCGACTCGGGGGCGCGGCGCTGGCCGCCGGAGCGGTACGCGGCCGTGGTGCGGGAGCTGCGGCGGCGCGGGCGACGGGTGGTGGTCACCGGCGGGCCCGGCGAGGACCTGATCGTGGACCGGGTCGCGGGGCCTGCCGGGCTCGACGGCGCGGACGTGCTGCGCGGCGGGCTGCCGTACGAGCGGCTGGCCGCGCTGTGCGCCGGCGCCGCGGCCGTGGTCAGCGGCGACACCGGGATCGCGCACCTGGCGGTGGCGTACGGGGCCCCGACGGTCACGCTCTTCGGTCCCGTACCGCCGCGCTTGTGGGGCCCGCCCGCGGGTACGCGGCACGTGGCCCTGTGGCACCCGCCCCCCGGAGGCGGACCGCCGGGCGACCCGCACGGCCGGGCGCCGGACCCCGCGCTCCTGCGGATCCGCCCGGAGGAGGTGCTGTGCGCCGTTCTCGCGCTCCTGGAGGTGTCCCGGACATGACGTCGACGTCCCGTACCACCGTCGTCGTGATCACCCGTGACCGCTGTGACCAGCTCCTGCACACCCTGGACCGGCTCGCCGCCCTGCCGGAGCGCCCGCCCGTGATCGTCGTCGACAACGGCAGCGGCGACGGCACGCCCGAGGCCGTCGCCCGCCGCCATCCGGGGGTCACGCTGCTCATGCCGGGCCGCAACCTGGGGGCGGTCGGCCGGACCCTGGGGGTGCGGCGGGCCCGCACACCGTACGTGGCGTTCAGCGACGACGACTCGTGGTGGGAGCCGGGCGCCCTGGCGGCCGCCGAGCGGCTGCTGGACGCCCATCCGCGGCTGGGGCTGATCGCGGCGCGGGTCCGGGTGGGCGACGGCGGGCGGACCGACCCGCTGAACGACGAACTGGCGGCGTCGCCGCTGGGCCGGCCCGCCGGTCTGCCGGGCCGGCGGGTGCTGGGCTTCCTGGCGTGCGCGGCGGTGGCACGGCGTTCGGCGTACCTGGAGGCGGGCGGCTACCACCCGGTGCTGTTCTTCGGCGGCGAGGAGACGCTCCTGGCGTACGACCTGGCGGCCTGCGGCTGGGGTGTGGCGCACTGCCCGGAGGTGGTGGCCGTGCACCGGCCCGTGGGCGGCGTACGGGACGGGCGGCGGGCCGTGATGCGCCGCAACGCCGCGCTCA
>NZ_JABWDV010000241.1 GCF_013362995.1 Streptomyces sp. TRM64462 | reverse complement strand
GGCCGTCCCTGGGGTCAGCCCCTGCGACGGGCACGATGCCGGTACCGACAACCCGCACCCGGGCCACCTCCTCGGCACCCAGCCGCCGCGCCGTCCCGGCATCGGCACACCGCGGGGCCTGGCCGCCACCACGGGGCTCGGCCTCCCGTCCCGGCGAACCGGGCGAGGCACCCGCGCGCCCCGGAGCCTCCCCCGCGTCTCCGGGCTGCGCGGCCGGTTCTCCCGGCCGCTCGGCCCGTTCCTCGGCACCCAGCCGCCGCGCGGTCCCGGGTTCGGACGCACTGTCCGCAGGGTCACCCATAACGGGGAACGGGCTCGCGGTCGGTTCCGGTGTCGCGGGCTCGGCCGTGGACGCGCGTGCCGGGTGGTGGCGGGGGCGCCGTGGGGGCTTGGGCGGGCGGCCCGTGCGGGTTTCCGGCGCCGGGCGCGCCGCCGCGTCGGCGCCGTCGTCGGGAGTGGTCGGTGCGGGAGTGGTCGGTGCGGGGGTGGGGGGCTGGTCGGCGTCGCCGATGTTCACCGCCTGATCCGTCACGGGCCACGCTCCCGTCCGCCTGCGCACGAGCCGATCCCGCCGGGTCTCCGTACGGGTGATCCGAGCGTAGTTCAGCCGCGTCGGCGTTCCGTGCCGTGCAGCGCCCGCACATCGCCCGATCGGATCAGCCGATCGTCACACCAGCGCCCGCCGGTCGCCTCACGCGGAGAACGGGCGCGCCGGCCACGGCGCCTCCGCCGGGCGCAGGGCGTCGAGGCCGTCGCCCGCACGGGCCGCCAGGACGGACAGGACGCCCACCACCAGGCAGGTGTTGTGCAGGTCGCCCGCGAGGACCCCGGCCGCCAGCTCGCCCAGCGGCACCCGCGCCAGCTCCATGTCGGCCTCCTCCTCGGAGACCTCGAAGCGCTCGCCGTCCGCCGCCGACAGGTCACGGGCGAGGAAGACCCGTACGGCCTCGTCGCAGCCGCCCGGCGTCGTGTAGACGTCCGTCAGGACGCGCCAGTCCTCGGCCTTGATGTGCGCCTCTTCGTACAGCTCCCGCTGGGCCGCCCGCAGCGGGTTCTCGCCGGGCACGTCGAGCAGCCCGGCGGGGATCTCCCACAGCTTGTGGCGTACGGGGTGGCGGTACTGGCGCAGCACGACGACCCGGTCCTCGTCGTCCAGGGCGAGGACGGCGACCGAGCCGGGGTGGACCTGGTAGTCGCGGCGTACGACGGAACCGTCCGGCATGACCACGTCGTCGGTGCGGACACTCGTCTTGTTGCCCTGGAACGGGGTCGCCGTCGCGGTGACCCGCCACTCCTCGGGCGTGTCCTTGATGGTCATGCTGCGCACTTCCTCCTCGCGCCGAAAGCGGAAAACCGGGGCACGGGCCCAGTGGGCGGCCGTACCCCGGTCAACCGTATCTCCCTCGCCTACTTGCCGGACTTGGCCGCCTGCTGGCGCTCCACCGCCGCCTTGACCAGGCCCGCGAAGAGCGGGTGCGGGCGGGTCGGGCGCGAGGTCAGCTCCGGGTGGGCCTGGGTCGCGACCAGGTACGGGTGGACGTCGCGCGGGTACTCGACGTACTCGACGAGCTTGTTGTCCGGGGAGGTGCCGGAGAAGACGATGCCGGCCTTCTTCTCCAGTTCCGCGCGGTACGCGTTGTTCACCTCGTAGCGGTGGCGGTGGCGCTCCTCGACGTACGGCTGGTCGCCGTAGGCCTCGCGGACGATCGAGCCCTCGGCGAGCTTCGCCGGGTAGAGGCCGAGGCGCATGGTGCCGCCCAGGTCGCCGGCGCCCTCGACGTACGCGAGCTGCTCCTCCATCGTCGAGATGACGGGGTGCGCGGTGGCCGGGTCGAACTCGGTGGAGTTGGCGTCCGGGATGCCGGCGAGGTTGCGTGCCGCCTCGACGACGATGCACTGGAGGCCCAGGCAGAGGCCGAGCAGCGGGATCCTGTTCTCGCGGGCGTACTGGATCGCGCCGACCTTGCCGTTGACGCCGCGCTCGCCGAAGCCGCCGGGGATGACGACGGCGTCGACGTCGCCGAGCTGCTGCGCGGCGCCGGCCTGCGTCTTGCAGTCGTCCGACGTGACCCACTTGACCTTGACGCGGGCCTTGTTGGCGAAGCCGCCGGCGCGCATGGCCTCGGTGACCGACAGGTAGGCGTCGGGCAGGTCGATGTACTTGCCGACGAGCGCGACCGTGACCTCGTGGTCGGGGTTGTGGACGCGGTCCAGCAGGTCGTCCCACGTCGTCCAGTCGACGTCGCGGAACGGCAGGTCCAGCTTGCGGACGACGTAGGCGTCGAGGCCCTCGGTGTGCAGGACCTTCGGGATGTCGTAGATCGACTTGGCGTCGATGGCCGCGACCACGGCCGCCTCGTCGACGTCGCACATGAGGGAGATCTTGCGCTTGATGGCCGTCGGCACGTCGCGGTCGGCGCGGAGCACGATCGCGTCCGGCTGGATGCCGATGTTGCGCAGCGCGGCGACGCTGTGCTGGGTCGGCTTGGTCTTCAGCTCGCCGGAGGGGCCGATGTACGGCAGGAGCGAGATGTGCACGACGAAGACGTTGTCGCGGCCGACCTCGTGGCGGACCTGGCGGACGGTCTCCAGGAACGGCAGCGACTCGATGTCGCCGACGGTGCCGCCGACCTCGGTGATGACGACGTCGACGTCGTCGGTGGCCATACGGCGGATGCGGTGCTTGATCTCGTTGGTGATGTGCGGGATGACCTGCACGGTGTCGCCGAGGTACTCGCCGCGCCGCTCCTTGGCGATGACCGTGGAGTAGACCTGGCCGGTGGTGACGTTGGCGGAGCCGTCGAGGTCGACGTCGAGGAACCGCTCGTAGTGGCCGATGTCCAGGTCGGTCTCGGCGCCGTCGTTGGTGACGAACACCTCACCGTGCTGGAACGGGTTCATCGTGCCCGGGTCGACGTTCAGGTACGGGTCGAGCTTCTGCATCGTGACCCGCAGTCCCCGCGCCTTCAGGAGCGCACCCAGGCTGGAGGCGGTCAGCCCCTTGCCGAGGGAGCTGGCGACACCCCCGGTGACGAAGATGTGCTTGGTCGTCGTGGCTGTGCTGTTTCGAAAAGCAGCGGGCGGCATGGCCAAGAGGGGGCTCCCGTGGTCGCGGTCTGGAGGTGCGTACCGGCGTCCGATCCGGAGATCCTGGAAGGGAAGAACCCGAGGTCTCCGGGGGTGCCGTCGCTGCGGTTCGGGGGCCGCCGAATCGTTCTGCGGCGCCCACCGGTCCACGGGCTACCAGGGTATCAGCGACGGAGGGTGGCCGCTTCCGGCCACACGCCCCACACAAATCGGCCACTGTTTGCTCATGTTCGGATCCGTTCGGGGGTGTGCGAAACAGATGAGCGTGACCGGCGGTGCATGCATTCGCACAGCGGGGTACTGGCTCACTCGTCCGGCTCACTCCGACTACCAGGAAGATCACACAGAGGCCCCGGTGAGGTCGTATCCTCGTCGGACACCCGTTGCCGAGTCAGGCCCGCATACGGCACCACCCCCGCCCGTCACCCGGGATCCCCTCGCGTCAACGATCCTTGACCCTGACCCCAGTAAGCGCCCCGCGGGGCGAACGTGGCCGTTCGACTGGAGATTGCACGTGGCCGGGCGCATCGAGGACTACGCACTCATCGGAGACATGCAGACCGCTGCCCTGGTCTGCCGGGACGGCACGGCCGACTGGCTGTGCCTGCCCCGCTTCGACTCGCATGCCGTCTTCGCAGGACTCCTCGGGACCGAGGAGCACGGTTTCTGGCGCATCGGACCGATGCACCCCGAGGGCACCGAGCCCCCGGTCGCCGACCGCCGCCGCTACCGCGGCGACTCCCTCATCCTGGAATCGGAGTGGGACACCCCGCGCGGCACCGTGCGGGTCACCGACTTCATGCCACCGCGTGACGGCGCGCCGCAGCTCGTGCGGATCGTGGAGGGCGTGAGCGGGCGCGTGAAGATGTGCTCGTCGCTGCGGATGCGGTTCTCGTACGGCCGGATCGTGCCGTGGGTGCACAAGATCGACAACCGTACGGTGGCCGTCGCCGGCCCGGACTCGGTGTGGCTCGACACGCCCTGCGAGACGTACGGCGAGCATCTGACGACGTACTCGGACTTCACCATCACGCCGGGTGAGCGCATCGCGTTCACCATCAGCTGGCAGCCCTCGCACCACCCGCAGCCCCCGCTGCCCGACCCGGAGGCCGCGCTGGAGGCGACGTCCGAGTTCTGGCGCGAGTGGGTCGAGCACTGCACGTACCGCGGCCCGTACCGAGAGGCCGTGATCCGCTCACTGATCACCCTGAAGGCCCTGACGTACGCCCCGACGGGCGGCATCGTCGCCGCGCCGACGACATCCCTGCCGGAGGACATCGGCGGCGTACGGAACTGGGACTACCGCTACACCTGGCTGCGGGACGCGGCGATCACCCTGTCGTCGCTGCTGCGCACGGGCTACCGCGAGGAGGCCCGCGCCTGGCGCGAGTGGCTGCTGCGCGCGGTCGCGGGCGACCCCGAGAACCTGCAGATCATGTACGGCATCGCGGGCGAGCGCGAGCTGGGCGAGGCGGAGCTGGACTGGCTGCCCGGGTACGAGAACTCCGCGCCGGTCCGGGTCGGCAACGGCGCCGCCGCCCAGCTCCAGCTCGACGTGTACGGCGAGGTCACCGAGGCCCTGCACCTGGCCCACATGACGGGTCTGGCGCGCAACGACTACGCGTCGCTCCTCCAGCTCAAGCTGATCAACTACCTGGAGAAGCACTGGACCGAGCCCGACGAGGGCATCTGGGAGGTGCGCGGGCCGCGCAGGCACTTCGTGCACTCCAAGGTCATGGCGTGGGTCGCCGTCGACCGCACGATCAAGCTCATCGAGTCCGGCGACGCCGACGGCCCGCTGGAGCGGTGGCGCGAGCTGCGCGACGAGATCCACCGCGACGTGTGCGAGAAGGGCTACGACCCGGAGCGCAACACGTTCACGCAGTCGTACGGCTCGCAGGAGCTGGACGCGTCGCTGTTGCTCATCCCCCAGATGGGCTTCCTGCCGCCGGACGACAAGCGGGTCATCGGCACCATCGAGGCGATCCAGCGGGAGCTGTCCACGGAGGACGGCTTCATCCTGCGCTACCCCACGCAGGGCTCCGACGAGGGCGTGGACGGCCTGCCGGGCGACGAGGGCGCGTTCCTGGCGTGCTCGTTCTGGATGGCCGACGACCTGGCGATGATCGGCCGCGTCGACGAGGCCCGCCGCCTCTTCGAGAAGCTCCTGGACCTGCGGAACGACCTGGGGCTGCTCGCCGAGGAATGGGACCCCCGGCTGCAGCGCCAGGTCGGCAACTTCCCGCAGGCGTTCAGCCACGTGCCGCTGATCGACACGGCCCTCCGCCTGACCGCCTCCGGCGCGTACGGCGGTTAGCGTCCGAACTTCTGGAGGACCTCGCGGGCGGCGCGTTCGCCCTCGGTCGCGGCGCCCTCCATGAAGCCCTGGAAGTCGTACGCGCAGTGCTCGCCCGCCAGGTGGACGTTGCCCTGCGGGGTGCCCTCGTAGCCCGCGTAGCGGCTGACGTACCCGACGGGCCAGGAGGAGTACGCGCCGCCGGCGAGCGCGTGGCGGTGCCAGGCGGAGAGCTGGGCGCGGCCCGTCCAGGCGGCCTTCGTGCCGGGGTAGATCCGGTCCACGGCGGTCAGGCGGGCGGCGGCCAGGTCCCGTACGTACGGATCGGCCTCGGTCGCGAAGGGCGTGGCGGGGGCGAGGGCGGCGGCGGGGCTGCCGCTGTTGAACTGGACGAGGATGCCGCCCGCGCCCGGGTGGGTCTTCGTGGTGTCCCAGAGCTGCTGGAGCTGGTCGCCCGTGAAGGTGTCGCCTGCCGAGACGCCCGGCCACGGGCCCATGCCGCGCCAGGGCCGTGCGGTGAACTGCATGTTCAGCTTGGTGCAGGTGCCCATGCGGGCGGCTGCCAGGAGGCCCCGCATCCGGGCGTCGAAGCCGGCCGCCACCGGGTCCAGGCGCTGGAGGGCCGGGAGCGGCAGGCACAGGACGGTGTGGTCGGCGGTGACGGTCCGTACGGTGCCGTCCTCGACGAAGGCCAGGGTCTGCGTACCGTCGTCCTCGGCCCGCAGATGCGCCAGCCGTGCGCCGTGCCTGATGGTGCCGTCGGCCAGCGCGGCGGCCATCGCGTGCGGGAGCTGGTCGTTGCCACCGATGATGCGGTAGCGCTCGTCGGACGGGCCCCAGACGTTGAAGTGCCCCGGGTTCGGCTGGTAGCCCATCAACAGGACCAGCGCCAGCGCCGACTGCTCGGTGGTGTCGAGTCCGTACTCGATGCTGTACGCCACATCGAAGAACCGGCCGAGCCGGGAGGCGAACCCGCCCGGTACGCGGCTGTCTATCCACTCGCGCAGCGACATGTGGTCCAGGGCCGTGCCGTGCGGCGTGGTCCGGTTCCACATCACCTCGCCGGCCGTCTGGAGGTCGCGGCGCAGCGCCTGGTACACGCCCTTGAAGTCGTCGTCGGCCTGCGCGCGCGGGTAGTAGCCGCCGTCGAACCAGAGGATCTCCTCGGCTCCGTTGGGCCCGGCGGCCGCGAAGTCCTCGACGCGCAGGCCGAAGCGGCGGCACAGCGCCAGCATCTTCTTGTGGCCCGTGTCGATGAGCTCGCCGCCGATCTCGGAGGCCTGCCCGCCCGCCCAGTGGTCGCGCCGCGTCCAGACGCGGCCGCCGACGCGTTCGGGGTCGGCCTCGTACAGGGTGCAGCTCAGGCCCGCGTCCTGGAGGGTGAGGGCAGCCGTCAGCCCGGCCAGTCCCGCACCGACCACGGCGATACGGGCCTCCCCGGCCGGCCGCTTGGGCGCGGGGCCCGCGGCGGCCGCCGGGGACGCCGCGGCTGCGGTCGTGGCGGTGGCCATGGCGGCGGCCCCGATGCCGCCCGCCAGGCCGAGTGCCGCCGCCCGCTTCAGCAGCGCGCGGCGGCTCGTGCCCTCGCCGGCCGTGGCCCGCAGGCCGCGCAGTTCCGCGACGGGCAGGCCCAGCCGGGCCGCGTCGCGGTGGTCGGCGGCCAGTCTCTTCAGCAGGTGCATCGCCGTCGTACGTGCCATCGTCATCGGGCTCCTCGGAGAGTCGCGGGCGGGGTGGTGGTGCGGGCCCGGGGATCGCCGTCCTCGGGCGTTTCTCGTCGCTCGGCCGCGCCATGCCCGAACACCCTGGACCGCGCGTGACGCACGCCACAATCGACAGAGGGTCACCCAATCACCGTACGGGCGAGACGAGTTGTCGGTCCGTACGCCGCACGTCACGCCCGTGCGATGGGCCGGCGACGACGGCGCGGGTAGCGTCCCGCCCCATGGAGGAACAGGGCGGAATCACCGTGCGGCGGGCGCTGGAGCTGCCCGCGCTGCGGGGCGGGCTCCCGGAGGTCGTGGCGGGCGCCGACCGGCTGCACCGGACGGTGCGCTGGGTGCACGCCGGTGAGGTGCCGAACATCGCGTCGCTGCTGAAGGGCGGTGAGCTGCTGCTCACGACGGGCCTGGCGATGGGGACGCGGCCCGCGGAGCAGCGCGTGTTCGTGCGGCGGCTCGCCGAGCGCGGGATCGCGGCGCTGGTCGTGGAGCTGGGGCCGCGCTTCTCGCGGCTGCCGGCGGCGCTCGTGGAGACCGCCCGGTCGGCGGGCCTGCCGCTGGTGCAGCTCCACCGCGAGGTGCCGTTCGTGTCGGTCACGGAGGAGGTCCACACCGAGATCGTCAACGGGCACTACGCGATGCTGCGGCAGGCCGAGGACGTGCACCGGCGGTGCACGGAGGCGCTGCTGGGCGGGGGCGGGGTGCCGCGGGTGCTGCGGATCCTGGCGGGGTTCGCGGGCAACCCGGTGTTCCTGGAGACCTCCGACGGTCAGCTGCTGTACGCGGCGGACAGCGGCTCCGGTACGCCGTGCACGGATCCGCTGCTGGTGTGGGAGGGCCTGCGCGGTCAGCGGGCGGCCCGCGAGTCGCCGCCGGCGGGGTCCGTGCTGGTGGACGTGCCGGGCGGCGGCCCCGGAGGCGGTACGGGGACGTGCGCGGGCGCCGGCGGGGTGCGGGCGCGGCTGGTGCTGCCGGCGGTGTCGGGCGCGCTGCTGCCGGTGCACCGGATGGCGGCGGAGCGGGCGGCGGGCGTCCTGGCGGTCGTCCTGATGCAGGCGCGGCAGGAGGAGGAGCTGGCGGCACGCGGACGCGGCGACTTCCTGACGGACCTCGCCGAGGGCAGGATCGCCGCGGACGACGCGCCCGCCCAGGCCCGGGTGCTGGGCTTCCGGCCGGGCGACGGGCCGCTGCTGCCCGTGGTGATGCGGGTGGCCGCCGAGCAGTCCCCGGCCGGCGGGTGGGCGCTGCTGGCGCGGGCCGTCACGGAGGAGCTGGCGGCCGTGGGCGTGCCGGTTCTCGTGGG
>NZ_JABWDV010000240.1 GCF_013362995.1 Streptomyces sp. TRM64462 | reverse complement strand
CCTGCGGCCTGCGGCCTGCGGCCTGCGGCCTGCGGCCTGCGGCCTGCGGCCTGCGGCCTGCGGGCCGACGCCGTGGTGTCGGTCGTCGGCCAGCCGGCTTCCGGTAGCGGTCGCCGCCTGCCGCCAGCGACGGCGCTCTCGGCCCTCGGCCCGGACGACTCCCGGTAGTCGGTCGTCGTCCGTCGGGCCTAGGCCGGCCAGGCCGCCGGCCGCCAGTCGTCGGGCGTGGACGGCGGCGTGCCGTGGAGCGGGCACGGCGTCTGCCCGCTCCACGATCCCCCTCCACCTGTCTCTATCCGCCCCAGAACCCTTATTCACCCACTCGGTCAGGCGCTCGGAGTGAACCGAGGGAGCACTCGGGGGCGCGTTCCGGTGGTGTTCTTCTGAGGTGATCACCACCGACCTACCGTCGGACCATGGGACGCGCGGACCAGGCACCAGTGGTACGGATCTGTGATCAGGCGGGCCGGCCACGCGGGACCGGCTTCGTCGCCGACGCCGCCGGCACGGTCGTGACCAGCCACGAAACGGTCGACGGCCTGGAGCGCGTCGTCGTCGAGGCACCCGACGGGCGCACCTACGCGGCGGGGCCCGACGCGGTCGTTCCCCTGCCCGCCGACGCCCTCGCCCTCATCCGTACGGAGGGGCTCGGCGTACGCCCCCTCCCCATCGCCGACGCGCCCGCCGCCCCCGCGACGGGCACCTACGTACGCGTCCACGCCCACGGCTGGCGGCAGGCGCGCGTGCTCGGCACGGCATCCGCCACGTACACCGCCGACGACCGGTTCCACGCCGTGGACGACGCGCTCGAACTGGCCATCGGCACGGACGGCAGCGAGGCGCTGCGACGCGGCGGCGCAGCGGCCGGCGGCCCGGTCCTGGACGCGGCCACGGGAACGGTCCTGGCGGTCCTGGGCACCGCACTCCACACCGACCACCGCGCCCCCGGCCTCGCCGTCCCCCTCGCCGCAGCGGCCGCCCGCGACCCCTCCGGCCCCCTGGCCGCCCTCCTCCGCCGCAACGCCGCCACCGCGCCCGCCCACGGCCCCGCGCTGAACCTGGCGGGCGCCCTGGAGCTGACCGCGGCGACGCACCCGCAGTGGATCGCACCCGGGGCGGTGGAGCGCCGACGCGTCGCGCGGGAACTGGACCGGTTCGCCACGGCGGGCCGTTCGCCGGTGTGCGGCCTCGTGGGGGAGCCGGGCAGCGGGCGTACGACGGAGCTGGCCGGGCTGCTCGCACGGCGGGCGAGCGAGGCCGCGCCCACGGTGTGGCTGCGGGGCGCCGACCTGCGGGCC